>JBNKZS010000011.1:0-52072 GCA_050301755.1 Mariprofundaceae bacterium
GCTGCGCTTCAGGCCAAACTTCTTCGTGTGCTGGAGACAGGAACCATTCAGCGTGTCGGCTCCAATAAGGATATCTCCGTCAATGTGCGCCTGCTGGCTGCGACGCATCAGGATCTACAGCTGAAGATCCGGAAGGGCGAGTTTCGAGAGGATCTCTATTACCGTTTAAATGTCATTCCGGTCCATATCCCGCCTCTGCGCGAACGACGTGATGATATTCCCGAATTGGCTGAGTTTCTGCTCAAGCAAGCGGCTGAGGAGTTGGACATGAATGTTCCGATTCTTCTTGATGATGGGTTGGAGCTGCTCAAGCGTTATGACTGGTACGGGAATGTGCGCGAGTTGAAAAACGTGATGCGAAGACTGGCGATTCTTACTCCTGGTGCCAGCATCACACTTTCGGATGTGGCATTGGCCATCGGCCATGCTGAACCTGAGGATGGCCTGGAGACCTTGGGTGATGCGGTTCGCCGTACCATCAAAGCCTACATGGACCAGTTGGGTTATGCCGAGGCTACCGGCCTGCATAAGCATCTATTGGAACAGGTGGAGCCTGCGCTGTTGGTGCTGGTCATGGAGAAGTGTCATGGCAATCAGCTCAAGGCATCTGAGATGCTCGGGCTTAACCGCAACACTGTTCGTAAGCTTCTCAAGCAGTACAAGATCGACCCGGCCTATTTCAAGGACTGATAGTAGCAGGATAATTTGGCGCAATGGCAACATTGATCTATAGTCGGTAGAACTCTGTTGGGGTGGAGGGGCAATGAAAATAACTGGAAAAATAGTGGTCGTTTGTCTGGTAATGTTGACATCTCCATCTGCTGTATGGGCGACAGACATGGCGACAGTACGGCAATTGATGGAGGCCTCGGGCCTTCAGTATCAGATTGACCAGTTGCCCGGTGCAATCATCGAAGGCGCCCGATCGCAATCTCAGGATAAGCAGTTCGATAAGGCTTTTGCTTCAATTATTCGTAGTGAGATTAATACAGCAGCGATCTCTAATGAAGTCAGGAAAGGTATCAGCGAACAGCTGCGTTCCGGGGATGCTGAGAGAGCTTTGAATTGGTGGCGTTCACCCTTGGGACAGTATTTCAATGAAATCGAAAGCAAGGTATCCACGGCTGAAGGCGTAAAAGCTTTTGAAACTTGGCTCTCCAACCAGCAGGGGTCACTGGCATCATCCCGTTATCGGGCAAGCCTTGAGCGGCTTGATAGAGCTGTCAGGGCTTCGGAATATTCGGCTATGGTTGGTGAAAGTGTTGCCGAGTCGATGCTATTAACGTTGATGAATGGATCGGTTTCTTATGCCCAGCAACAACAGACGCTGGAAGCTGCAAAAAATGCGGTTGGCGCTTCGGCAAAGGCATATACATCGGCTTTTATGGCCTATATGTATAGAGAGGTAAGAATTTCCGACTTGGCGGAGTATATCCGTTTTCTGGAGTCGCCAGCCGGCCAGCGATTTCAAACTGCTGCCTCGGACAGTCTGGTGGACGCGGTTACAGTAGCCATGAAAAAGGTGAGCGAGCGTTTGGCAGAGCACATCCGGGCGGAGCATTCTCGCGTTGGTGATATTGAGGGTTAGAGCTTCTATTGGTCAGAAGAAAGCCGATTTTGACTCCATTCTGACCAATCGCCCTTCAGGTGTTGCACCTGCGTGAAGCCTTGTTCTATGAGGCGGCTTTCAACCATGCCGGCGCGTATTCCCGAGTAGCAGTAGACGACGACAGGTTTATTGCGAAAGGAGTCTATCTCTTTGATCCGAGCTTCGATCTCACGATGGTCGATGTGAAATGCACCCGGTATATGACCTTCGCTGAACTCACCCGGTGTGCGCACATCAAGAACCAACATATCCGCTTTCGCCTCGATCCGCTGCAACAGCTCCTGCTGGGATATGACCGGAGCACTGCTATCGAAAGCGGAGCAGGCGGCCAGTAAAAGCAGCAGGGGGATCAGGCGAACCATTGCTTCTACTGAATCCCTGAGTGGCGAAGCAGCGCATCCACGCTCGGTTTCCGGCCACGGAAGGCTTCGAAGCTCTCCATCAGGTCACGGCTGCCACCGATGGCGAGAATCGACTGGCGGAAACGGCTTGCCGTCGTCGGATTGGTGACGCCTTCCTCTTCAAAGGCGGCATAGGCGTCGGCCGAGAGCACTTCGGCCCACTTGTAGCTGTAATAACCGGCACCGTAACCGCCGGCAAAGATGTGTGAAAAGCTGTTCTGGAACTTGTTGAAGGCGGGAGGCGTAAGCACAGCCACCTCACTACGCACCTCATCGAGAAGCTGCTGGACGGAGCGGTCACCCTCGGGAAGAAACTCGGTATGCAGCAGCATATCGAACAGGGCGAACTCGATCTGGCGCAGCATCTGCATGCCGGACTGGAAGTTTTTGGCGGCAACCATCTTGCCGAAGAGTGCATCCGGTAACGGTCCATCACTTTCAAAGTGACGGGCGAAGAGGTTGGCGACCTCACGCTCCCAGCAGAAGTTCTCCATAAACTGGCTGGGCAGTTCGACAGCATCCCATGGCACGCCGTTGATACCGGAGACACTGCGTGTGGCGACTTCGGTCAGCATGTGATGCAGGCCGTGACCGAACTCGTGGAAGAGGGTGATCACCTCGTTGTGTGTCCACAGTGCCGGCTTCTCGCCAACCGGCGCATCGAAGTTACAGACTAGGTAGGCGACCGGCAGCTGCAGCGATCCGTCCTGTTTGTGAAAACGGACGGTGCACTCATCCATCCAGGCGCCGCCACGCTTGTGTGCCCGGGCGTAAGGATCGAGATAGAAACCGGCAATTTTAGAATTGTATTGGTCATAAATGGCAAAGAATTGGACATTCTTGTGCCATTTTGGCGCATCTTCTTCGCGAATATCGATGCCGTACAGCTTCTCGACCAGAGCGAACATGCCGTTCAAAACCTTCTGTTCGGGGAAATAGGGTTTCAGCTCCTCTTCCGAGATGGCGTAGGTGTGCAGGCGCAATCTCTCCGAGGCAAACGGCACATCCCATGCTTGCAGCTGATCGATAGCGAGTTCGGATTTGGCGAAGGCTTTGAGCTCGGCAATCTCGCTCTCAGCCATCTTGCGGCTTTTGCGGGCCAGTTCGCGCAGGAAGTCGATCACTTCATCGGTGCTCTCGGCCATTTTGGTGGCCAGGGAGTAGCTGCCGTAGTCGGAGAAACCGATCAATGCCGCGGCCTCTTTACGAAGTTTCAGCGTCTCTTCAATGACAGGGGCGTTATCAAGCTCGCCTTCTGAGGCACGGGTGACGAAGGCGTTATACATGCGTTCGCGCAGGCTTCGGTTCTCCGCGTACTGCATGAACGGCAGGTAGGAGGGGATGTCGAGAGTGAAGAGCCAGTCGCCTGCCTCTTTGTAGGTGTCGCTCTCTCTGGCTCGCTGAGCAGCACCATCGCGAATGGATTGCGGCAGCCCTGCCAGGTCATTCTCATCACTGATATGAAGTTCGAAAGCGCGGGTGGCATCCAGCACATGCTGCTCAAAGGTGGTGGCCAGTTCTGACAGGCGCATCTGGATTGCCTTGTAGCGCTCTTTGTCAGCCCCTTTAAGTTCGGCGCCAGAGAGCCGGAAATCACGCAGGGCATGCTCGACCACCTGCTTCTGTTCCTCGGTCAGGGTGTCGAACGCTTCATCCGTCCGCACCTTTTTGATGGCGGCGTAGAGGGCTTCATTCTGGGCCAGGTCGGCATGGTAGGCGGAGACCTTCTGCACGCTCTCCTGGTAGATCGGTCTTAATTCGTCGGAGTTTTTCACCGCATTGAGATGGGTGACCGGACCCCATACACGCTGGAGTTGCTCGTCGAGCAGTTCGAGTGGTGCCATGAAGTTATCCCAGCCCGGATGTTCGACGCCGGTAAGCCGATCGACTGTTTTCTGATTGGATTCCAGAATGTGATTCAGCGCCGGCAGCACATGCTTCGGCTCAATTTGGTCAAACAGGGGTAGCTCGGTACTTAGCCCTTGAAGGAGGGGGTTATCTTGGTTGCTCATAGGCCTGAACGTTGGATGTTCGGCCAGACCCTTTCAAGAAAAATAATGGCAGGCAGAAAAAAAGAGGCGGGTGTACTAAGCCCGCCTCTTTTTAGATTCTATTAAGAGATAGAAAAGGAATTAAATCGCGTCGATATAGCTGACCACAATACCGGTATAGATACCAAGGACAGCAAAGGCCGGCCCATTGTTGGTAAAGAATTTTCCAGTTGCGTGAATCAATTCTGCCAGTTGCATTCATGCCTCCTTCTGCTTATCGATGGCGAAACCATAGCCTGTAAAGATCAAAGGGCCGTTAAACGACTCTTAAGATTTTTTAAGGAAGCCTGTTTCTGAAGGGGCGTAATTAGTGAGCACCAACTGCGGCATAAAGCCGCTCAAGAATTTCTCGGGCGCCGGCATCAAGCAGTTCATCGGCGAGGGCAATGCCCATTCTCTCCGCATCCATGGCAGGGCCGGTAATTTCGCTTTGCAGCACCAGCGAACCATCGACTTCACCCACCAGCCCTTTCAGGGTCAGGGTCTCGCCATCGAGTGTGGCGTAGGCGGCGATCGGTACCTGGCAACCGCCTTCCAGATGAGCAAGAAAAGCACGTTCTGCTTTTGTGCGGATGACTGTTTCAGGATCGTTCATCTGATCCACCAGTGCATTGATTGTATCATCGGCATCACGGGTCTGGATTCCCAGTGTTCCCTGTGCCACGGCCGGCAGCATGATATCGGTGCCGATGAACTGGTGCATCTTGTCGGCCATGCCCATACGGCGAACACCGGCAGAAGCGAGAATCACGGCATCGACCTCTTCACCAAGCTTGGAGAGGCGTGTCTGGATATTGCCGCGAATGGAGATAAATTCGAAAGAGGGATACTTCTTCTTCAGCTGGGCAATACGGCGCAGGCTGGAGGTGCCGATCCTGGCACCGGCAGGAAGGGTATCCATATCGCCGCCGGTAATGGTGGCGATGGCATCGGTCGGGTCTTCGCGTTTCGGATGTGCGCGAATGCTGGTGCCTTCCGGCAATTGGGTCGGTACGTCCTTCATGGAGTGGACGGCGATATCGGCACGGCCATCAAGCAATGCTTCGTCGATCTCTTTGGTGAACAGGCCCTTACCACCCACCTGTGCCAGCGGTACGTCGAGAATCTTGTCGCCCTTGGTGACAATCTTGACCAGTTCCGTGGTGACATTCGGGTCGAGCCGTTTGAGTTCGGCTGATACATATTCGGCCTGCCAGAGGGCAAGCGGAGATCGGCGGGTTGCAATGCGGATATGGGTCACAGTTTGAGTCACTTGGGGCCTCCAATGAATAAGAGGCGGGAAACTAGCAGAAACGGTGTGAAATTAAATGCGTCGGTCGATGACCCGGAGAGACTTCTCGTAAGCGTCCGCCCAATAGGGGTTGGAGAGTTCGGAAAGGATCACCCCTTTTGACTTGGATGCATGGATAAACTGGCCCTTTCCGACATAGATTCCGGCATGGAGATTACTGCGTGAAGTACGGAAAATGATGATGTCTCCGGCAATCAGGTGGCGTGATAAGACCCGGTAACCCGTGCGTGACAGCAGCTCGGTGGAACGGGGCACGTCGATGCCGAGCGCATCGCGGAAGGTGATGTGAACAAAACCGGAACAGTCGACACCGTAACGGCTGTTGCCGCCGAAGCGGTACGGGGCGCCTTCCCAGCGGTCGAAGTGGCGTAGCAGTGTTGATCGCAGTGTTGATTCGGATACGGAGTCATGATGGGTGGCGGCTGAAACGAACATCGGCCAACTCAGCAGGAGCATGATCAGCAGGACCGGAAAGAGAAGTTTCCAGCCGGCAATGCGGTTGTAGTTGATCAGCGTGCGCGGGTGTTGCATCGCATGTCCGGATATCCATAACATCAACTCAAACATGGGTTCAGGTTATGAAGCGGTAGTTGGTCCGGCCGTGCCTCAGGTCACTAAAGGGGCATTCAGGGTTCCCTAACTAATCTTTGAAAACCTCGGTATATCGTTGATTGGTCCAGTAGATAAAAGCGAGGATTTCAGCAATGGCGGTATGTACCTCTGCGGGTATGGCTTCGCCAATATCAAGCAGAGACAAAATCTGAACGAGATCACGATCTTCACGGATCGGAATGTTGTTCTCCTTGGCGATACGAATGATCTCATCGGCCAGTGCGCCACTTCCGGTTGCAGAGACCGTAGGAACCGCATCGATATGTGGGTTCCAGTTCAACGCAATGGCTTGTCGCCCTGACGATTTAGCCCGTGACATCAAGTAGCCCTTTAGTGATGGGTAGGCCCAGTTCCAGGCGGCTGAAGCTTTCCTGCTTGGCTAGGCTCTGTTCCTCATTAGTGGCAGCGGAGATTTGAATATCCTTGAAGCCGAGCGCCTCCAGGCGTTCTGTAATACGGGTGATATGCTGCTGAAAGAGATGGCGAGCTTCGCGCTTCTCTGAATAGATGGTTGCATGTACGGAGTGACTGGTGATTCGTGCATCAACCCTGATATTTCCAAGCTGACTCAATTCCAGTGCAAAAAGGATATTAAATGCCTTCGATGGTGCCTCATCTTCATGATCTGAATTTTCGTGCTCTTTTCCTGGTTCCATTGAGATAGCCATCTGTACGGCAGAGAGCATCCCCTGAATGATCAGGGGAAATTCCATGCGGATAGGCTCTGCCTGCTGGAATGCGAGAAGGTTGATTGATTGCTGGGACTCTATACGTGCCGTGCCCTGCTCGCTGACATCAGCAATACGCATGTTGGGCGACGATTTCTCCGCCGTCTGCGCGACTTCGAAGAGCTTGAGAAGGATCGCTTTAAGATCATTTTTTACTGTTGCCTCTGCCGGTTTCTCGCCATTGGCAATCTCTTTTCCCATTAGGGATTCATAAAGTTGTCCGCTGTGGCGGATCATTAATGCCAACCGGTCTCCATTCAGTGGCTTTGCATCGGTTACCGTATAGTTTTCCATCAGGGTTGTGAGTGCTCCCAGTTGGGTGGTGATAGCAGGAAGAAGGGGTTTATCACCGGCAGCAGCTGGGGGTGGCTGTGTCAGGTTGCGAAGCACCTGGCTTAGAGGTTCACTCATGCCAATCCGCTGTTTGAAGAGGGAGGTCGCTTTTTCAGGTACGTTTCTGATCAGGTCGACAACTTCGAGTGCTAGAGCAGGAGCTGTAGATTTCTGGTTTGCTGATGTTTTCAGGAGCAGCGTGTCACCCGCTTTCACGTTGGATGGGGCGGCTGCTTCCAGTTGATGCCCCTGCCATTGAAAGGTGATTTTCCCATTGCTAAGGCGCTGTTCAACCTTGGCAGTGATCAGGGTGTTGCTGGGAAAGGGCGCGCTGGATGGCCGGCGGGTGAGCGGGGTGGTTTCTGGCGGAGACGCTGTCCGCTCCGCCGGCTTCAATAGCAGCTCCACATGCTTGCCGGTTTTTGCATGCTTAATCTCCACCAGCAGCTGCTGGCCCTTTTTTAGAGGTGCTGCGAGATGATTCAGGCGTATCTCAATAGGCGATGCAGTATTCTCCCGGGCGACAAGGCGTTCTGGAAACTTGGTGTTGGCTACAGCATGCGCTGTTTTAACGGTTGTAGCTTTTGGAGGCTCTTTGGTTATGCCTGTGGTAACCGGAAGAGCTGTTAGTACAGCCTTTTTGCCGGACGTGTGAGCGACCATTGCTTTGAAGGATGTTCGGTTTTGGGGAAGAGTCTGGGCAGGAGAGACAAGGGTCGCTTTGCGCAAGGCTGTGTTTGAGGTGTTAAATAGAAGAGGTTGAACAGTGGTGGGTTTCGCTTCTGTTTTTTCAGCAGTGGCAGGTGCGCTCTTTATCTCAGCGCTCAGGGTCTGTGGCAGGGGCTCTTTTTTTGTTGAGGGATTAAGCAGTTCAAGCAGCGGTAAGGTGCCATTACCAGTCACCTTGAACGTGACGACTTTTCCTTCCAAGGTTTTGGGGAGGCCTTCGATGGTGATCTCCTGCCCTTTGAGATTAAGGATGACTCTATCCTGAATGATATCAGGAAGCTTAAGCTGGAATATCTCGCCTTTAAGCAGGGCAGCAGTTTCGCCGGAGACGATGCGGTAGAGCATGCCCACAGCACCCATACGTGCTGGAACGCCCAAGTCGATGCCCGGTGTTTTCATCATGGCTTTACTGTATGCCAAAGATGGGTATGGATGCAAAGCAACAAAAAAGCCCTGCTAAGCATTCTTGGCAGGGCTTTTGATACGGAATGGAAGATGCCTATTCGATTTCCATCAGGCACTCATCCGGATTGACGCTGTCACCTTCAACAACGTAGATGGCTTTCACCGTTCCGGAAACAGGCGCATGAACCGGATTTTCCATCTTCATCGCTTCGACGGCAAGGACAATGTCGCCGGCCTGAACGCTGGCTCCTTCAGCCACTTTGACCGATACGATCTTGCCGGGCATGGGTGAAGTGACATCGCTATCCTTGCGCGCTTTCGGACGTTTGGAGCCTCTGGATGCCTTTTTGGAGTCGATATCGCGTCCATCAAGTGTTGGCACCACTTCGGTCAGCGTTTCGACAAAGACCTCTTCAAGTACATTGTCGACCTTCACAAAGTAAGGCTTGAGGTCATCGGTTGGATGACCGGTTCCTTCAATCTTGATGTGATACTCTTCGCCATGAATGGTGATGTTGAATTCGGTTGGCGCAAGTCCGGGAACAGCCGCTGAAGCAGGCTCTTCCGAAGGTGTCTCTTCAAGTGGCTCGGGCCTGAACACACCTGCCTCTCGCTCTTCGAAGTACTCCAATGCAATGGTCGGGAACATGGCGTAGGAGAGAACATCTTCAACCGATTTGGCTCTGTCTCCGACATCCCGGGTTAGTTGATCCAGCTCGTTCTGCAGGAGGTCGGCAGGGCGAACAGTGATCGGCTCTTCATCGCCTAGGGCGAGCTTGCGAACCTCTTCATTCACTTCACCCAGAGGACGCCCGTACATCCCCTTCAGGTAGCCTTTGGTTTCACTGGTGATGACTTTATACTTTTTGCCCGAAACGACGTTCAGCACAGCCTGTGTGCCAACAATCTGACTGGTTGGCGTTACTAGTGGCGGATAGCCGAAATCCTTGCGTACGCGCGGGATCTCTTCGAGAACTTCATCCATCTTATCGAGTGCGCCCTGGTCTTTCAGCTGATTGGCCAGATTGGAAATCATGCCTCCAGGGATCTGGTTGATCAGTACACGAGTATCGACACCGGTAACATCCGATTCAAAACGGGCATATTTCTTACGCACATCACGGAAATAGGCTGCTATCTCCTGCAACAGCTCCAAATCAAGACCCGTATCGAACTGGCCACCGGCAAAAGCGGCTACCATTGATTCAGTGGCCGGGTGGCTTGTGCCGCCGGATAACGGACTGATGGCCGTGTCAATAATGTCGCAGCCGGCGTGAACCGCTTCCCACTGAACCATTTCAGCAACACCTGCAGTGGAGTGACAGTGCAGGTGCAATGGAATAGAGACAGCCCCTTTCAAGGCGGTAACCAGTTCGCGGATGGAAGCAGGTGTCAACAGGCCCGCCATATCCTTGATGGCCAACGTGTCACAGCCCATATCTTCCAGTCCCTTGCCGAGGTCGACAAAGTGGTCGAGCGTGTGAACCGGACTTACGGTATAGCAGATCGTTCCTTCAGCATGCTTGTTGTTTTTCTTCACCTGTGCGATGGCAGTTCGTAGGTTGCGCAGATCATTCATGGCATCAAAGGTGCGGAATACATCCACGCCGTTGGCTGCAGCCATGTCGACGAACTTTTTAACTACGTCATCGGCGTAGTGACGGTAACCCAGAAGGTTCTGTCCACGAAGCAGCATCTGAATCGGCGTGTTGGGCATCGCTTTTTTCAGTTCGCGCAGACGAATCCAGGGCCCTTCTTTCAGGTAACGCAGGCAGGTATCGAATGTGGCGCCGCCCCATGCTTCAACCGACCAATATCCAACCTGATCAATCTTTTCGCAAATTGGCAGCATGTCGTCCAGTCGCATGCGGGTCGCCAGCAGGGATTGATGCCCGTCCCGCAAACCCAGTTCGGTAATGGCTAGCTTTTTCTTAGTGTCACTCATTTCATCAATCCTCATAATCCGGCATGGGCTGCAATGGCGATGGCTACTGCGGCTGCAATATCTTCACGTGCTTCAAACGGTTTGTAATCAAGTAGTTCCGGGTGCTGCTCCATAAAACCGGTATCAAACTGCCCGCCCATGAATACGTCCGATGCCGCAATATTTCGGTAGAAGGGGAGCGTGGTTTTGACGCCACGGATATCATACTCCTTCAACGCTCGCTGAGAGCGGGTCACGGCATGTTTCCATGTTGGTCCCCAAACCGTCAGTTTTGCACACATGGAGTCATAGTGCGGCGGAATGTCATAGCCTGCTGACACACAACCATCGACGCGCACACCGGGCCCGCCCGGAGAGAAGTAACGGGTAATCGTTCCCGGAGTCGGGAAGAAGCCGTTTTGCGGATCCTCGGCATTAATGCGGAATTCGATGGCGTGACCCTTGAAGCCGATTTCATCCTGGCTGAATGGAAGTTCGTTTCCAGCCGCTATCTCGATCTGCGAGGCAACGATGTCGATCCCGGTAATCGCTTCGGTGATGGTGTGCTCAACCTGCAGGCGTGTATTCATCTCCATAAAGAAGAAGTCGTGATTCCTGTCGACAAGAAACTCAACCGTGCCTGCATTAACATAATTCACAGCCTTGGCTGCCTGCACGGCTACAGCACCCATCCGCTCACGAAGGTCATCAGAGATGTAGTTTGAGGGGGCAATTTCGATCAGTTTCTGATTGCGGCGTTGAATGGAGCAGTCGCGTTCAAAGAGGTGAACCACATTCCCATGCGAGTCGGCTAGGATTTGAAACTCGATATGACGGGGTTCAACGATGCACTTCTCCATGAATAGTTCGCCGTTACCGAATGCAGCCAGCGCCTCGCGTTGGGTCATCTCATAGTTTTCAACGACCTCTTCATCATTGTTGCAACGACGGATTCCACGACCACCACCACCGGCAGCAGCTTTGAGCATGACTGGGTAGCCCATTTCGCGTGCCACGCTCAAGGCCTCATCTGAGCCGGTTAGAGAGGCTTCGGTTCCCGGAATGCACGGTACGCCTGCTGCAAGCATGGCTGTTCGGGCTGCTGTTTTGCTACCCATGTTGGCAATAGCGTCCGGAGACGGGCCGATATAGGTGATGCCTGCTTTATTGACGGCCTCAGCAAATTCGGGGTTTTCAGAGAGGAATCCGTATCCGGGATGAATGGCATCGCACTTGGCTTTGATGGCGATATCAACAATACGGTGAATGTTCAGGTAGCTTTTGACCGGGTCAGGACCGATCAGGATGGCTTTGTCGGCCTTTTTAACATGAAGTGCATGGCTGTCCGGTTCGGAATAGATGGCGACGGACTCAATGTTCAATTCGTTACATGCACGAATCACTCGAATGGCGCACTCGCCACGGTTTGCGATCAAAATACGTTTGAACAAAGTAGCTAGCCTCCTGACTGGAAGCTGCATTGTAGCGGCGGAAACCGCTGTCGACAATTGTGGCACATCTATTGTGATTCAGAGTGATAAAAAGTTTGTTTTATTCAATGTAAAAGGACTCATTGCCTAGTGAATCAGGTGGCTATCCATAAATCGCAAGTGGAATTTTGAAGCCATTTTCCCTATCCTTCACCACCCTTCAGGAAAGTAAGAAGGGCATTTAAGGCGTGAGGACCATCTCAATATGAATGAACTTTTAGCGCAGGGTATGCAACTGATGGGTGTTGGAATGGGTGTGGTTTTCCTGTTTCTTGGCCTGCTCGTCGGCATTGTCTCGCTGGTTTCGATGATCATTCAGAAAGGCGAGTCCGTTGAGGTGGATGCTGCTACAGAGTCGATAAGCCGTGACGATCTGCTTGTTGTCCTGACCGAAGCGGTCAGCCGCTATCGTGCAGATCACTCAAAATAGTTTCTGGATGAGCGAAGGAGTACTCTTTACATGATGAATCAGCCATTGGGAATTACCGAACTCGTTCTGCGAGACGGTCATCAGTCCCTTCTAGCCACCCGTATGCGTATTGATGATCTGCTACCCATTGCAGAGAAGCTGGATCGTATCGGCTACTGGTCGGCGGAACTATGGGGTGGCGCCACCTTTGACTCATGTATTCGTTTTCTTGGAGAAGATCCTTGGGATCGCTTGCGCCTGCTCACTCAGGCTATGCCGAACACCCGTTCCCAGATGCTGCTTCGTGGGCAGAACCTTCTGGGGTACCGTCACTACGCCGATGATGTCGTCAAGGCGTTTGTCGAGCGTGCGGCTGAAAATGGCATGGATGTGTTCCGAATCTTCGATGCCATGAACGATATCAGGAATCTGGAAACAGCTGTTAAGGCCACCATTGCCGTTGATAAACACGCTCAGGGAACCATGTCTTACACAGTGAGCCCCGTACACACACTCGATATGTGGATTGATATGGGTAAGCAGCTGGAAGATATGGGCTGCCATTCCATCTGTATCAAGGATATGTCAGGCCTGCTCAAGCCGTTCGTGGCTTATGAGATGGTTTCACAGCTAAAAGCAGCTGTTTCCATTCCGATTTCCCTGCACTGCCATGCCACGACTGGCATGAGTACAGCCGCGCTGGTTAAGGCGATAGAGGCTGGTGTCGACGTGGTTGATACCAGCATTTCCTCCATGAGCCACACTTATGGCCATTCTGCAACCGAGTCGGTGGTGGCCATTATGGAAGATGATGAGCGGGCGACCGGATTAAATTTGAAACTTCTGGAAGAGATTGCTTCTGATTTGAGAGTGATTCGAAAAAAATATCAGAAATTTGAGGGCTCATTACAGGGTATTGACTCCCGTATTCTGGTGGCACAGGTGCCGGGCGGCATGCTGACCAACCTTGAGAGTCAGCTGCTGATGCAGAATGCCGCCGATCGTTTTGACGATGTTCTTAAAGAGATTCCCAAGGTTCGCAAGGATCTGGGTTATCTGCCGCTGGTAACGCCAACCTCTCAGATTGTCGGTACGCAGGCTGTCTTCAATGTGATGACCGGTGAACGTTACCAAACGATTACCAAGGAGACGGCAGGTGTTCTCAAAGGTGAGTATGGTAAAACACCAGCACCGGTGAATGAAGAGTTGCAGGTGAAGGTTCTGGAGGGTGCGAGTCCCATCACTTGCCGTCCTGCTGACCTGATCGATGATGAGATGAACCGCCTCTCCGAAGAGCTTTGTGCTATTGCCAATAAAGAGGGCCTGGATCTATCCGACGACCTGATTGAGGATGTGTTAACCTACGCCCTGTTTCCTCAGGTTGGTCTTAAGTTTCTGAAAAACAGAAACAATCCGGAAGCGTTCGAACAGATTGATGAAGGAGATAGTGGGACTGAAAGTTCCGGAAAAGCGGGTATTGCCGAGCGCTACTCCATTGCTGTTAACGGTCAGGAGTATGATGTTATTGTGACGCCTGAGGGTAGGGTGGCGTCGTTTGATGTGGTTGATGGTGCCTCACCGAAGCCCAATGTGCCTGCTGCAGCAACACCAGCTGTAAATACGGCGGCTGTCTCAGTCGGCGCACCCATGGCAGGCAATATCTTTAAGATTAACGTGGCTCCTAATCAGCAGGTGGAAGATGGTGATGTCATCCTGATCATGGAAGCGATGAAGATGGAGACCGAGGTTCGATCCAGTCATAAAGGAACCGTTGTCAGCGTGGAAGTGAAAGAGGGCGATGCCGTGACTGTCGGTCAGCCGCTTGTCACCATTGCATAATCAAGTTTCTCAAATCAAGTGGGTGAAATAGTTCATGCAGAATGAAGTGTTAGATAAACTCTGGATTACGACCGGTATTGCCAACTTCGAATGGGGTCAGGTGCTGATGATCGGCGTCGGTATCCTGCTTCTCTACCTCGCCATTGCCAAAAAATTCGAACCGCTGCTGTTGGTTCCCATCGGCTTCGGCGCCATTCTGAGTAATGTGCCGGTTGCTCATATCTCCGGCCCTGAAGGGATGCTCGGTATGATCTACCATGTCGGTATTGAGACCGGTATTTTCCCATTGCTCATCTTTATGGGTGTGGGTGCGCTGACCGACTTCGGCGCCCTGATTGCCATGCCTCGCACCCTGATGCTGGGTGCCGCTGCACAGTTCGGCATCTTTACCACACTGATTGGCGCACTGGCTCTCAATGCGATTCCCGGCTTTGACTTCTCTCTGGCCGATGCTGCCGCTATCGGCATTATCGGCGGTGCCGATGGTCCGACAGCAATCTTTCTGGCTTCCCGTTTGGCCCCTGATCTCCTCGGTGCAATTGCCGTTGCCGCATACTCCTATATGGCCTTGGTGCCTCTTATCCAGCCGCCGATCATGCGTCTGCTGACCACCGAGTCGGAACGCAAGGTGAAGATGCAGCAGCTGCGCCATGTCAGCCAGAAGGAGAAGATCGCCTTTCCGCTGGTTGTACTGATTCTCTGCATCATCTTCCTGCCGACAGCTGTTCCGCTGATCGGTATGCTCACCTTTGGTAACCTGCTTCGTGAATGCGGCGTAGTGGACCGTCTCTCCAAGGCATCGCAGAACGAGATTATCAATACCGTCACGATTTTCCTTGGCCTGGCAGTTGGATCAAAACTGTCTGCTGAAAAGTTCTTGAATGTCGAGACCCTCGGTATTCTCCTGCTTGGCATGGCCGCCTTTGCGGTTGGTACTGCCGCTGGTGTGCTGATGGGTAAACTGATGCACCGCCTGAGCGGCGGTAAGATCAACCCGTTGATCGGTGCGGCCGGCGTCTCTGCTGTCCCGATGGCGGCGCGTGTGGTCAACAAAGTGGGTCTGGAAGCCGATCACCACAACTATCTGCTGATGCATGCCATGGGTCCGAATGTGGCCGGTGTGATCGGATCAGCGGTGGCTGCCGGCATTCTTCTGGCCATTGTTGGTGGTTGATTCAGTTAAGTAGACAGGTGTTTTAATCGAGTCGTTTTTAGTTTGATTGACCAGCCGCTTTAAAGGCGAAATGTAAACACGGATTCGTTATGGCGAACATGCTCTATTGTTGATCAATAATGGAGTTAAGGCGCTGGGAAAAACCCGGATTGGCGCTGCTCAGTGCTAGGCGAACTATAAATGTTGCCCCTTCTCCCTCTTTGCTTACAACCTGAATTTCACCCTTGTGAGCCTCCACAATACGTTTGCAGATGGCAAGGCCAAGGCCGGCCCCACCACCCTCGTTACGGGCTCTTGCATCATCTGCCCGGTAGAAACGGTCGAAGAGGCGGGCCTGATGCTCCTGCGAAATACCGGGGCCTTCATCAATAATGGAGATAACGGCCGTGTCATTCTCTGCATGGGCGGAGAGAGTTACGGTTGAGAGTTCGGGAGCGTACTTGAAGGCATTGTTGAGCAGGTTGAAGATAACACGTTCAATATGGTTGTGATCACCCATCACCTCGAGGTTGTCCTGGATATCCATGTTCAGATTAATGTGGTTGTCGGCAAACAGAATCAGGTGGTGCTGCGCGACCTCCTGCAGTAGTAGTGAGAGGTCAACAGGCTCCTGGGCCAGCTCCAGAAGACCGGCATCGGCACGGGCAAGTGTCAGCAGGTCATTCACGATGCGCTGCATGCGCTCGATAATATCGAGATGCTGTTTGAGTAGGTGTTTGTACTCCTCTTCACTTCGTGGGTGACGAAGGGCCACTTCAACTTCGCCTTTAAGAATGGTCAAAGGAATGCGCAGTTCATGCGAGGCATCGGCTGTGAACCGTTTTTGGGCCATGAAGCTCGATTCGAGGTCCTCGAACATCTTGTTCAGTGATTTGACCAGTACACGAATCTCTTTGTCTTCGACCTCCGATTGCAGGCGTCGGGTAAGGTCGCCTGCGGCCACGGCTCGTGCCGTTGTGGTGATCTCATTAATCGGTCTCAGTGCCCTGCCAGCCATAATGTATCCGGCCATGCCACTGATAATCATGGAGATGAGGCCGAGCAGGCCGCCAAGCAGATAGAGCCACTTGAAAAAGCCCTGAATTTCGCTGGTGCTGCGTCCCAACAACAGTACGGCAACTACGTTTCCGGCTCGACGTACCGGCATGGCAATGACTCGGATATTATCTTTTCTCAGAAGTGAACGGGTGGAGATGAATACGGTCGAGTCGCCTTTAAGCGCTTTGCCCAGAGCCTTGCTGACCTCGTTCCCTCCTTTACCGATCAGGTTGCTTCGTGTGGCAAACTGGACAATACCGTTGGCACCGATCAACTGGACGGTGCCGTAGAAGTGCTTAGAAAATTCGTTCAGATGGAATGACCAGTAGTGGAAACGGGATTGTTCCAGCTCATTCACAACACTCTGGGCTTGTTGATGGAGGGACTCATCCACCTCGTCATAAACCTGCATGGAAAGTGTCAGGTAGATAAGAACTGCTGCAATGGCGAGGATGAAAAGCTCGACGCTGATATAGAGTATGGCCAACCGTCCACGAAAGGTGTGAAAGATGTTGGAGCGTATGCGGTTAAGCTTGGAGTTTGGGCTCAGTGAAGACAGAAGTTCTTCCAGTGAGGGTTTAAGTTGGCGGTGCGTCGTCGCTCAGGATATACCCCTGACCGCGTAGTGTGTGAATCAGCGGTGGTTCAAAACCTTTATCCACTTTATTACGCAGATGACTGACGTAGACATCAATGACGTTGCTTTCAGGATCGAAATTCATATCCCAGACATGTTCACCGATCAGTGTGCGTGAAAGCACCTTCTTCGGGTTGCGAAGAAGGTATTCAAGCAGTGCATACTCTTTGGTGGTCAGGCGGATCGGCTTGCCGGAACGCGTCACCAGTCGGCTCATTGGATCAAGCTCCAGATCAGCGATTTTCAGCGTGGGTGTCTTGCTCTCAGATTGGCGCCGTAACAATGCCCGTACTCGAGCCAGAAGCTCTTCGAAAGCAAAGGGTTTGGCCAAATAGTCGTCTGCGCCGGCATCAAGACCCCGCACTTTGTCTTCAACACTATCTCTGGCGGTCAGCATCAGTACAGGTGTGTTGACGCCGTGATCTCTGATCTCTTTACAGGTTTGCAGGCCATTTTTTTTCGGCAGCATCAGATCAAGAATGATCAGATCGTAATCATTTACCTCGGCAAGAAAACCGCCATCTTCGCCATCATAAGCGACATCGACGGCATGACCCTCCTCTTTCAATCCCTTTTGGATGAATTGGGCAACGCGCTCTTCGTCTTCAACGACCAGAATCTTCATGTGCCCCAGTGTAGCAGCAACAGATCGGTTTCGTGAAGGGCATCGTTGTTTTCCGTTTTAACGCAATGTCGATAGTCTGATGCCTGAGGTGATGTATGAGGTATAAATTGATCGGTAAAAAACCGCTCTATCGTGGGTTTTTCAAGCTTGATGGCTACGATGTGGAGCACGACTCTTTCGAAGGTGAGCCGCTTAAGATCCATCGTGAACACCTCGAACGGGGCGATGCGATTGCCATGCTGCTTTATGATCCGGAGGGTGATGAGGTGCTGCTGATTGAGCAGTTCCGTATTGGCCCTGCCGTGCGTGGTGATAGGGCATGGTTGATCGAAGTGGTGGCCGGCATGATTGATGAGGGGGAGGAGCCGGTGGCGGCAGCCTGCCGAGAAGCGGTTGAAGAGGCAGGGTATGAGCCATATCAGGTTGAGCATTTGGGGCGCTATTACTCAACACCAGGCGGTTCATCCGAGCGTATTGATCTCTATCTGGGGCTTGTAGACAGGTCTAGGCCGGCCGGCTTTGGCGGCGGCATGCAGCATGAGCATGAAGATATCCGCCCCTTCTGGATTAGCCGCGAAGAGGCGATGAGCTGGCTGGAAAGTGGAAAAATCGATTCAGGGGCTCCGATGCTGGCGCTGTTATTATCGTTCGGCTCGGCCGGGCGAGTCGGACCGCGATAATCAGCCGGCCTTTTGCCCGGAATTTTCGGGTGAATAGATGTCGGATATTTGAAATTCGAACATGTCATAGCGAAACGGCTTGCCGAGTACGCGAAGATCTCGATCGGGCAGCTTTTCATACAGCTGATGCGGAGAAGCTGTGATGACGATAATGCGATCCAGCAACTCGGGCATTTTCATCGATATGCTTTTATAGATTTCATCGCCACCGAGTTTGGGAAGTCGTATGTCGAGAAGGATGATATCATACCTTGAACCATTTTCAGTGAGTTCCAATATCCCCTGAACTGAATCATGTAGCGCCTTAATGGCAACGTCGGTTTGCTTGTCCTCAGCATAACGACGAAGAAAGGCCCCCACGATGTCGTGCGTGAGTACGTCATCATCAATTAATAGCACATTCATTTGAAAGTTCCCCTTTTCCCTGCAGGTATTATAGGTGAAGGGATTAAGCTATTGCAAGCAGGCCGGAAAGGAGTGCGGAAAATTCATCAGCTTTTGCCTGATTCGGAATGGTGATCAGCTGACTCTCTACAGGGATGAGGGGACGGAGGGACCTTTCAGCCTGAACAGCAGCGGCATGATCAGCCAATGTATTAATGACGATATATGCCGGTTTCATCTCCAGTTGTTTAAGTTGTGCCAGCGTAAGCAGGGCATGGTTGATGCAGCCAAGGCGAGCACCGATCACCAACAGCACTTCGCAATCCTGTAGGTCACGAATCCAGTCGCTTACCAGATAGCTGCCACTGAGTGGTACCATCAAACCGCCCACCCCCTCAATCAGGCACAGGTCTACTTTTTCAGCCTGTCTATTGCACCATCTGACCAGTTGATCCGATTCGATACGTTGTTGTTCTGCTTCGGCAGCGATGTTGGGCGATGCCGGTAGCCGGAAGGTGTAGCGATTTACCGAATCGGGATGGCTTAGCTGCTGCGCCTGCATCAATGTCTCCACATCCTCATTGATGCCATGTTCTGAAACGCCGCTGGCAACCGGTTTAATGGCCGAAGCATTGATACCCTGCTCTAATATGAGCCGAATCAGGTTGGTCGTGATGAATGTCTTGCCGGCATCTGTGTCGGTTGCGGTGATGAATATTTTTCTGCCCATGGTTTTCAGGCGCCATCCATCTCAATCGGAATAACCCGGTCTGAGTGCTCGTAGCCGGGTTCTCTGTACCACGCCTGCGCATAGAGCGCTTCGAAGGTAGCATGAACACGACCCTCCTCATCCTGATACTTTTCTGTATAGGCCTCTTCGAGTTGCTTCAGCAGGCTGCGTCCGTAAAGACCGTTGGGTCGGGCCTGAATGGCTGAGGACGAGGCGCCGATATGCTTGAGCTCGCGGACCAGTGCCATGGTATCGGGGTAGGTGAGGGTGAAGATATCCGTATCGGTGACCGGCAGTTCAACAGCCAGCTGCATCAGTGAGTCGCCCAGAGATGTGACATCGGGAAACGGCAGTACAAGCCCTGCACGTTCGTGTGAAATCTGGGCGAGAGCCTGACGCAGTTCGGAGAGAGTGCGCCTGCCGAAGGTGGAGAAGAGGATCAGTCCGTCGGGAGCCAGCACGCGGCGCATCTCCCTCATCATCTGCATCGGCTCCGGTACCCATTGCATGGCGAGGTTTGACGTCACCAGGTCGAAGGAGCCATCGGGGAAGGGGAGTGAGCAGCCATCACTGACCACGTGATGACGTCGACCGTGCCATGGCAGGCGTCGGCCATGACCGCTGAGTGTGGCCCTGACCATGCCCTCTGAAAGATCAAGTGCGGTGACATCCGCTTTTTTATAGCGTTGGCAGAGCAGGCGGGTGACGTAGCCGGTACCGCAACCGATATCGAGAATCCGCTTGGGATCGATCTTGGTGAACTCAAGATGGTTGACCAGTCGGTTGCCGATCTCACGTTGCAGTACGGCATGTTCATCATAACTTTCCGTGGCCGATGAGAACGAGCGTTTAACCTGGGCTTTGCTGATGTGTGAATGGTTCATATCGTTTTGCACCATCTCTCCAGTGATTCGTTAAATGTTTCAGGCTGTGTCAAAAAGGGGGCGTGACCGCAGGCATCAAATGATTGCCAGGTCGAATGAGTAAGCGTTTTGGCCAGCCAAGCTCCGGCAGCTGCAGGGATTATCGCATCCTGCGCCCCGTGCATCACCAATGCAGGTGCGGGGATTGATGAGACGGTCTCTCGCAGATCGCTTGTTGCCAACTGCTTCAGGCTTCTGTTCAAAGTAGCCTGTGTGGGTGGGTGAACCCTATCGACCGCTGCTTTTGCGATCTGATTATACTCGCTGCGGCTGATGCTATCGCCCTGAAGCATCAGCATGAAGAAGCGGCTCATGGTTTTTGCCGAACTCTCTTTGATGCCGCTTTCAAAGGCATCAAAGACCTCCTGCTGGCAGCCATGGTTCCAATTGCTCCGGTTACAGAATGATGGAGTGGTTGAGATCAGTACCAGACCTTTGATCTTCTCGGGATACTTCAGCGCAAGCTGCATGGCGATGATGCCACCCAGCGACCAGCCAATGACAATGCCAGGAGATGCAGAAAGTTGATCGGCGATGGCCTCGAGCCAGTTGCCATGTGCTGCACTGCCGCCATGGCCGGGAAGATTGAGGAATTGCGCATCGGGGAAAGCCGGCACCTGTTGATACCAGATCTGCCGGGACTGGCCCCAGCCGTGCAGGAAGGTCATAGGGGTGCTCATACAACTCTCCGCAAAGCCTCTGCCAATTGGCAGATCTGGGATTCGGAGTGTGCGGCTGAAAGGGTAATGCGAAGTCTTGATGTTCCTTCAGGCACGGTGGGTGGACGAATGGCAGGGACAAAGAAACCGGCATCTGCCAGTGCTGAAGCCTTGTTCATGGTGTCAGTATCAGTTCCGATCAGCAGGGGCTGAATCGGCGTGTCGGAATTCATCAGGGTGAGTTCCGATGTCTCCTGCTTAAACAGTGCCAGGTTCTTTTGCAGGCGCTGGAGTAAGTCGCCATGCTGAATCTGATGCAGGGCAGCCAGTGCTGCAGCAGGCAGGGCAGCGGGTAGGGCGGTGGAGTAGATCAGTGTGCGCATGCGCTGGCGTAGCCCCTCAATCATCTCCGAGGTTCCCAGTATGAATGCTCCGTAGCAGCCAAAGGCCTTGCCCAGTGTCCCCACCTCAATGAGGCGTTTATGCCCGGAGATGCCGGCCATATCGGTAAGACCCTTACCGTTCTCTCCGACCGCGCCGGTGCCATGGGCATCATCAATCAGCAGAAGTGTGCCGTGTTGTTCGCAGAGCTCGGTAAGAATTGAAAGGTCAGCGGTGTCTCCATCCATGCTGAAGACGCCATCACTGATCAGGATGCGTTGTTCTGCTTGGTTTTTGTTGAGAAGCGACTCTAGCTGGCTGTAGTCCAAATGCCCGTAACGGGATGTTTTAGCACCGCTAAGCCTGGCGCCATCAACCAGTGAAGCGTGGTTGAGCTTGTCACAGAAGAGATGGGCATGACGTCCAACCAGTGTCTGCAGCAGCCCGATATTAGCCAGCATGCCGGAGCCGACAACAAGACAGGCCTCGAAACCTTTCCATGTAGCCATTTCGCTTTCAAGCCTGTGCAGTAGCGGATCATCGCCGGAGATCAGGCGCGATGCGCCGCTACCCAATCCATGATTCTCAATCTCACGGATGGCGGCCAGGCAGATGTCGGGATGTGTTGAAAGGCCGAGGTAATCGTTGGAGGCAAAGTTCACCAGTTGGCGGCCATCCCTCTGAATCAGAATGCCGCTTCGCTGAGAAGCTGGAAGCTTCCGCTTCCGTTCAGCGGGAACGGGTTTGAACCAATTGCGACTGTTCGACATTTGCGCCATGCTCATGGGTATGGGAAGGCTGTCAACCAAATGCAGGTATTGGGTTAACAGGGGTGTTGGGCTGCTGTTTCCGCCAGCCTGTCTTTTTTGTCATTCTGCACTTGAAGAAAGCGGGTGTTGCCGGACCTGCCTGAATGGGATCAGGCCACATGCAGCTGCCGTCTGTGAGCGCTGCGGCGTGATGTTGCCAGATGATCTTGCACCGGGGCCATGTGGCAGATGTCTGACCTCGCCCCCGTTTCAGCAGTATACAGTCAGCCTCTTTCGCTATCAGGGACCAGTGCGTGATGCGATTCTCGACTGGAAGCTGGGCGGTGATGATGCGGCCGTACAATGGCTGCTTGGATCGGCTATGCCAACGTTGCGATCTCTGATTCAGCCCGATGATCTGCTGTTGCCCGTCCCTATGCCGCTCTCTCGTATGCGCAGAAGCGGCCAGCATCATGCTGCCAATCTGGTGCGGATGATGGCCGAAGGCATCGGCTGCAGATGGGACTGGAAAATACTTGTTCGTATCGGCGAGGCAGAACGGCAATCCGCCATCTCCGGCGTTGCGCGCCGAAAAAATCTTCGTAAGAGTTTCGCCTTTAACAGCGACCACTGGAGTGAACAGTTACAATCAAGCCCGTTGAGAGGGCGGATTTGGGTTGTCGATGATGTCCTGACGACAGGAGCAACATTGCACCACGCTTCCAAGGCGCTGGGAGCTGCAAAGCATCCGATATCTGCATTTTCACTGGCACGGACACCATTTAAGGAGAAGTAAATATATGGCGAAGATCGAAGTTTATTCCGGAGATTACTGCCCATACTGTATGCGGGCCAAGGCCTTGCTGAAGCAGCGGGGCCTGGAGTTCAACGAGTACAACGTGCAGTCGGAGCCAGAGAAGCGGGTGGAGATGGCTAAGCGTGCGCCGGGAGCTCGCACGATCCCGCAGATTTTCATTAATGACCGTCATGTCGGTGGTTGTGACGATCTCTATGCATTGGATAAAAAAGGCGAGCTGGAAAAATGGGTGGCTAACACGTAAATTGCAGCGCTATGTGCAACCCTGAAAAACTGCTTGAGAATAATCACGAGTGGGCCGCCAAGCGGCTTTCCGAAGATCCGGACTATTTTCAACACCTGTCAGAGCAGACACGGCCGAACTATATGTGGATCGGCTGTTCCGATTCACGAGTTCCCGCCAATGAGATTATCGGGCTGAAGCCCGGACGTGTTTTTGTTCACCGAAACGTTGCTAACCAGGTGCAGCACACCGATCTGAACTGCCTGTCGGCTGCACAGTATGCGGTCGATGTTCTGGGTGTGAAGCATATCATTATCACCGGCCACTATGATTGCGGAGGCGTGCGTGCGGCTATGCAGGGCCAGCATCACGGCATTGTTGATAACTGGATTCGTGGCATTCGCGACACCTATATGTTGCACAAAGAGATGCTGGATGCGATGGATGATGCGCAACGGATGGAGCGTCTGTGTGAGCTCAATGTTATTCGTCAGGTGGATAACATTTGCCATACCCGTATTGTCCAGAATGCTTGGGAGCGCGGAAATCCGCTTTCCGTGCATGGCTGGATCTACAGTGTGAAAGATGGTTTGCTACATGATCTGAATGTGACCAAGAGCTCTCCCAACGATGTGGCTCCACTCTACCGGGTAACGGGGACTGAGAAGAGTTCCTGGCCGGTTGCCAGCTGATTCCGGTTATCTGGAGGCGATTTAACTCTGGTTACCACTCGCCAAGGCCTTGGCGGATGCCGAGGCCGTCAGGGTAGAGGCGATGGGCTATGGCGGCCCACTTTTGATAGGGCAGGGTTTCCGGTCTTGAGTCCGGGTCAATGACCAGTTCCATCCAGTCCACCCGGTTCAGCTTCCCTTTAAAGTTGTTAAAGATTGTTTTTCGACGATGACGAAAACCTTCACGAAGCGTTGCTTCCAGCGCACGGATATCACATGGAGGGCGTCGATGGTGGGGCGTCAACGTAATCACTGCTGAATGAACTTTCGGTGGTGGGGAAAAGGCTCCAGGCGGCAGCACCAACAGCCGTTTGGGCTCGTAGTGATGGCGTACCATCACCGAAAGGCTGCCGTAAGTTCTCCCGCCCGGTCCCGCTACAATGCGATCGGCCACCTCTTTCTGATACATCAGAACCATGCCTCCCGAAAGCTCGATCGCTGCCAGTCTTGCCGTCAGCGGGCCGCTGATATTGTAGGGGAGGTTGCCCACCACCCAGTCGGCACCGGATTGCTTTACGGCTTTCTCTAAAACATCGAGCACATCGCCGTGAACAACCGCAAGGTTTTGCTGTTCTTTGGCGCGCTGCTGCCAATGTTCTGCAAAACGGTTGTCTTTCTCAATGACGGTCAGTTTGGCGACGCGATTGAGAAGGTGTTCGGTGATTGCCCCGGGGCCCGGACCGATTTCAAGCGCATTGGCGCCCTCACCGACCGCTTCGGCTATCTTTCCAATGGCATTGCGATCTTTAAGAAAATGTTGGCCAAGTGCCTTCTTGGCATAGGGTTTTGAATCACTGCTCATGCAGCAACGCTACCTTTCAGCGGGCGGTTGGCGAGTTTTCCTTGCTATAGACGTCAATTTTTCTACACTTCGCGCCCCATTTTGGTGCTTTTAATGTTTACAGGAGGGTGATATGAGCGGTTCAACACGAATGCTTATTGCAGGTAACTGGAAGATGAATGGTCTCCTTTCCGAGGCTGACGCTTTTATCGCCGAGCTTCGAGAAAACCCTGCTCCTGAACACATTGAGATTGCCCTGATGCCGCCGTTCACACTTCTGCACCCGATGCAGAAGAAGCTGAGCGACAAGGGTGTGGTGCTGGGAGCTCAGAATGTTTATTACGAGGACAAAGGTGCCTTTACCGGTTCTATCTGCCCTCTGATGCTGCGTGATGCAGGTTGCCATTATGTGATTCTGGGCCACTCCGAACGCCGCAGTATCATTGGTGAGAGCAATGCACAAATTCGTTCAAAGCTGAACGCCTGCTGGCTGCACGGACTCGAGCCGATCCTCTGTATCGGTGAGACACTGGAGCAGCGTGAGAAGGGTGTAACCAACCATGTGCTGGCTGAGCAGCTGGCTGTGTTGAAGGGTGCTCCGAAAGACAAGCCCCTGACGGTTGCATATGAGCCGGTATGGGCGATCGGTACGGGCAAGACCGCAACACCTGATATGGTGGTTGAGACGCACGCCTTTGTTCACGAAGAGTTGACTCGTCTGGGTAAGGATTGTCGCGTACTTTACGGTGGCAGTGTGAATCCGGGCAATGCCAAAGAGCTGATGGCCTGCGAAGGTGTAGAAGGAGCTTTGGTGGGAGGAGCGAGCCTGAAGGCCGACTCCTTTATGCAAATTGTTGAAGCCGCTGCAGGCGTAGCAGGCTAAGGAGAGTCGAATGACTACTATGTTGGTTGTACTTCATGTCATCGTCGGTCTGATGCTGATCGGAGTTGTTCTGGTTCAGCGCGGTCAGGGCGCAGATATGGGTGTATCTTTTGGTGGCGGCGGCGCTCAGACGTTGTTTGGCAGCCGTGGCTCCGGTTCGTTTATGGGAAAGATGACAGGCGGTTTGGCTGCGGCATTCATGATGACCAGCCTGACACTGGCTTTCTTCTCCCAGCAGAATGCGGGATCCGTGGTGGAGCGTAATCTGACCCAGCCTGTTCCGGCTGAGTCTGCACCTGCTGTACCTGCATCCGGAAACGGACAGGGGTTTGATACAAAGGCCCTGAAGAGCAATACGGCTGACGACGGCCTTCCGACCGCGGAGTGATTTTTAGATGCGACCTTGGGCTTCCTCCCCTCGGTCTTGACCGTAATCGAAAATTGCGATTTTCGATTGCTCACTAAAGCCACCCCTCCATGGGTGGGTGAGGTGATATCCCCACAGGATGTGGGGCGAGCGAGTGAAGCGAGCTCATAAGTGAAGCAAAACTACGTTTTTGCTGAGCGATAGAAGGCGAAGGGCAGGATGCCCTAAGCCGGGTGTATCAAACGCCGGGGTGGTGAAATTGGTAGACACGCAGCGTTGAGGTCGCTGTGGAGTAAAATCCGTGCTGGTTCGACTCCAGTCCCCGGTACCAACAGAGAAAGGCCAGCGCGACATCAAGTCGCGTTGGCCTTTTGCGTTAGCGATTCCCGCTTTCGGGTTAAAGCATGAGAAAAGATGATTTTTCTTGCCCTGCCAATTTCGCGCTTTTATTATGCACCTGTTTTTGTCAGTTGCGTTGACCTTTCCCGATGATTTTATCCATAGATTTTTTCCACGGGGTGATTGCCGCCACTTTGGCGAAATCCGAATCCGCTGGATTTGAGTTTTGATATTTTTGAGGATGATTTAGTATGAATATTTATGTTGGAAACCTTTCTTTCCGTACAGACGATGAAGAACTTCGCGAAGTTTTTGCTGAGTTCGGTGAAGTTGCCAGTGCAAAAGTGATCATGGATCGTGAAACGAACCGTAGCCGTGGTTTCGGTTTTGTTGAGATGGCCAACGACGCCGAAGGTAAAGCTGCTATTGAAGCGCTTGACGGTGCGGAAGTTGGTGGACGTAACCTGCGTGTAAACGAAGCACGTCCGCGCGAGAGCCGTTTCTAAGGAAAGGTTTTCATCTTTTCGAAGATAAAAAAGGCCCGCCATTGGCGGGCCTTTTTTTGTCTAAATATCTCCCTCCGTGGCTGACGTGACTCTGAACTCCAAAATCCGATAGAACCCTGCAAAGACAGACTGATTTGAAATCAGCAAAGCGCTCTTTCCATGTTCTGCTGCCAGTTCATGAAGCGCTTTTTCAAGGTCAAGTTCCCAGAAGCTGCCAAGAAATGGCTCCAGTGAGGTCAGTATCCAGCGAAAAGGAAGGAAGCGGAAAAGCATATGATGGAAAGGTTTAGCACCATACTCGGTCAACAGCAGTGAGCCCTCCGGCTTCAGGGTGCGCAGACACTCGGATAGCGTGTTGATGCGAGCTTCGGGTGGCATCTCATGCAACAGGAAAAAGAGAATGATGGTAGAAAAACAATCGTTTTTATAGCCGAGGTGTTCGGCATTCATGCGGGTACGCAGTAAAGCTCCAGCTTTCGTTTTTCGATAAGCCAGATCAAGCTGTACCGTAGCCGCATCGGTGATGTGCAGTGGCGTCGGCTGGACAAGGGATACCAGCTTCGGTGTCAGTTCGCCGTACACACAGGTCAGCTGGAGGATGCTCTCCCTCGGTGCGTGCCTGAGGCGCTCCATTGTTGCATGCATCAGCTTGCGGTACTGGCCGAAAAGGATGGCGTTGATGATCGGCTGGTGGTCGAAGAACCAGACGGCGCGCTTCCAGAGGTAGGCCCACCAGTAGTGGCGTGCCAGATACCAGGGGATGCCATCCATGAAATGGTGGTAGATTTTCATGGTTCAGTTCCCGGTTGAGCGCATGGCACGGCGGTGCTGCTGTGGTTAGTTCTCATTCCAGGCTGACAGGTAAGCGGCGAAGTGCGGGCGTAAAGCTGACTCCTCCTCGAGATAGTTTCGCAGGCCGAGCGCGGCACGGGCGTGGGCACCTTCGGAGAGGCCGCCATTGAAGAGCTGCCAGCGCAGGTAGGTGAGCAGCGTGGTGCAGACATCGGTCTCGCAGTAGCTGCGGATATCATCAATCAGGCCAGCCTCATACATACCGCGAACGTCATCACCGGCCGTATCAAGTTTGCCAGGCACACCGAAGGCCGAGGCGACCTCATGCATGGAGCAGCGGGCCGATGCACCGAAGTCCGACAGTACCTCCAGAAGATCGAGATGGTAGATGTGCGAGTAGCGGGTGTCGTAGTTGTTCCATTTGTCCCCCTCGTTAAACCAGCGAGGGCAGGAGAGGCCGTGAACCATGGCCCGGTACTTGAGTACCGGCACATCAAAGCCGCGGCCATTGAAACTGACAATCTGTGGTGCCCGTTTCTCAATCAGGCCGAAGAAGCCTTCCAGCAGCTCCCTCTCGCTGCTCCCCTTCTCGCCGCCGGAGGCAATTCTGCGGATCACCATCTCCACCCCCTCTTCACCGGGTTCGGCAATCAGGTGGGCGTAACTGATGGCGACAATCTGATGGAACGGCTGGCGCGGAAAATCGTTCCTGCCATCGGTCTTTTCCAGAAAATAACAGCTCAGGGCGTCACGGGCTTCAATATCACTCAGCTCGGGTTTTCCGAGCAGCCGACGGGCTGCATCGGCATCAGGAACGGTCTCGGTATCGAATACAATCACATCACGGCGCATTGGCTCCCCTCCTTTTAAGCAGGCTCTTCTCTCCCAGCAGTATAGCCGTTCCGAAAAAGATGATGATGGCGCCGACAATGGAAGAGCCCAGCCAGAGAGCCTGCATCAGTTTTTCAGAGGCGGGAAATGCCCATAACTCTGCAAGGCCGATCAGAAAAGCGAGCATCGGCAGACAGGCAATGCCCGCTCTTAACATGCGCAGGCCACTGCGCTTATCGAAGACGGGGCCGCGATCGTTGCGCAGATGACGAAACAACAGGCTGACATTGATGAAGGCTGCCAGTGAGGTGGCCAGTGCCAAGCCGACATGGGCAAGCGACTGCATCAGGATGATGGAGAGGATGATGTTGGCGACCACGCCGATAATGGCGAAGTTCATCGGACTCCTGGCGTCCTGGCCCGCGTAGCAGGCGGTTGAGAGTACGCGTACCCAGCAGAAGGCGATCAGGCCGACACCGTAGGCCTTGAGCGCATCGGCAGTCGCAACGGTGGCCTGATGCGAGAAGGCGCCATGTTCAAACAGGGTGGCAATGATTGGTTCGGCCAGCATAAAGATGCCGGCTACCGCCGGCAGTGTGATCCATGTCAGCCATGCCAGTCCGCTGCGCAGGTCATGTTTCGCATCTTCGGTTCGGCCAGCGGCAAGGTGTTCGGAGAGGGCCGGCAGTAGTGCGGTGCCCATGGCAATGCCGAAAAGGGCGAGGGGAAGCTGCACGATTCTGTCAGCGTAATAGAGATAGGAGACAGATCCGGAAGGAAGCAATGTGGCCAGAATGGTGCCGACAAGGATATTGATCTGCACGGCAGCCACACCAAGCAGCGCCGGGCCGAAGAGTCTCAGCGTCTGCTTAATGGCCGGATGATTGAATTTGAATGATAGTTTCGGAATCCAGCCGATACGTTTTAGGGCCGGAAACTGGATGCCCAGCTGCAAAGCACCTCCGAGCACGACACCAATGGCAAGAGCCTCGGCCGGATTGCCGAACGATGGTGCCAGCACAATAGCGGAAAAGATGATGGCGATATTGAGCAGGGCCGGGCTGGCTGCAGCCAGTGAAAACTTCTTGTGGGCATTGAGTACAGCCCACGCCATGGCTGAGAGAGAGATCAGCAGTAGATAGGGAAACATCCAGCGAGCCAGTTTCAGGGCGTAGTGCCAGCGATCAGGTTCATCGTGAAAGCCGGGAGCAAAGCCGAGCAGCAGCCACGGCATGAAGATGATGCCAAGAGCGGTGAAGAGAAGAAGCACGGATAGAAGCAGTGTTGCCAGTGCATTCAGGTATGCATGCTCGGCCACTTCCCCTTTTTGCCTCTCATCAGCCAGTACCGGTACCAGCGCTACGGTGAGCGTGCCTTCGGCAAACATGCGCCGGAAGAAGTTGGGCAGCTTGAACGCGACAAAAAAAGCATCGGCCAGAGGTCCGGCGCCCAGAATGCGGGCGAGAATGATGTCACGGATAAAGCCGAGAATGCGGGATAGCATGGTCCAACTGCCAACGGTGGAGGCAGCGCCGAGCACGCTTTTCGAAGCGTTTTTGTTGCCGTTATTTGACTTGGCGTCGATGTTGTTCATAATGCGCGACCCTTTTTGCCTCCGCTGCATGGGATGGGTTTAAGCCCGATGCCAAGCGTGCAGAGGAGAAGGGGATAATGCAATGACGCCGTGTCGTGTCATTGAAAACTTTTCGGAATGCCGAAGGGGGTGATGTTTAACATGCCTGGAATTAAAGTGAATCCAGATGAGCCGATCGAAATGGCGCTTAAGCGTTTTCGTAAACAGGTTGAGCGTGGTGGCGTAATCAGTGAATGCCGTCGTCGTGAGGCTTATGAGAAACCCTCTATCGCATCCAAGCGTAAGGAAGCAGCAGCACGCAAGCGTCTGATGAAGCGTATTCGTCGTATGCGTATGCGGGATAACCGCGACTACTAAGTCGATATCCCAAGCTATTGCTTAGATCGTGATATAAAATGCCGGGCCTGAGCGTCCGGCATTTTTGTTTGACCATCCATGGTCAAAAGGGTGGCCGGATTTATGTCTGAAAACGATCATTCCTTTAGGGAGAAATAAGATGTTAGAACAGCAGATTACCGATGATATGAAACAGGCAATGAGAGATGGCGATAAGCTGAAGCTGGGCGCTATCCGCATGTTCCGTGCCGCACTCAAGGATAAACAGATCGAACTGGGCAAGCCTCTTACTGAAGAGGATGTCGTTGCCATGGCAGCAAAGATGATCAAGCAGCGCAAGGATGCTGCCAGCCAGTACCATGAGGCAGGTCGTGAAGATCTTGCTGCCAAAGAGCTGGATGAGATCAAGGTGTTTGAAGTCTATATGCCGGAGCAGCTCTCCGAAGGTGAGGTGGCACAGGCCGTGGCGCAGGCCATTGTCGACAGTGGTGCCGAGAGCATGAAGGATATGGGCAAGGTGATGGGGATCATTCGTCCGAAGCTTCAGGGCAAGGCCGATATGGGTATGGTCTCGGCCATGATCAAGCAGCAGTTGCAGGGCTGAGTCCTGCAGAACTTGATTAAACCCAGGCATCTACTTAAATAGATAACCATGGCTCATTTTCCACCTGCATTTCTGGATGAGATTCTAGCGAGAACAGATCTTGCTGAAATCATCGGCAGGCATGTCGAACTTAAACGTTCGGGATCAAATTTGATGGGTCTCTGTCCATTCCACAATGAGAAGAGTCCATCGTTCTCCGTGTCAGCAGACAAGCAGCTCTACTACTGTTTCGGGTGCGGTAAGGGAGGCGGTGCCTTTCAGTTCCTGATGGAGCATGACGGTTACACATTTCCCGAGGCGGTTGAGTATCTGGCTGAAAAGGCGGGTCTTGAAGTACCTAGGGAGGCGGCTTCGCAGCCGGGTGACCAGGAGAAGCGAAACAGGGCGCTGGAGTTGTTGGCCAAGGTGGCCGATGTCTTCGTGCGTCAGCTGGCTGGCGAAAAAGGCGGCATCGCCCGCGCATACCTGAAGCAGCGGAAGCTGCCGGAAGAGATCGTGCGCAGGTACAAGCTCGGCTTTGCGCCGGCAGGTTACGGATTTATGCAGCACTGTTTCGGATCCGATGGAAGAGCTGCGGCACAGCTGGAGTCGATAGGGGTGCTGTTCAAGGGTGATAACGGGTATGTCGACCGCTTTCGTAACAGGCTGATCTTTCCAATCCGGGATCGAAGGGGGAAGACGGTCGGTTTCGGAGGCCGCATTCTCGGCGATGAGAAGAGCGCCAAATACCTGAATTCGCCAGAGACGCCGTTTTTCCACAAGTCGGATCTGCTTTATGGGCTGTCCGAACATCGTGATGAGATTCGCAAGCGTAAGCTGTTACTGGTGGTTGAGGGCTACATGGATGTTTTGGCGCTGGCGGCGCACGATCTCCCTATTGCGTTGGCACCGCTTGGCACGGCGATTGGTGAGCGCCAGATTCTCGAGATCCTTCGCCTGCATGATGCTCCTGTCTTCTGTTTTGATGGTGACCGGGCAGGCAGGCAGGCGGCCTGGCGGGCGCTGGAACGTATGTTGCCGGTACTGAAATCGGAGCACTCCCCCAGATTTCTCTACCTTCCCGAGGGTGAAGATCCCGATTCGCTTGTGGCTAAAGAGGGGCAGAAAGCGTTTGAGGCGCGCATTGAAAATGATGCCCGGCCGGTGCTGGAGACATGGTTGCAGGGGCTGAAAAATATCGCCGGACAGGGTGCCGATGGCCGGGCAAGAATGGCGAAAAAAGCCGATGCGATGCTGGCTACGATGCAGGATGATTATTTGCGTCAGGCGTGGAAGCAGGAGGTGGAGTCTGTCACCAAGATTCAGCTGCACAAGCAGGGTGGTAAACGTCCGTCTGGCAACGTTTCCAGGCCTGTTTCAGTCCGTTCGCCTGTCAACCTGATTCAGGAGAGATTCATGGCAGGGCTGCTGCAGAATCCGGTCAGGTTCAGGCAGCTTCCACCGGAGGCGAGTGAGTTTATTCTTGACGGAGAGATGGTGCGGCTGTTATACACGCGCGCTTTTTCCTTGGCAGACTCAGAGGCGGAAAAGATCGAACGCATGGCAGGGCAGCTACAGCGGGAGTTTCCCGAAGACCAGAATGTCTCCCGCTGGATTAATCAGGAGCCTCTTTCGGATCTGGAATTTGCCAGCACAGTGCTCGATATGTACGAAAAATATCTGCTAAAGAAAATCGCAGAGGCAGCAGGAAATTTGGCAGAGAGATCGCGTTTGGGGCTACTAGCGACTAAACTGAAAGAACAGCGTCTTGAGATCAAAAAGCAGCTGGATGAACAACGTAGAGGTAACGAATGACACAAGCAACAGTCGATCCATTCCGGGTAAAAGAACTTGGTTCTTTGATGGCCAAAGGCAAAGAGGCCGGGTACATCACCTATGATGAACTGAATAAACATCTGCCGGAAGGTCTTGTTGAGGCCGATCATGTTGAACAGATCATCAATCTGTTTACTGAGATGGGCGTTGAAGTTGTTGATCCGGAGCGTGCACCGACCGGAGCTTACGCCATGCGTAAGGATCGTCTGCGCAAAGAGGATTCGGCACTCCGTGCCGATACCACGACACTGGGAACGGTGATCCGTATTGATGATCCGGTACGTATGTACCTGCGTGAGATGGGTACGGTTGAGCTGCTGACCCGTGAAGGCGAAATTGAGATTGCTCGGCGTATTGAAGAGGGGCGTCTGCAGGTACACGAGGCTATCTGCCTCTGTCCGGCCACCTTCCGCGAAATCATGAAGCTGGGTGAGCGGGTCATTGAGATTCGTGACGAAGCGCTTGAATCGGAAAGTGAAGAGGGTCCTAACTTCCGCGATATTCTTGATATCGACGACAAGGTGGTGAATGCCGCGGCGATTGCTGAATATGAGAACCGTCTGAACAAGAGTGACGATGAGGATGATGAGCCTGTCGATACTGACAAGCTTGATCCTGATCAGCTCTCCGCAGCCATCAAGGCGCGGACGGCAACACCTGATGGTACGCCGATGGAAGAGACGGTGATCACCAAAGAGGAGCAGCTTGAAGAGGCATTGACCCATTTCCATGCGGCCAAGCTGTTGCATGACGATTTCATAAAGCTGAAGAAGAAGCTCGACAAGAAGCCTTCTGATGAGAAGCTGGCCAAGCAGACTCAGGAGGTGCTTGATGCCATGCTGATGGAACTGGTTGCCATTCCATTTTCAACCAAGCAGATCGATATGCTGGTTCAGCGATTCAAGAATGCGGTTGAGCGTGTTCGCAAGTATGAACGGACCATTCGTGATCTGGCTCTGGGAGCTAAAATGCCGCGTAAGCTCTTCATTGAAAGTTTCGTTCCCAATGAGACCAATGAACGTTGGGTCGATGAGATTCTGAAGGAGCACGGAGATCGGCCTTGGGCTGAAGCTTTTGAGCTCAGTGCCAGCAAAGTCCGAGAAAACCAGCGTCGCCTGAAGCGTGTTGAGATGGAAAGCGAGATGGAAGTGGAGGAGCTGAAGAGCGTGGCTCGTAAGCTGACCATGGGCGAGGCAAAGGCGCGTCAGGCCAAGCGTGAAATGATCGAAGCCAACCTCCGCCTGGTCATTTCGATCGCCAAGAAATATACCAATCGCGGCTTGGGCTTCCTCGATCTGATTCAGGAAGGAAACATCGGCTTGATGAAGGCCGTGGATAAATTCGAGTGGCGTCGCGGCTACAAGTTCTCGACCTACGCCACCTGGTGGATTCGTCAGGCAATTACCCGTTCGATTGCCGATCAGGCGCGAACGATCCGAATTCCGGTGCATATGATTGAGACCATCAACAAGATGATGCGTGTGTCACGCCAGATTGCCCAAGAGATCGGTCGCGAACCGACTCCGGAAGAGCTTGCCGAACATCTGGAGATGCCGGTAGAGAAGGTTGAGCAGATTCTTGAGGTGGCCAAGGAGCCGGTCTCTCTGGAGACGCCGATCGGTGATGATGAAGATTCACAGCTGGGCGATTTTGTTGAAGATGAGAATGCCGAGAATCCGCTCGACTCCTCGATCAATGAGGCGCTGCGTGAGGCCACGCTTGAGGTGCTGGATAATCTGACGCCTCGCGAAGAGAAGGTCCTGCGGATGCGATTCGGTATCGGCATGAACACCGATCACACGCTTGAAGAGGTGGGCAAACAGTTTGGCGTGACGCGTGAGCGTATTCGTCAGATTGAAGCCAAGGCCCTGCGCAAGCTGCGTCATCCGTCGAGATCACAGAAGCTGAAGACCTTTGCGGATTCGCCTGAATCGACCTCTATCTGATATTCATCAGTGTGATACAAGGCCGCCTTTTTAAGGCGGCCTTTTTTTTATGGCAGCCTTACATTGCGTCTTGCCGCTCTCTTTCGCATAATTGCCAGTACGAATTATCTTCGTAATTTGTTCAGGGAGGCATTATGTCCAAGCAGGTATGCATTATCGGTGGTAGCGGCTTCATCGGTCGAGCGATTGTCAGGCAGGCGATTGGCGCTGATTATCGTGTCACAGTGGCTTGTCGGCATCCGGAACGTGCACGTGATCTGATGGTCAATGGCGCCCGCCTGGTCAAAGTCGATGTCACCACCGGAGCCGGTCTTCAGGAGGCTGTTGCAGGCCAGGACTGCGTCATTAATCTGGTTGGGCTTCTCTTCGAGCGCGGTCGCTATTCGTTTTCGGCCGCCCACGTGAAGGGTACCGAACATATTCTTCAGGCCTGTAAAGAGGCGGGAGTCGACCAGTATCTGCATATGAGCGCCCTGGGTGCAGGCAAAGTGCCGGCAAGCCTCTATTCACGTACCAAGGGCGAGGCGGAAACCCGCGTTCGTCAGTCCGGTCTTAATTGGACGATTTTCAGGCCCTCTATTGTCTACGGAGAGGGGGACTCATTTTTTAACAAGTTCAAATCTATGACAGCCCTGCTGCCGGTGCTTCCGGTTATTGCCGGAGGAACCCGTTTTCAGCCGGTCTGGGTTGAAGATGTGGCCAGGGCTTTTGTCTCTTCGATCGGGAATTACCATGTGAAGGGGCAGATTTACGCTTTGGGAGGTCCGAAGGATTACAGCTTTATGGAGCTGATGCAGTTGTTGATGAGTGCGCTTGGACGTTGCCGTTTGCTGATTCCCGTCCCGACCTTTGCAGCGAAAATCATGGCTACTTTCATGCAGTTGTTGCCGGTGCCGCCACTGACACCGGACCAGTTAAAGCTGCTGCAACACGATAATGTGGTCGATGGTGAGTCCTTCCCCGCGGTTTTTGGTGAAGCTGCCAATCTGGAAGCGATTCTGCCAACCTATATTGCTCTCGGTCAGGCCGGGCGTCTGCAGAAGCTGCTTGATAACAGCCGTACCCGCTATCGACAGGGCCGGTAGCCTGATTGTCCATACTCTTAGTCTCGGCTGTTGTTGCAGCCTACCTTGTCGGGGCGATTCCCTTCGGCCTGTTGTTCGCACGGCTGTTAACAGGTAAAGACCCCCGTCAGCACGGCAGCGGCAATATCGGTGCAACCAATGCCATGCGTACAGGCGGAAAAAAAGTCGGTGCTCTGACGCTATTGGCGGATATTCTTAAGGGTACCCTTCCCGTTGCTATTGCCATACTTCTGGGTGGTGATGAGTTGTTGATCGGGAGTGTAGCGCTGGCAGCATTTCTGGGGCATATCTTTCCCGTCTACCTCGGATTTAAGGGTGGGAAAGGCGTGGCAACGATGTTCGGCGTGGTGATTCCCTGGTTGCCCTGGGTTGCTGTTGGCGCTTTTGTTGTATGGTTTGTCTCCTTCAAGTTAACGCGTTATGTCTCCCTTGCTTCAATTGCAGCGGGTGTTTCCCTGCCTCTGTTTTCATTGTTCATTCAGGCCTCATGGGTTGCCTTCGGTGTCTGCACGGTTCTCGGAGCCCTGATGATTCTGCGTCATCAAAGCAATATCCAACGACTGATTGCAGGCGATGAGCCGAAGACTGAGGCAAAAAGCGGATGACCGGACAAAAAAGTTTGGCTGTTGCAGGGTTGGTATTGCGCTATTCGTTGTGATGTGCCAACCTTTGATAAATTAAGTAGTTAGGATCGGGGGCTTCATATGAAACTTCAACACTTTCTTGTAATTACATGCTTGTCGCTGGCGTGTGTATTTCCAGTTCAGGCCATGGCTGATGAGTTGGCTATGCCTCAGGAGATGAGCGAAGCGGATGTAAAGCCAAACCTGCCGCAGCCCTATATTGTAAAAAAGGGTGATACGCTTTGGGATATTTCCAGCTACTTTTTTAAAGACCCTATGAAGTGGATGAAAATCTGGGAGAAGAACCTCTATATCAGTAATCCGGATCTGATCTATCCAGGCAACGAGATCTGGTTTGATGTGGAAAAACTTAAGAAAAACGGCGGGCTGACCAAACAGCGCCCACAACCTGCGGTTCTGATCAAGTCCGTTGAGCGGTTTGAACCCAAAGTGGACACGAGCCGTCTTCTCAATGCTCTGGCCCGACAGGACTTCATTCAGCCTGATGCCATTGAGGGCGTTGGTTATATTCTGGACTCTGAAGATGATCGTATACACTATGGAGCCGGTGAGCGCCTCTATCTGAAGATTAATCAGTCGGCACAGGATGGAGATCTTTTTGATGTCTTCCGTACGGGTGATCCGATTAAGGATCCGGATTCAGGTAAGGTGGTCGGCCTGCTGGTCAACCATCTTGGACAGATTGAAGTTCGCTCACAGGATAGTGGTATCTATCGTGGTGTGGTCCTGAATACCTTTGAAGAGCTATCCCGAGGCGACCGACTGAAGCCGGCTAAACATGTTGATACAAGGATTACACCTTCGTATCCGGATGGAAGCCTTGCAGGTAAGGTGCTCTATATTCGCAACAACGCAACTGAAGCCGGCCAGAACCAGACGATCGGCATCAGTCTTGGCCAGGGTTCGGGTTTGCAGGCGGGTACCGCGCTTTCGATTCATCGCGCCGGACGCATGGTAAAGGATCGGGTTACCGGTAAAAAGGTGCGCCTGCCTGAAGAGAAGATCGGTGAGTTGCTGGTGCTGGTCGCTCAGCAGAATGGCTCATTGGCTCTTGTTACAGAGTCGACCTCTGCGATCAATATCGGCGATGCGGTTCGCAATAAGGCTGACCGTTAATCTAAACGTTTGTAGGTGCTAGCCTCAGAAGCTGGGATTGCCTGTTTAAGGCTGCTCATGGTGCGTGGCGTCGGCCCCCGCACCGGTCGACAGCTCATCTCCATATTCGGTTCTGCCCAGCCACTTTGGGCAGCCACCCCTTCCCAACTCAGACAGATCGATGGTATCAGCCCGAAATTGGTGGATGCGCTTATGCAATCATCCCGGGAATCCGCTTTGGCCGTTGCCGAACAATGTAACCAACACGACATCAACATCGTCTGCCTTGAAGATGATGGTTATCCCGAACCGTTAAGGGCGTGCGAAGATGCGCCGTTATTGCTGTTTGTGAAGGGAGATATCTCCGCGCTGAACGGCAGGCGAATGCTGGCAGTGGTGGGTGCCCGAAAAGCCAGCCGGGAGAGCCGATTGATTGCCCGCCGCTGGAGCAGCTATTGTTCAAAGCGTGGTGTGACCATCGTCAGTGGCATGGCCTACGGTGTTGATGCGGCAGCCCATGGCGGTGCGCTTGAAGGGGATAGTCCCACCGTTGCCGTTCTCGGTTGCGGCCTGGCATCGCTCACCGGGACCCAGAACAGCCAGGTCGAGGCGATTGCTGAAAAGGGGTGCGCAGTCAGTGAATATCTCCCTGATGTGGCCGGCCGGGCCGAGCATTTTCCGCAGAGAAACCGGATCATAGCCGCTCTCTCACAGGCGACGCTGGTGATTGAGGCGGGATTGAAATCCGGTTCGATGATCACGGCAGGGCAGGCACTCTCTTATGGTCGGGAGGTCCTGGCCGTACCCGGTTCGGTGCTGAATGATGCGCATGCGGGGTGCCATCAGTTGATTCGTGATGGCGCAGTGTTGATCGAGTCGGCGGACGATCTTCTTCATCATCTCGGTTGGGCGCAACAGGCTGAAAAGGCGGAGAAATCCTATATTCCGTCGGATGACCGGGAAGGCAGGATTCTTTCCGCATTAAGGTCTGAAAGCATGCATCTGGATGGGCTTGCGGATGCATGCGGCTTGACCGTGACGGAACTTTCGCCAAGCTTGCTCGCGCTTGAACTGCAGGGTGTCATCGAAAGGTTGCCCGGCAGTCGGTACTCTTTAGGGGGCAAAAGTTAATGAGCGCAGTTGTGGTAGTGGAGTCTCCCGCCAAGTCAAAAACCATCGAAAAATATCTCGGTAAAGGCTACAAGGTTCTGGCCTCTTACGGTCATGTGCGCGCTTTTCCCAAGAAGGACGGCTCTGTTGATACCGAGAACGACTTTGCCCTGAAGTACGTCGTCATTGAAGATAAAGAGAAACGTATCGCTGCGATTCAGACGGCGATGAAGAAGGCCGATGAACTTATTCTTGCAAGCGATCTGGATCGCGAGGGAGAGGCGATTGCCTGGCATGTGGCTGATGAGCTGAAGCGTCGCGGTGCCTTGGAAGGTAAAAAGGTAAGTCGGATTACTTTCCACGAAATCACCAAGAAGGCGATTGATGAGGCGATGGCCCATCCGCTTGAAATTAACATGAAGCTGGTTGATGCCCAGCAGGCGAGAAGTGCACTGGACTATCTGGTGGGCTTTACCCTTTCGCCGCTGCTATGGCGCAAGGTTCGTAGCGGCCTCTCCGCCGGCCGTGTTCAATCGGTGGCCCTGCGTCTGATCTGTGAGCGTGAGCAGCATATCCGTGACTTCAAGCCGAAAGAGTACTGGAGCATCGAAGCCTCCTGCAACGCTGAGAGCGGCGAATTTACCGCCCAGTTGCATGGCCTGGATGGCAAGGCACTGACCAAGTTTTCAATCAGTGATGGTGTTAATGCGAAGCTGATTGCCAGCAAAGTGGAGAAAGGGTCGTTCAAGGTGGCCGAGGTCACCAAGAAGCAGGCCAAACAGCAGCCGGCTCCTCCGTTTATTACCTCTACCCTGCAGATGGAGGCGTCGCGCAAGCTCGGCTTCACGGCCCGCAAGGCGATGCAGATTGCCCAGCGTCTCTATGAAGGTATCGAGGTGGACGGCGAACCGGTCGGTTTGATCACCTACATGCGTACCGACTCCGTCTCTCTGGCTGTTGAAGCGGTCGATGAGATGCGCGGTCATATTGAGAAGCAGTTTGGCAAAGAGTACCTGCCTGCCAAGCCGCGGCAGTTTAAAACGAAGAGTAAGAATGCCCAGGAAGCGCATGAGGCGATTCGTCCGACCTCGATCGCTCGCACGCCACAGGCAATGAAGGTGATTCTCGAGCCGGATGCCTACAAGCTCTATAACCTGATCTGGAAGCGTGCCCTGGCATGTCAGATGGAGGTTGCGATTCTCGACCAGGTACGTGCCGATATCGAGTCGGAGGGCCTGACCCTGCGTGCCACCGGTTCGACGCTGGCATTCCCGGGATTCCGCGCGCTCTACATTGAAGGCACCGATGAGCCGGCCAAGGACGATAGCGATCGCCTGCTGCCGCTTCTGGAGAAGGGTGATGCGATCAAGGTTGATGAGGCCCTGGCCAAACAGCACTTTACCGAACCGAAGCCCCGCTTCACCGAAGCCTCGCTGGTCAAGGAGATGGAGTCCCACGGAATCGGCCGTCCTTCCACCTACGCCTCGATTCTGAATGTGCTGCGTGAACGTGACTATGTCGAGATGGATAGGAAGCGCTTCGTGCCGACCGATATCGGTGAGATTGTCAGTAAGTTCCTGACCAACTATTTTGAGGATATTGTCGATGTCGGTTTCACCGCCGATATCGAGGACAAGCTTGATGCCGTCGCCCGTGGAGAGCGTGCATGGCAGCCGCTGCTGAAAGAGTTCTGGGCTCCGTTCAAGAAGCGTGTCGATGATACACAGGAGAATGTTAAGCGCTCCGATGTGACCCATGAAGAGACCGATGAGATCTGTCCCGACTGTGGTAAGCCGCTTGCCATCAAGCTTGGCCGCTACGGTAAGTTTCTCGCCTGTACCGGTTATCCGGAGTGCAAGCATGCACGGCCTCTTAATGGCGATAGTGAAACCCCGGCCGAAGTGGAGCTCTCCGATCAGAAGTGTGACAAGTGCGGTGAGCCGATGGCGATCAAGCATGGCCGTTTCGGCAAGTTCCTCGGTTGCTCGGCCTATCCAGAATGTAAAAACATCCAGCCGCTGGAGAAGCCGAAGGATACTGGTGTGAAATGCCCGGATTGCGGCAAGGGCACCTTTCTTGAGAAGAAGTCACGTCGCGGCAAGATTTTTTACTCATGCTCCCAGTATCCGAAGTGTAAAAAGGCGCTGTGGAATATGCCGATCGAGAAGCCATGCCCCGAGTGTGGTGCACCGTTTGTCACCGAGAAGGTGACCAAGCGTCGCGGTACCGAGCATGTCTGTGCCAATGAAGCGTGTGGCTGGAAGGAGCAGGTCGAGGCTCCTGAGGCGGCCTGATTGAGCGATACGAATAAGCGCGTCCCTGCACTTATTCTGCTGCGCGAAGGAGAACGAGTAATTTCCCCTTCGCTCACAAAACCTCCTGCTATCGCATCCGCTTTTGCAAACCGTCCGTGGGCTGTATGAGACCCGTTTACAGGCATGGTGGCGTAGCCGATCTGGTTGCGGTCTATCAACTCAACCGCCAGACTTTTCCGGAGAGCTGGTCGCTTGAGGGCTTAAGAGATGCCTTGCAGGGAGGCTACGAACTGCTTCTCTGTCTGGATGGTGACAATCTTGCAGGTTACCTGCTGAGCCATGATGTGCTTGATGAAGTTCATATCATGCAGATTGCTGTTGCTCCCTCTTATCGTCGCCAGGGAATTGCCGAACGGTTAAGTCGAAATCTACTGGTCGACAAGGCAGGGATGTCGTTGCTGCTTGAAGTGCGTGCATCGAACCTTGCCGCGCAATCACTCTATGAAAAACTCGGTTTTGTACACTCCGGTATCCGCAAGGCCTACTATGTTCCACAATCTGAGGGCGAAGCCCGCGAAGATGCTGTTCTTATGCACCACGTTCCTGAGTGACCGCTTTTGGCTGAAAGCAGACATTAGGATATTTCTCTCTATAGTGTGATCCATGAGTGACAGTTGGGATGATTACGCAGTTGAATGGGATTCAAACAAAGCGGTAATTTCATTTGCTGACAAAGCATTTAATTCTCTAAATTCAGTAGTTGATTATGAAAGGCCAATTGTTTTTGATTTTGGCTGTGGAACAGGATTACTGACAGAAAGGTTGTCTCCAGTTTCAAATAGAATTGTGGCGTTAGACTCTTCTGAAAAGATGATCTCAGTTCTGAATGACAAGAAACTCACCAATGTTTCCGCATTGGCCCTTCCCTTATCTACAGAGATAGTAAAAGAGAATTACGAATTACATTTGAAGTTTGACCTTGTGGTTGCTTCATCCGTGTGTGGATTTCTTCCTGATTATGAAAAGACATTAAGCGTTATTAAATCGCTGTTAGCAGATAAAGGAACATTCGTTCAGTGGGACTGGTTAGCATCTACAGAAGATGCTGATTTTGGACTTACCACATCGCGAGTTAAATCAGCACTAATAAATGCCGGGTTTCAAAGTATTTCTATTAACCAACCTTTTAGTATTGAAAGCTCAGAGGGATCTAGGGATGTTCTAATGGCAGTAGCTAATAGCTAAATACGAATGTCCGCTTTTGGCCGAAAGCAGTCACTCAGGCCGGCGGAATGTGGATGCGTTCGATGCTGATGGCTTTGCGTGTATTCGGGTCAACTTTCACCATGGTGGCAAAGATGGATGCGCCGCGTTCAACCGCTTCGAAACGCTGTGGTAGCCGGTGAGTCATCCGGTAGAGTGCGCCCTCCACCTTCATGCCGATGATCGACTGGTAGGAACCGGTCATGCCGACGTCCGACTGGTAGGCGGTGCCGCTGGGGTGGATGGTTTCATCGCAGGTGGGGATATGGGTGTGGGTGCCGTAAACAAAGGATGCCTTGCCATCAAGGAACCAGCCCATGCCCATCTTCTCACTGCTCGCCTCGGCATGCATGTCGACAAGAATGGCGCTGACATCGTCGGGAATCTCTTCCATTGCCCGCTCCACCGCAGCAAAAGGGCAATCCCAGCCCATGCCCATGAATACCTGGCCGATGACGTTGATGACGGCGATACGATGGCCGCTACCGGTCTCCTGAACCGTCCAGCCGTTTCCGGGTGCATAGGGGGTGAAATTCATGGGCCTGATCAAACGATCGTCCTCCTCAATCTGGTTGAGGAAATCGCGCTGATCCCAGCAGTGGTTGCCGTTGGTGAGTACGTTAACGCCGATGTCGAACATCTCATCGGCCAGCTTAAGGTTGGTGCCAAAGCCGGCAGCAAGATTTTCACCGTTGGCGACAACGAAGTCGAACTGATGCTTGTCGATCAGCCTGGGAAGATGCTCTTCCAGAGCGCGTCGTCCGGCTTTGCCGATGATGTCGCCGATGACGAGGATGTTCAGAGCGTCTGACATGAGATCACTTCCTTTTCGGTGATGATGGTGTTCAGTGGAATATCGTGTGCTTCACTCGGGATGGCTGCCAGCTCCTGACAGGAGAATGCCAGCCCGATGATTTCGGTAATGCGATGCCGGTGTCCAGCCAGCCAGCGATCAAAGCAGCCTTTACCCATGCCGAGCCGATTGCCGGAACGGTCAAAGCCGACCAACGGGCAGAGCAGGATGGCCGGACTCTCCTCATCGGCCCAGTCAGGCCCGCTTACGGGCTCTTCAATGCCGAAGGTGCCTTTGAGCCATTCGGTCTCTTTTGTGATGCCGAACCAGTGCATGTCGTTGCGACCATGCATGCGCGGTGCGTAGATCAGGCACGGGGTATTGGCAAATATGGCGTTGGTATCGACTTCATCGGGCAGTGAACGATATGCGAGCAGGTGATGGTTATGCGGAGCGTTGCATTTCAGGTGGCTGAGCAGGTGGCGCTCAATGTCGAGGGAGTACTGCTGTTTGAGTTCGTACGAGAGGTCGCGACGACGGGCAAGGGCATCGAGGCGGAGTAGTTGCTTGTCTGGTTGGGATGTCACGATGCTGGTATCAACTTTATAGGCCCGTCGGGCATTTCATGGCGGTAAAAAAAGAGCGCCCCCGCACTGACGATTTGACGCTAAGTTGTCGAACCCTCCAATGGAGGTGGGCGCCGCACTTCGACATCAGGTATCCCGGCTCATGGGGACGCACAACAATCAAAGTAGGTAAGCTCCCGTTCGACGCATATCGGCTCAGGCAACTTTGGGTGTCAATCGATCAGCGCAGGGGCACTTTCACTAAACCTTCTGCTTGTAAAACTACATCGTCAAAAGCAGAAAGCAAGTCATTCAAATCTTCGACCTGACCCTGGTCTTTCTTCAACAGTTCGCCGGCCAGGTTGAGTGCAACCAGAGCCATCAGCCGGTCGGATGCGACGGTGGAACCAAGCTGGCGGATCTCATCAATCTGTGATTGAACCATCGCGGCGGCAGCCTGAAGCTGTTCAGGATCATCATCGGTGCGAATCGTGAAGTTGCGCCCCATCAGGGTGATTTCAACAGATTGGCTCATGTCTCTTCCTTCTCGGTGTCTGCAGCCATCAGGTGATCCAGCTTCTCAATAGCGCTTTCCACGCGAGCCTTTGCATCAAGGCGGTCACTTTGATGCGCCTGCAGCTCCGATTCAAGGTGCTGGACCTGATCGCGACGTTTGCGCAGTTCGCTCTCAGCCAAGCGAACGACTTCGCGCAGGCGCTGGTTTTCAGCCATCAGTTTTTCCTGATTTCGGCGGATCGCTGACATGTATTCTGTCAGCTTGCTGACGCGCTGCTGGATGGCTTCCTGATTATCTGCTGCACTCATGCTTGGCATTGAATCACTAGCGGGCATTCGGGTCAACTCTGTTAACGGCTTACGGTTGCTGGGAGAAAGAGGACTCGATGTCAGCCAGCCATGGGAAATGTTCAAGAAGCCAAGCGGCAATAATACTGAAGCTGCCCAGAAAGATCATGGCACCAACCAGCATCAGCAGGATACCCGAAGCGATCTCGACTGCATGAAGGTGTTTCTTGAATCGCTGCGACCAGTTGAGAAAAGCATCGGTTGCCAGCGCTGCCAAAAGAAAGGGAATGGCCAGTCCTGCCGAGTAGGCTGTAAGCAGCAGCACGCCCTTGCCGACTTCACCCTGGCCGCCTGCCACGGCAAGGATGGCACCCAGGATAGGGCCGACGCAGGGTGTCCAGCCAAAGGCGAATGCGGAGCCGAGTGTCAGGGCGCCGAGGCCGCTCTTGGCTTTGACATGACTGGTGTCGACATGGACATCCATCATCAAAAACGGGATGCGGATCAGGCCGGTATAATGCAGACCGAAAACGAAGATAACAGCACCGGCGAATTTGCCGAGTGTGGTCATGTGTTCGAGAAGCCATTGCCCCAGCCATGATGCCGAGGCTCCGAGGGCAATGAAGACGAGACTGAAACCGAGAACAAACCAGATGGACTGGACTACGGCGTGTTTTCTTACCGATGGATTCTCCTGCTCACCGTGTGCACGCAGGGCATTGACCGAAACGCCGCTGATGAAAGAGAGGTAGGCCGGAACCAGGGGAAGTACGCAGGGTGAAAGAAAGGAGAGTAACCCTGCCATAAATGCTCCGATCAATGTTACTTCAATCATCTGGGCTCCTTGTCGACGTTCGCTATTTGTTGTCAGTGGTCTGAATGGGAGGCGAAACCTTACCGGTTCAGGCTCTTATTGCACGTTATCGCGTAGCCATTTCAGGTAGGCGCTACTCGCATCCCCCTTCAGGAAGACGATCTCCGGCGTCTCATAGGGGTGATGTTTCTCCAGCCAGTTGCAGATGGCGGAGTCGGCCCCGCAGGCTGTCTTGATGGTAAGGTAGAATTCCCGGTCTTGCTGGATGGCACCGTCCCAACGGTAGATCGAAAGGCCCGGAGCGGATATTTGAACGCATGCCGCCAGCCCGGATTCAACCAGGCTTCTGGCCATGCTTTTTGCGCTCTCTTCCGAGCTTGTGCTGGTGAGAATGATGCTCATCTCATGATTCATCACTTAAGCGTATCAGGTTTTACAGTTCTGTTAACAGCAGAGTGGGAAAGGGAGTTCTTTTGGGTTACAATAAGTTTATCTGAAGCGAACCTGTCCGGTCAGCAGATGTCTGGTTGACGTCCCGGCCTTCCGGTGCAGGCTTCATGATCAAGTTTATTAAAAACAGGAGATTTCCATGAGCGAAGCTATTGAATCCATGCTGGGCGAGAACCGGGTGTTTCATCCGCCAGTTTCAAAGGGGTCAAACATCGCTTCAATGGAGTCGTATAAGACACTTGTTGCCCGGTTCAATGACGACTTTGAAGGCACATGGCAGGCGTTAGCCAATAAGGAATTAAGCTGGAAGAAGAGTTTCGGCACAGTATTGAACGAGAGTAATGCCCCCTTCTTCAAATGGTTTGAAGATGGTGAACTTAATGTCTCAGAGAACTGTCTTGATCGTCACGTCGAGGCAGGCCTTGGCGAACGCACGGCTATTATCTTTGAAGGCGAACCGGGCGATGTTCGAAAAATCAGTTACCAGGAACTTCTGGACGAAGTCAGTCGTGCAGCCAACGGGATGAAATCCCTTGGCGTTGAAGCGGGAGATCGGGTGGTCATCTATATGCCGATGATTCCGGAGGCGGCGATTGCCATGCTCGCCTGTACCCGTATCGGAGCGACACACTCGGTGGTTTTCGGCGCCTTCTCGGCGCAAGCATTGCGTGATCGAGTGCAGGATGCAGGGGCCAAATTGGTCGTTACTGCCGATGGAGGCTATCGAAGAGGCGGCATCCATGCCCTGAAGCCTTGTGTTGATGAGGCGCTCTCCAGAGAGTGTGAAACAGTTAAGCATGTGCTTGTCGTCAAGCGCGGCAATAATGAGGTGGTTCGTCAGGCGGGCCGCGATATCGATTGGCACGATCTTCTGAAGGGCCACTCTCCGGTATGCGAACCTGTGGCCGTGTCGGCTGAGCACCCTCTCTTTATTCTCTATACCTCCGGCTCGACAGGTAAACCGAAGGGAATCGTTCATACAACCGGTGGCTATCTGCTCTGGGCCAAGTTAACCATGCAGTGGAGTTTCGATTTCCAGCCGGATAAAGATGTTTTCTGGTGTACAGCCGATATCGGCTGGATTACCGGCCACACCTATTCGGTTTACGGGCCTCTTGCCAATGGCGGGACCACACTGATGTATGAGGGCGTGCCAACATTTCCTGATGCGGGACGACTCTGGAAGATCTGTGACGATCACAATGTCTCTATCTTTTATACTGCACCGACAGCTATCCGCGCCCTGATCAAGGCGGGTGACGAGTGGCCTGCCAAACACGACCTTTCCAAATTACGTGTGCTGGGCACGGTAGGTGAACCGATCAATCCGGAAGCGTGGATGTGGTATCACAAAATCATTGGTGGTGAACGCTGCCCGATCGTGGACACATGGTGGCAGACTGAAACCGGTGGTCACATGCTGGCACCGCTGCCTTTTGCAACGCCTACCAAGCCGGGATCGGCAACCTTCCCGTTACCGGGCGTGTTTGCCGCAGTGGTCGATGGAGAGGGTAATGAGATTGCCGAGGGCGGCGGGCTGCTGGTGATGACTAAGCCGTGGCCATCCATGTTGCGCGGCATCTGGGGTGATGACAAACGCTATGTTGAAACTTACTGGCACAAGTTCGGAAGCCATATGTATTTTGCCGGTGACGGTGCGCGCAGGGATGAAGATGGGTACTTCTGGATCATGGGCCGCGTTGATGATGTGCTTAATGTGTCGGGGCACAGGCTCGGTACCATGGAGGTAGAGTCCGCTCTGGTTTCCCATGATGCTGTGGCCGAGGCTGCCGTGGTCGGCCGGCCTGATGAGATCAAGGGGGAGGCGATCTGTGCCTTTGTAGTCTTGAAATCTGAAGCTTCCGAGGCACTGAAAAAGGAGCTGCGCAACCATGTGGCCTCCGAAATCGGGCCGATTGCCAAGCCGGATGATATCCGCTTTGCTGATAGTCTGCCGAAGACGCGTTCAGGAAAGATTATGCGCAGACTTCTCCGGGATATTGCAGCAGGAAGAGAGATTACTTCGGACATCTCTACGCTTGAAGACCAGAGCGTTGTACAGCAGTTGCAATCGCAGGGTAATTAGCGCTATCGGAAAGTCATGACCCGGCGACATCCGCTAATTACCCATCCGGTCGGCAGACTCTCTTCTGCCGCCCGATGGTATCTGGCCGGAATTGCCATGCTGGCGCTGGTTCTGATTGCCATTCATTTTGCTATGCAGGTCTACGCCCAGCAGGAGGCGAAGCGACTTGTCTCCTCCTGGTCGGAGAGTTCCGGTGTTTCTGTAGGCAGTGTGCGATATCGAATGTTGAGAGGCGCCTTGACGCTTGTTGATGTTCATTTAAAGCAAGACTCGACCGATATTCATGCACCAACAGTTTTTTTGCATGGTAGCCTTACCTCTCTGGGTGGAAAGTTACCGGTGGCCGGTTATGTTGAAATCCGAAGGGCGCATATCAAGTTGTCGGCCAAATCGGCAATCGGCATGGTCAATGGAGTCTCGGAGGCTTTGCCCGGACTTTTCTATGAAGTGTGGGGTTCAGCAAAGCGTGTTGGAATCTATGATAGCCACCTTCAAATCCTCCCCGGAACAGAGGGTCGTTTACCGGCTGAAGCCACCGATATTACAATCGCTCAATTTGAGGCGAACCAACATGAAGGACGACGGAATATCAGGGGTTTTCTGGCCGCATTAGAAGGCGAGCTGAAACTTGTTAGCCAAACAGATCAGCAGAATGTTCCTGATCAATCTTCCGGTAGAATCACATGGAAGAGAATCGACGCCGCCTCTTTTTTCACACGGGCCATGGGCCTTGCAGCTATTCCGGGCTCTCTTAACGGGCAAGTCGAGTGGCAGGCGAATGGAACTGAAAGCGGTTCATATCGCGTCACTGGCACCGCTGAAATCGAAGGCGGAATTGAAAAGAGAGCCAGGCTGGACTGGCAGGGGCTGCTGGTTTCAGGGGCGTGGATCGGCGAGATCAATGCGGCCTCATGGCCGTTGGTGCCATTTTCGGAGCATCTGCCCCAGTTCCAGCATTATAAAGTCGCTTCGGGTAATCTGGACGGAACATTCAAGTTTACCGGTGGTTGGCGGGCATGGAAGGTTGAAGCTGCCGACAGCCTGTTCTCCGGTGTTTTGTATGCGAGAGAGGAGGAGGACGAGTTGCTTCCTGATTGGCGGCTTGCAGCGTTGCGAATTTCCGGTGCCTCGCTGCATTGGCCTGACAGGGCTCTCCGTGTTGAAAAGGCGTCAGTGGAGGGGCTTGATTTTGTAAGTGATGCCCGAGGTGTTGAAAGCAGCTTCAAGAGTTGGAAAATGGATGTGAAGGAGATATTGCTTAGCAGATTCTCTCCTTCGATTCTTCTTTCGAATGAGTTGTTTCGTTTGCCTGAACTCAATGGAACTGCCCGATGGCAGAGGGGGGGCAGGCTCTCCTTTGATCTGCGCAGCTCTGAATCAGAAGGGGTGGAAGAGCGCTGGAGAGTACATGGGGAAGGGGTTCTTGGTGCCAAGAGCAAGAGCCGCCTGAAAATTGATGTGAGTTCCAAGCAGGCGGCATTGGTTCGTTTCAGGCCATTGTTTCCGGATCCGTTACGAAAGGGTGCAAGCGACATCTCCGGAGCGGTGAATTTAAACCTGAGCTTAACTGCCGGTTCAAGCCCTTGGGAGGGGAGTGGCGAAGCTGAGCTTTCGGATTTTTCTCTTCAGTATAAAGGGGAGCAGCTTTCAGCCAGGCGTGTGGCATTGGATATTGAGCGGATGGGAACAGCGCTTCCCGAGCAACGTATTCGACAGCTTGATGTCAGCGGTTGGGGCTATCAGGCACCGCTTCGTCCGCTTGCCCAGTCCGAATCAAAGGATGCAGCCATCGAAGGTGTGCAGTTCTCCAGAGCGGAGCCATGGTTTGTTCAGTCGCTTCAGATGAGCGATGGGCGTGTGATGGTTGGTAACTCCGAAGCTGTCTGGCTACAGGAGACGGATATTCGTGTCGATAACCTGCGCCCCGGGTCGGATGCGCCGATAGATTTAAAGGCCGAGATGGTGGATGGCGGTACCCTGGTCGTTAAAGGCTTGCTTCATTGGAGTGAAGTCATGCCGGGACTTCGCAAGGCAAAAGTGCTGGTTCGTGATGCTCTTCCCTTTTTTATGAATGAGTGGCTTTCGATTTCAGGTGCTCCCCGACTGGCACGCGGGCGGATTTATGCAGACCTCAAGTTGGAACAGGATGTGGATGGAGGATACAAAGGGCTGGGCTATTTTCGTCTTCAGTATGGCCTGCTTGGCCCTGTTCATTCAGACAGGGACATCTTCCTTTCAAGGACAGGCTTCAATACGCATGATATATTTACAACGCTGAATGATGCTGGGCAGTTGCGAGTTCGTGTTCCGATTCAGGCGGAAGGTGGCGTTGCCGATGTTCTGGGAGTTTCGTTTGTCGCCGCTTTAAAAGCGGATATGGAGAAGAGGAAAATTACCAGTAAGGTGCCGGCCAATCTGAAAGGTGAGCTTCTCTCTTCGGTCCGGTTACATGAGAAGGCGGCTCTTTCTCATAATGAGAGGGTGCGACTGAGAAAGACCCTTGCCTATCTGAAAATGAATCCGAAGGTTGCCGTTGAACTTTCTCCTCGATTGGCCATGACCTCGGGTGAGGCGATAGAGGTTGAGCGTGTTCGGTATACGCAGCGGCTGATTGAGGAGTTTTTCATTAAGCGGGGGGTAAGCCGGTCACGTATTTTCCCGGTTTGGCCGGATGAGGGGCATCGTAATTCCGGCTCATCGAGTGGTATTGCAATCCTGACGATGCCTTGATGCTTTCGATTTGTGAGAGTCCCGCTAGATTCCCGCTCCCATATTCTGGCCCCGGAGATAATTGAAATGAAAATCCGTACCCGTTTTGCTCCTTCACCAACCGGCATGTTGCATATTGGTGGTGCCCGCACCGCGCTCTTTTCCTGGCTTTATGCCCGTCATCATGGGGGGGAGTTCGTACTCCGCATTGAAGATACTGACAGAGAACGCTCCACCGATGAAGCAACGCAGGTCATTCTTGATGGGATGAAGTGGCTTGGTCTGGATTGGGATGGAGAGCCGGTTTTCCAGTCAGGCCGGCAGGACGCGCATGTAGCGGCAGTCGATCAGTTGCTGGAAGAGGGGCATGCTTATCGCTGCTACTGCTCGAAAGATGAGCTTGATGCGATGCGTGAGGCACAGCAGGCCGCAGGCAAAAAGCCGATGTATGATGGCCGTTGCCGTCATCGTTCGGACCGTCCGCAGGATCAGCCATTTGTGGTACGCTTCCGTTCTCCTGACGAGGGCGAGACGATTGTAAATGATCTGGTTCTCGGGCATGTCTCATTTCCCAACGAAGAGCTGGATGATCTGATTCTGATCCGAACCGACGGCACGCCCACCTACAATCTGGCTGTGGTGGCTGATGATGCAGCCATGGCGATTACACATGTCGTGCGTGGCTCCGATCACCTCAACAACACTCCCCGGCAGATTCAGCTTTACGAAGCGCTTGGCCTGCCGGTTCCCCAGTTTGCCCATATTCCGCTGATTCACGGGCCGGATGGTGCCAAGATGTCGAAGCGGCATGGTGCGGTTGCCATTACCGAGTATCGTGAGAAGGGTTATCTTCCCGCGGCCTTTAACAACTATCTGGCACGCCTGGGCTGGTCGCACGGCGATGATGAAGTCTTCTCGATGCAGCAGTTGATCGAGTATTTCGACCTGACTCAGGTGGGCAAGGCCGCAGCCCGTTTCGACCAGCAGAAGCTCGATTGGCTTAATGCACACTGGCTGCGTGAAAGTGCGCCGGAAGCACTGGTCGATGCGGTAACGCCGCTGCTCGGTGTTGATCCGGCCGATGGCCCTGACCTGGTTCCGGTGATTGCATCGTTGCAGGAGCGCTCGAAAAACCTTGTCGAGTTGGCGAATGGTGCCCGTTTCTTCTACCAGGCCCCTGATAGTTACGATGAGAAGGCGGTTGCCAAGAACTTCAAGGATGGCACATGGCCGTTGCTGGATGCCTTTGTCGAGCAGGCCGGAGCACTGCCTGAGTGGAGCGGCGAAGCTGCACACGGGCTGATTGCCTCTATCTGTGAGAAGGCAGAAATCGGTATGGGCAAGCTGGCACAACCGATTCGTGTGCTGGTCGCAGGTGTGCCTGTCTCTCCACCGATTGACCTGACGCTAGAACTATTGGGAAGAGATCAGTCTCTTGCCCGTATTCGTATGGGCATGGAAGCGCTTCGAAAGCAGTGATCGTGGTTTTTGCTTCTCGTGCGACCTAAATCACTGGGAACTTTTCCGGCTTGAACTAGTATACGGCCATGGCTGTTACGTTTGGAGTGATGTTACATGTGGATCGGGCGCCCGCTGCGGTTGCTCCGCCGCTCCATGTGCCGTTCATTGAAGGGAAGGTCATCTCTGAGTCGAGTGACCCTGTTTTGCCGGTCGAACCCGGGCAGCAAACTGAGTTTAATATGCCCAGAATGAAGTCATCAGCAGCGCCCCAGTTCCCGACTTATGACATGCGCGGTGGACGGCAGTCTGGAGGGGAGCAATCCGGCGCACTGCTGGACGTTTTTGCCTAGTATTTTCAACACTTTGAAATTTATCTGATTCTAACACTTGAGTTTGCGTTTCTGGTGGGTATGATGCGCCGCCCATTGTTGTTTGAAAGGCCGGCATAGCTCAGTTGGTAGAGCAGCTGATTTGTAATCAGCAGGCCACGGGTTCGACTCCTGTTGCCGGCTCCAGTTTGACCGTGTTTTTGCCGTGTTGTTTGACACGCTACGGCAAAGGTGCAGAATCG
>JBNKZS010000012.1:0-51302 GCA_050301755.1 Mariprofundaceae bacterium
GGAAAAAACCGAAACTCCGGCAATTATTACGTTCCGGAGTTCTTTTGCTGATAAGGATGATTTTGAATACATCTGCACCCATATTTTAGGTGAAAAGCCAAGCACCGTAATGCGTAAGCTCATGAAAGACTGGTTGAGAGAGGCTAGGAAGGGTCTGTAGTACGCTTGTAATACGCCACACTATTCATTATGCGACGTCGCATAACTTATTTAAAGAGGCGTAATCAAGCCTCCGAAATTAAATTTAAGGCCTTCCCCCTTCGGCTCTGAGTGCGATGCACCAATAAAAAAAGCACCTACACGAATGCAGATGCTTTGTAATTGGTACTCCCAAGGGGAATCGAACCCCTGTTTCCGGCGTGAGAGGCCAGCGTCCTAACCGCTAGACGATGGGAGCAAATAACCAATATCATTTAAATTGTTTCAGATGCCATCCGAAGCGGTTTCACTTGAGACAGGACCGATGAGCATGCGGATACTCTTAAGCAGATTCTCGCTATCCAGTTGTTGTTTAACCAGATAAGCGTCAGCACCTGCTTCCATAGCGCGCATCCTATCTTCAGCACTTTCCCGGGTCGAGATAATTAATATGGAAAAATCTTCATGCTGTGGCTGATTACGCATTCGACGCACCAGACCAAAGCCGTCCAGTCTCGGCATCTCCAAGTCAGTTACCACCATATCGTACGATTCAGACTCCAGTTTGGTTAAAGCATCAAGCCCATCAATGGCTGTATCCACATCAAATCCGATATGTTCTAGAATTCCCTGCTCAACTTTTCTGGCAATCAGTGAGTCATCCACCAACAAAACCTTGAAATTGAACTTGTCCTCTTCAGCTACCTCAATATGAACCTCATCATCAGGCGACGTACGGCCCATCTCCTTGATTCCGTAGGGTTCAAGGAGAAGCAGAATGGATCCGTCTGAAGCAATGCTGTTACCCATCAGTCCTTGTGGCTGATAACGCTTAATGTATGGGTCAAGATCCCTTACAACGATCTCATGATCACTGAACAACTCATCAATGACGATACCAACAAAGCCCTCAATATGCTCTGCAATCAACACATACGGGAAATCTGACAGGCTTCCTGCATCACTTGTCATCATGCGGCGAAGATCCACGATCGGCACCAGGTGATTGCCGTAACGGACAAAATCTTTGCCGCCGGCGCCCTTTTCGAGGCTCTGTTTCTTCAGGGGGATGGCTTGGTCGATCATATGCGTGAGCATGCCGAATTGCTGGTCTCCCATACGGAATAGCAGCGCCTGCTGGACGGCAATCCGTACAGGCATGGAAAGAATAAAGCGGGTTCCCTCCCCTACCTTTGTATGAACACGGATTGAACCGGTCAGCCGTCGTAGCGTATCCTGAACGACATTCATTCCGATACCACGCCCTGCCAGATCATCCACATCGGCGTGGGTTGAAAAGCCCGGACGGAAAATCATCTCCAAAATCTCTGCCGAATCCATTTCGTCTGCTTCTGACTGGGTGGTCACACCGCGTTTAACAGCCACCTCTTTGACTCGTTCGGTATCAATGCCGCGACCATCATCCACCACTTCAATTCGCACTTCATTTCCGCTCTGGCGTGCGAGAATGGTAATCTGACCCTCTTCCGGCTTGCCGGCTGCAGCACGCTCATCCGGAGACTCAATGCCATGGGCAACAGCATTGTTTAGCAGGTGAACTAGGGGTTCAACCAGAGCTTCAGCAACGCCCTGGTCGATCTCAACGCTTTTCCCTGCCACCTGAAGATTCACCCGTTTGTTTGAACGGACAGCTACATCACGAATAGCTCGCGGAAATGTTGAGAAGATGCTATCCAGGGGCCTGAGCATCAAAGAGAGGACCTGGTCACGCAGATCCTTCAGCATCAAGCCGCTGCGCACCTGATTGTGTCCATACTCATCAATAAAGAACCGGGTTTTTCGAACCTGCCTGTCCAGTGCCTCATCAAGCCTGCGCATGCCTGCTTCAATGTCTCTCTCGTCAGCAGTAGCCAATCCGCCCTTAAACTGTTGCCACTCGCGACGAAGCGCACGCATCTGCAGATGAAGCGTATTCATCGTCTGCTCAATGGATTCTCCACGAGTCTGCTCGGTACTCAACTCGATGACATGGTTGGAGAGTTCTTCCAGGCGCTCGGCATCCACCCTGAGGAATCGTCCGGAGCTATGTCGTTGGCCCGTGCTCTTCATCTCAACCTTGGAAACATCAGGCCTGAAATTATCAATCTCATCGACAGATGTCTGAGGTAAAGGCGTCAGAGCCAGACTTTCAAAGTCTTCGGCAATTGCTTCATCACTCTCATCCAGAATGGCCTCAATCTGTTCAATATCAGAGGGCTCGGGTAACTGAATCTCATCAGATTGCCTGCTCTTTCTCCACTCTTCGGCCTCATCGGCACCGATCAGGCCGGTTTCAGCCGGAGCGCCAGCAGGTACGTCTGTTTCTGGCTCACCTTCCGGCACTTCGGCTGTGGCATCAGCCGCACCACTCCGCAAATCTTTGACCAGATCATTATAAGATGAGCGAAGTGCATCGGGTTCCAGTAACTCGTTCCCGTCGGGGTCATCAAGTCGCTTGGCAAGCTTGTCATGCAGATCGTAAAGAAGTTGGATCATGGCTGCAGTTCGCCATTCGGGATGTTGAATCAGCTGTTCGATGGCATCCTCAAAAAGATGCCCCACTCCACCGACATCCTTAACGCCGAGCATCAGAGCAGAACCTTTGATGGTATGAGCATCACGACGAAGGTCTACGAGCTCTTCTTCAGTAATAGCCCCAGACTCAAAATTAACCAGATGCTGGTTAATTGAGCCCAAACGCTCACGCGCCTCATCAAAGAAGGAGGCGAGAAAATTGGATAGATCGAAGCCGGACAATGCCTACTCGCTTCGTATTATACGAGTTTCTTCAGATTTTCTGCTGTCTCATTCAGACGCTGCGAGACTTCGCGGGACTTCTGCATCTGTACCGCCGAATCCTTCAGAAGTTCGGCAATCTGACGCATGGTCATAACGAACTCCTGACTGCTCTCGTCCTGCTGACCGGTCGCTGCTGCAATGGTACGCACTGCCTGACTCGTTTTTTCGGACATGGTCTGCATCTTCTGCAGCGCCTCTCCGGCACGCTGGGCGATTTCCACACCTTTCGCCACCTCAATCAGACCTTCTTTGGTCACTTCAATAGACTCTTTCGTTGACGTATGCACGTCGTTTACGACGGTTTGAATCTCTTCAGTAAAGGCACGCGCACGTTCGGAAAGTCGCCTTACCTCACCCGCTACAACAGCAAACCGTTTACCGAATTCGCCGGCTGCCGCCGACTCGATTGAGGCGTTCAGTGCCAGAAGGTGAGTTTCATCGGCAATCTCCTGAATCGAATCTACCGACTCTAGAATCTGCTCAGCTTTGCGTCCGGCGTCCGATACCTTCTCAGCAATGGTTGTCACTTCCTGACGGATCTTGTCCATGTAACCGATCGCTTCGTTTACCGCTGCCGCCCCTTCATTTGCAGACATTGTGGTTGCCGCAGCGATTCGCTCAACACTGGATGCCGTTTTTGCAATCTTCTTAGCTGATTCGGACATGTCCTCCAGCTCCATGGTTACACCGGATACCGATCTTGCCTGTGTATCAGATGCGTTTGCCTGCTGGTCAACTGCCCCCAAAATCTCATTCGATGAGTAAGACACATCCTTTGCAACCTGTGCAATGGTCGATGATACACTGTTCACAAAGCTTCGGCTTAGTAGTGCACTGATGACAATCACGAGAACAATCAGGGCAATGTTGATCATGGCTAGCTTTGTGATCTCATCTGTTTTCGCTGCCGTTTCAGAAGTAAGCGCCTTCTCCAGACGCGTAGCCACAGATTCCACCTTCTCCTGGCCCACGGATACGAGACTCTGCGCAACCACGGTTACGTTGCCGGCCATCGCTGCCGGAATCTTGCCGCTTACAATATCATCAGCAATACCGATCACCTCCTGCATCAGCTCAAACACCTCTTGCAGCTCTTTGTTATCTACATCGGTAAGGATCGGAAGAACGGTCACCTCACCATAGAGGCGTAAAAACTCCTGAGAAGCCTTGTCGATTTTACCAATGTCTTCCTGGTTCTGAGTCAGTGTATAGTCATTCAGAGGCAACAGTACGTTCGGCATGGAAGACCTGAACTGCTCCAGGCGCGACTGTTGATCGTAGAGCTCCGAAAGTTCAGCCAGTCCTTTTCCAGCTCGGTCAAAAGCAAACAGGATCGCCCCGATCAGGGCTGCAAATAGGATCATGGATAGTACAATGTTTCGATTTGCAAGCTGTCGTAGGCTTTTAACGTGTGCTTTTTCAGGATTCGTCATGTCAGTTCTCCCCGACTCAATTCATTGGTTTGGTGCTCTCTCGGATAGAGAGGCATCATGTCTTTATGTTTGCTCTTTTGCAAGATGCGTTGCTCTAATCAAACAGTATTCGAGTATTCAAAAGCTTGAATATTTCACCATTCACTGTGAGTTCGCCACGCAACGGTGTGTGATTGTCCTGGTCATCTTCAGGCAACTCGCTTTTTGCCACCCGGTAGAGCTCCGAAACCTCTTCCACCCAGATGCCAAGATGCATGCGCGGATGACGCAGAATCAGAAACCGAGTGGTCTCAGATCTGGCGGCCAGGTCTTGCTTAAGGTGCAGTACCTTTCCCGGGTCCACAATACAGACAATCTGGCCGCGAATATTGGCAACCCCCAGCATATGGTCCGGCGCCATTGGAACAGGCGTCAAAGAAATCGGGCGTAAAATTTCACCAACATCCTTTACCTGAAGCAGAAACGTTTCTCCATTCATGGAGACCTTCATCAATTCTACCTGCTCACCCTCATCTACCGGCAACGGTTCTTTGACGGGAAGCTCTTCATTTGTCGTTATCTCTTCTATGTCCATTGCCTTCTTCCTAAAGTCCGGAATTACTGATGAGGTCGGTTAACATAAGCAGCTACATACTTAAAATCAAGAAGCCTCTTTCATTTTATGGAATTTGAATCACTGGCCTTTTACTAGGCCTGCCTGTAACGATAGTGTCCGCGACATGGTAACTGTCTCGACCTCATTACGTTGTACTGCATGGCATGCTCTTTTACTCTGTTTTATGCTGTCAGCCTGTTCTCTCCCCGTAGAAAATGCGCGGCTCGACAGTGATGCCGTCGGCCATCCTGAAGGCGACCGCCTTCTGTCAGGGAGTGTTCAAAGTGAAACATCCGTTCATCCCCGGCGAAAAAGCGAGCTGTTCAAGTCTCTCCCCCTTGGCGATATCGCTGCAGCTCAGGCCGAGGTTAAACGACATATTCTTCCACACTGGCAAAAAATATCCGAACGTTCCAGATATGTGCGCGGCCGTATGCTAGTCACGCTTGAGGAGTTGGGTGCACCCCTGGAGTTACAGGCGGTTCCGGTTGTTGAGTCCGGGTATAATCCCTATGCACTCTCTTATGCCGGAGCCATGGGTCTCTGGCAGCTGATGCCGAGAACGGCGAAAGGATTAGGGATCAGCAACAGTGGCGGGCTGAATGGTCGAAGAAATGTTGAGATTGGCACCAAAGCAGCAGCAGGCTACCTGATGTCGATGCGCGATCGCTTCGGCAATTGGCCGCTTGCCTTTGCCGCCTATCACCTTGGTCCGACGGCTGTTGCCAAACGCCTAAAGCGTACTCCCTGGTCTCCGGAGGATGGTATAGATTCAATGCCTGTCCCATCCGTTACACGCGCTTACGTTCGGCATGTCATCGGTTTCGCAGTCCTTTTGCATATGAATACTGTCGTGTTTCCTGAACCATTTCCTTCAACAGCCATCCGCCTGATGCCTCCCGTTGACCTTAAAGAGTTGGCAGAGGTATCCGGCCTTGATCGTAAGACCCTATTTCTTTTCAATCCGGGTCTGGACCATGCCCAGTATTTGCGCGATGAAGTGGAACTGTTTATTCCCGCAGAGTTTGAGGATGCCGTGTTGGCCAAGCTTGAAGAGGTTGGCCCTAAATATGTCCACGCTCGTATCCGGAGCGGCGACTCTTTGTGGACTATCGCACGCAAACATCATACATCCGTAAACCATCTGCGTAGACTGAATCCCGGAATTGGCAACACGCTTACCATCGGCAAATCACTAAAGGTTCCCGCCAATCAGTTGGCGCGAGCTAATCCATCCCCCAACCCCATGCTTTCTCAGGGGCGCAGGATGCTTTACAAGGTGCGTTCCGGTGATTCGCTCTGGACGATCGCCAAACGCTTCGGCACCACCCCCAGGGATATTGCCCGCTCCAACCAGATCTCAACCCGTAAGTTGATTCGCCCCGGAGACAGGTTATGGATCATCGCCCGCATTCGACCAAGTTAATGGCTTTAAAATGGATAGCCCTGCTGCTGTCACTGATGCTGGCAGCTTGCTCCCCGGAAGAGAGAGACAGCCCTGAAGTTAGTGTGCCTGACATCTATGCAGAAGCCCTGCCCGCCCATGGCGACAGGATGGTGGATGCATCAATAGGTGACGCATCCAACCTGATACCGATGATTGCCGGCGATGCCAGCAGCCATGCAATTGCCGGCCAACTCTACCTGTCGCTTCTCAAATATGATCGTGCCCTCAACCTGACCGGCCAACTGGCAGAGAGCTGGTCTATTTCGGATGATCAGCTCAGTATCACTTTCAAATTGAAGAAGGGGCTGAAGTGGAGCGATGGCAGGGCTTTCACTTCAAGCGATTGCGCCTTCACCCTTGCCCTGATTCAGGATGACCATACACAGAGTGCCTATAAGTCCGATTATGCCAAGGTCGTGCGTTTTGAAACGCCGGATGAATTGACCTTCCGCGTATTCTACTCCGAGCCTTACTCACCGGCACTTTCGACATGGTCGTCATTGGCCATGCTTCCGAAACACGTTTTTGAGCACGAAGATATCATGAATACGCCCCTCTCCCGCCAGCCAGCAGCTACCATTGGCCCCTACAGGCTGGCTGACTGGCAGGGGCAGCAGTCCATTCTGATGCGTGCCAACCCCGACTATTATGATGGCGATGTCTGGATCACGGAGCGTATGACACGGATCATTCCCGACCCCGCCACCCAGTTTCTTGAACTGTCAGCCGGTAATATCGACTCGATGGGGCTGACTCCCATCCAGTACAGCCGCCTTTTTGAGATGAAGCCCTCTCTTAAGGACAATTACAAGCGCTACAAATATCTCAATTTCGTCTACACCTATCTGGGTTTTAATCTCACCAGAACTCCTTTTGATGATCCTCTGGTACGTCAGGCACTCGCTTTCGCTATTGATCGGCAGGAGCTGGTGGATGGTGTTCTGCTGGGGCTTGGCGAAGCGATCGCCACCCCTTACAAGCCGGGTACTTACTGGGTCAATGAGAAGTTGAAGCCGCGGCCGTATAGTATTGAAAAAGCGAAGGAATTACTCTTCAAGGCGGGTTGGCGAGACAGTGACGGTGATGGTGTTCTCGACAAAGATGGCAAACCATTCAAATTCACTATCCTGACCAACAACGGTAACAAACAGCGGGCCGATACCGCCACAATCATTCAGCATCGTCTTAAAAAGGTGGGGGTTAGAGTTGAAGTCCGGCTGGTGGAATGGTCTGCCTTTATAGAAAATTTCATCAACAAACGAAACTTCGAAGCGGTACTGCTGGGCTGGTCACTCAGCCCGGATCCTGATCAATACAATATATGGCACTCCTCACAAACAGGTGAGCGTCAATTCAACTTTCTCTCCTACAGCAATCCAAGGGTGGATGAATCACTGATTGCCGCAACACGTACCTTTGACAAGGCCGAGCGCAAGAAGCTCTACGATATTGTTCAGGAAGAGATTTATAAGGACGTACCCATGGTCTTCCTCTATGCCCCCTATTCCCTACCGGCCATGCACAAGCGCATTCACGGCATTGATCCGGCACCTGCCGGCATCGGCCACAACAGTGAGAAGTGGTTTGTTCCTGAGTCGATGCAGAAGTATCAGGTGAGTATCACGCCCTAGACTTATGTATTGTGGTCCAGAACCATCTATACTCATATTAGCTATCAGCCAATCATGATGAGGATGTAACAATGGTATCAGTTAAAAGAATCGTTCTGGATGTACTCAAACCCCACCAGCCCAGTGCGCTGGAGTTTTCCCAAACCATTGCTGAGGTGGGTGCGGGCTACCGTGTTCGCCTCTCTGTAACCGAGATGGACGAGAACACTGAGTCCACGGTGATCGAAATCGAAGGAGACGCCATTGATTTCGAGGCGATCCAATCTGCCATCACCAGTATGGGCGGTTCCCTTCACAGTGTTGACGAGGTGGAAGTAGAAAGTCCATCCAGCTTAGATTGAATGCCATAAAATGATATGGAACTTTTTCATCAGATAAAATTCCTGCTTCGTATTACTCGCACTCACGACATTGTGAGGCGATACTTTGTAGTCAACGGGTTTGATGGCGCACTTACCATGATGGGACTCATCATCGGGTTCCGGATTAGTGGGCTTACCGACCTGACAATCATCATCAATGCCTGTCTCGGAGCTGCTATTGCGCTCGGGATGAGTGGTGTCAGCAGCGCTTACATCAGCGAAGCGGCAGAACGAAAGCGGGCTCTGGGAAAGCTGGAAGATGCGATGGTTACAGACCTTCAGGACAGTGCACACGGTGAAGCAATGCGTTGGGTGCCTCTGTTGATTGCCATCGTAAACGGTTTGGCACCACTTGTGATTTCACTGCTGATCCTGACACCGCTCTGGTTGGCCAACGAAGGCTTTTACCTTCCACTGACCCCGCTTTCATCTGCTATCAGCATGGCCGTGATGCTCATCTTTCTACTCGGAGTTTTTCTGGGAAGAATCGCTGAAATTTCATGGTTTCGGAGTGGTATGCAAACTCTGCTGATCGCTTCCGCAACTGTATTCCTCATCTATCTTTTTACCGGAGGTTGAGATGGCATCCGTGGCATGGCATACGCTCAAAACTGAAGAGCTACTGCTGCAGCTCAACAGTTCCGAGGGTGGTCTGTCAGCCGAGGAAGCGAGCAAGCGTCTTGCTGATGATGGCCCCAATATACTTCCCGAAGGTAAACAGCGATCCCTGTTAACCATGCTTCTCGGCCAGTTTTCCGACTTCATGATTATCGTGCTGCTACTGGCCGCTGTTGTATCAGGTTTTATTGGCGAACCTCAGGATACCATTGCTATTGTCGTTATCATTCTTCTTAACGCCATCATAGGTACCGTGCAGGAGTTTCGTGCAGAACGAGCTGTAGCCGCCCTTCGCGCCATGGCGGCACCGGAGGCTCACGTTCTCCGTGATGGCCGGGCTATCACGATTCCTGCATCGCAACTGGTATCGGGTGACCTGGTTGTGGTTGAAGCGGGCAATGTTGTACCTGCCGACCTCCGCCTGTTGAAGGTGGAAGAACTGCAGGCCGACGAGTCATCCCTGACAGGAGAGTCACAGCCGGTTGAGAAAAGCTCTTCGAGGCTGAAAAAGAGTGAGCTTGCCATTGGCGACTGCCGCAATCTTGCTTTCAAAAGCACGCTGATCACCCGGGGGCGCGGATACGGCCTGGTCATTGCCACCGGCCTGAATACGGAGATTGGCCATGTTGCCGAGCTACTGCGCACTGAAAAGAGTGTAAAGACCCCCCTGCAGATGAGACTGGCTCGTTTCGGACGTTACCTGGCACTGGCCGTGCTGGCCATTTGTGCTTTGGTATTTATAGCTGGCCTGCTACAGGGCCAGCCCGCCATGTTGATGTTTCTCACCGCGGTAAGTCTGGCGGTTGCTGCAATTCCTGAAGCGCTTCCGGCTGTGGTTACCATCTCCCTGGCCTTTGGCGCACATAAGCTGATCCGTCACAACACACTGGTACGCAACCTTCCAGCCGTGGAGACACTTGGATCTGTCACCTATATTTGCAGCGACAAGACCGGGACCCTGACGCAGAACCGGATGCATGTAGAACGCCTGTTTGTGGCTGGTGAAGTTCACGATTCACTGAAGAGCCCCGAAAGCAGTCATCTATGGAGGGAGTTCGGACAGGCCATTGCTTTAAATAGTGATGTCTTTGAAAAAGATGGTAAGCCGGCCGGTGAACCGACCGAACTGGCCCTCTTTGAAGCGGCGCAGGCTGCCGGATTCGACAAGGCCCTGCTGGAAGTGTCGATGCCGCGATTATCGGTCATTCCCTTTGACAGCAGGCGAAAAACAATGACAACAATACACCAGTCAGCTGAAGGAGTAGTGGCCTATGTGAAGGGTGCACCTGAGAAGATCCTGCCGCAATGCAACCATATGGCTGGCTATAGCGATTCTATAGAGTGTAATTCCAACGACATCGAAGCCGAAGTGGATCGTCTGGCACATCAGGGGTACCGGGTGCTTGCCTTTGCCAAGCGGGACTTCAATGGCTCATCAGAATCAAAGGAGGCTGAGGGTATTGAAAAGGAGTTGACCTTTCTCGGCCTGGTTGCCCTCATTGACCCTCCACGACCCGAAGTGCCTCAAGCGGTTGCCGATTGCCTTACGGCAGGTATTACGCCGGTCATGATAACCGGAGATCATCCGGGAACCGCCATGACCATCGCCCGGCGCATGGGTATTTCTGATGAGAAGCATGCCATGCTGAGCGGTGATTCGCTGGCCAGGCTAAGTGACGATGAGTTTGCCGCAAAGGTTGGGGGCATCCGCGTCTATGCACGGGTCAGCCCGAAACAGAAGCTACGTATCGTTAAAGCCCTGCAGGCCAATGGTGAGTTTGTCGCCATGACCGGTGACGGTGTCAATGACGCCCCTGCTCTCAAACGTTCCGGTATCGGCGTGGCGATGGGCAAAAAAGGAACCGATGTGGCACGCGAGGCGGCAGACATGGTGCTGCTAGATGATAATTTCGCCACCATTGTCACGGCAGTCCGCTCGGGACGCCGTATTTTCGATAACATCCGAAAATTCATCAAGGACACTATGAGCTCCAACTCCGGAGAAATATGGACGCTCTTTCTGGCACCATTCATGGGATTACCTATTCCCTTGCTGCCCATTCATATTCTCTGGATCAATCTGGTGACCGATGGCCTGCCCGGACTGGCCTTTACCGCTGAACCGGCCGAACCGGGTATCATGAAACGCCCTCCCCGGCCGCCTCAGGAGAGCATTTTTTCACACGGTATGTGGCAGCATATTATCTGGGTAGGCCTCTTTGTCGGTGGCATATCGATCGCCTCACAGGCATGGGCAATCTCCCGTGGTCTTGAGTATTGGCAAACCGTCGTCTTTACCGTGCTCACCGTATCACAGCTGTTTCATTCGCTTGCCGTACGCAGCGAAAGAGAGTCGCTATTCAGTATCGGACTTTTCAGCAATCTGCCGATGCTGGGAGCCGTATCACTCACCCTGATACTGCAACTGGCCGTGATCTATCTTCCCGCTCTGAACAGCCTCTTCCATACCCAGCCGCTGCCGCTACTTGACCTTGCAGCCTGCCTTGGCCTCTCCTCTCTGGTTCTTGTCGCTGTAGAGATCGAGAAGTGGCTGATACGTCGAGGTGTGATCTACACAAGCGCTTGAAAGCTGCTGTCGGATACCCAGTCATCATCGCCCCATTTATCCTCCTCATCAGGACCAAAGGGTGGAATGCCGACCAGAAATCTCAATTCCGACATTGGAATGTGAGTGTTGCGTTCGCTGATCCACTTCAGCATCTCCATACGGTCAGCATCCATATTAAGATTTAGTAGAGACATCTTATCCTCCTGCCATCCCGTTTAAGGCGATGGATTCAATTCAGAAGACGAATTCAAATGCTGCATTAAGGCATGGGCATGACAGTCATATGACACATGTATGACAAGCACAGACGAAATGCGCACTACGCAAAGGAAATGGCTGGCGAGAATAGTTGGTGTGAGTGTCCACTTTCGGCCAGAAGAGGTCATTAGCGCGATTAACGCATTTGAACTAACATAATAACTACATTGTTTATTAGGAGTAGGCCAAAAGTAATGCTGATGGAGCTGTGAAACATGGACTTTAATGAGCTGATTACAATTGCAGGCTACGGAATTGAAAGTATCGGTGTTCTTATTGTCATCATTGGGTCTGCCGTGTCTTCATACAATTTTTTGTCGCATTTTCGCTCGGAGCCAGATGGAGCCGCCTATCGTGTTTATCGGCGAGAACTCGGCCGTTCGATCATCCTTGGCCTAGAGTTTCTCATCGCAGGAGACATTATTAGAACAGTAATAGTTGCGGACACCTTAGAGAATATCGCAATATTAGGATTAATCATTCTTATTCGAACTTTCCTGAGCTTCACTTTACATCTTGAAGTAGAAGGACGCTGGCCTTGGGAGAGAGAGAAAGAATAATCAATCAATAAAGGTTAATAAATTTACGGATATCTGCTTTTGGTTTAAGGAAGAGATACGATAACGCCCATTATTCATCCATAAAGGAGATCTCTTTGGCTCCGCTTAGATCATTAGCCTTCAGAAGCTTGATAAGCCTGTTCAGTTCGCCTTCCTGAAACTGTCTCTTGCTGCGATCGCTCATTCTTATCTCGGCATTGGAAGTGAAATCGAACAGATTGCAGCAGACAGGCTCCAGATCGGTGCCATAGGCCTCTTTCAGAATTGCATAGACGGATTGCGTATCAGCCACTTCATCGGAACCAAAATCACGGTTCTCGATGGTGGCGATGAGTTTTGAAAGGGTTGAATTCATGAATCGTGTCTCTCCTGATTTATCGTGCATGTCGATACATCGTTGCCAGTCGATCAGGGCTGACGCCGAGACGGTAGTAGAAACGTAGTTTCCACATTAGAAGAACCGTTTTAAGGATGCCTTGCTTCTCCCATCGGCGTGCTGAAGTCGTTACCTTGTCACGTAAACTAACAATATTGCCAAGTCGATTCAGCCGCCTGCTGAATTCGATATCCTCCATCAGGGGCTGCTCAGGAAAGCCACCGAGTTGTTCAAATATGTCTCTTCTTACAAACTGGCACTGATCGCCCGTACTGATGCCGGTCAGGCGGGAGCGGAGATTAATCATAAAGGCGATCAGGCCGAAGATGGCGCTATCCCCCGAAAGGTTCAGGTCAAAGCGCCCTCCGACGATCTCAGTGCGGCTCATCGCACCTCTTACGGCATCAAGAGATGATCGTGTAATCTCCGTGTCGGCATGAAGGAAGAGCAGGACATCTGATTTGCACAGTGCTGCACCGGTGTTCATCTGCGAAGCCCTGCCGGGCTTGCTTCTGATCCATTTGAAACTGCTGGCAGAGAGCAGCAGATCGCTGCCATCGCTTGACCCGCCATCGACAAGCATTACCTCATCAGCATCCAAGGCAGCGAGCATCGCCAGTAATTTGGTTAGCCGCGCATGCTCGTTGAGCAGCGGTACAATGATGGCTACGGTTGGAGGTGCCAACCTCTACCCTTCCACCTCAAGTGACACCCAGCCACTCCCCTGAATACGGAAATTGGTCACCTGTCCCTGCCATACCCTGCCTGCCATCGCTATCAGGCGCTCACCCTGCGTGTAGAGGCGCACGTCGAATTTGAAACTGTTACCGTTAATATCAATCTGGCTGGCCGGAATAAAACGCTGCATCACGGTTTCAGATACATCTAGCTCATCGAAACGTTTCCGGCTGATACCGGTACCCAAGAGAACTCCTTTACCGCCATGCCGGGCCGAAGGCTTGAATACCCACGCTTTCCGCTCACTCCAAGCGGCATTAAGGTCAAACTCACGCATCAGATGGGTCTCGGGAACAATGGAACGAATCAGGGCTATCTCATCCTTACTGATAGCACCCTCCAGTACCCCTTCGTGCCACCAGTCGGACATGCGTGACTTGTCGCCCAACAGTGCATAGCTGCGTGGGTGCGGATTGAGATGCACCTGTCCGGCCAGGTAAGCCGCTCTGATATGGTGCATGTCACTGCTCTCCAGGTAGAAGTCGGTGTGGCGATTGTAGATGGCATCGACGCGAACGCCATCGATGTAGAGACCGTCCGCTTTCCGTTCCAGATCTTCCGGGCTTGCCAGGAAGACGCGCCTGTCATCAGCCTCAAGCAGTCGCCCGTAAGCCTGCATCTCCGGAAACATAAACTGGCTTTCAATGGTTTCATCAACAATGGCAATGATCCGCCACGCTTCCGGAAACATGCTCAGTAGTCGTGATTCAATATCCCCAGGCATTGCATCCATACACGGCTGCGGAAGCCATTGACAGTCGATGTAGAGGCCGCCTGCATTGTTGTTGATCTCGATCAGCTTCGGTCCGTCAGGCGTCAAATGAAAATCGAAGCCCATCAGGATCCCCGGTGTATCCGGCCTAACCTTTGCGGCTTCAGGGAGCAGAGGCTCCATCTTCTCTACGTAAGCATGGTTATGTTTGAGGCTATATACCGTTCTGGCGAATCCAAGCATCGCCTCAAAATCGGTGAGCGGAATCGAAACGGGTTTCTGCGAGGCGATGGTCATGCAGCAAGACTACATTAATGGATACGGAACTGTACAATGCCGACCATGTCAAACAGCTCCGAACATCGTCCGATTCAACTTAGTGCCATCACCCTCTCTGAACTGCAGAGGCTGATCAAAGACTGGGGTGAGCCAGCTTACCGTGCCAAGCAGGTAATCGAGTGGCGAAACAAGGGGATTTTAGCTGTCGATGAGATGAAAAATATTCCGGTCTCACTTCGTTCCAGACTCAGTGAAGCACTTGTCTGCCAACCGCTTGAACTGGTTCAGCGCCAATGCTCGACCGACGGCACCCGGAAGTATCTATTCAGAATCACCTCCGGCAGAACGGCCGGGAAAATGGTTGAGACCGTTTTTATCCCCGAAGAGAAGCGGGGCACCGTATGTGTCTCCTCGCAAGTCGGCTGTGTGCTGGATTGCCCCTTCTGCTATACCGGCACACAGGGCTTTGATGGTAATCTGACCGCCGGCGAGATCGTCGGGCAGGTGCTGGCAGTAAAGCATGATCTGCTAACCGATCCGGTACCGGACGAACTTCACGCTACGGTGACCCATATCGTCTACATGGGGATGGGCGAACCGATGGCTAATGAGACGGGAGTTCACGAGAGCCTGAAGATACTCATGGCCGAAGATGGACTGAAGCTATCCCAGCGACGTATTACCGTCTCGACATCAGGGCTTGTGCCGCAGATCAACAGGCTGGGAGAAAGCTATCCTGTTAATCTGGCTATCTCCCTCCATGCTGCCAGTGATGAACTGCGTGATCAGCTCGTACCTATCAACCGTAAATATCCGCTCAAAGTGTTGCGGGAGTGCCTGGATGCCTATCCGCTTGCCGCTCAGCGCCATATCACCCTCGAATATGTAATGCTTAAAGGTGTTAATGATCAGCCGGAAGATATTGAGGCGCTTGCCCGTTTCGTGAACCACCAGCGTGAGCGTGTCAACCTGATCAGCTTTAATGCTTATCCCGGCAATCCTTACGACGGTTCGTCAAAGAACCACATGAACGAATTTGCAAAGCGCTTGATTTCTAAAGGAATTCGTGCCACGGTGAGGCGTTCAAGAGGGCAGGATATCATGGCCGCATGCGGGCAACTTAAAGCTGAAGGGGTTGCTGCCTGAAAAGCTTCGGAGGATCGTTAAAGATGGGACAGGGACGTACCGGCATTATTGGAGGGAGTGGGCTTTATGCCATTGATGGCGTTGAGATCATTGACCGCCTCCAGATTAATACTCCCTTCGGCCCCCCTTCCGACGACCTGTTGTTGGCCCGGTTCAATGGTCATGAGGTGGTATTCCTCCCCCGCCATGGACAGGGCCATACCATTCCTCCTCACAACATTAACTACCGCGCCAACATTTATGCCATGAAACTCGCCGGAGTGAAGCGCATCATTTCGATTTCTGCCGTGGGCTCTCTGCGCGAAACCATTGCACCAGGCGATTTCGTTGTCGTTGACCAGTTTGTCGATCGCACCCGGGGCCGCCAAGGTACTTTTTTCGACGGGCCAGTCGTTGCCCATGTCTCCATGGCTGCCCCTGTCTGTAACACCTTGCGTCACCAGTTAACAACTGCCTGTAACCGTTCAGACATTACCACCCATTCATCCGGGACTTACCTGGTTATGCAGGGGCCTCAATTTTCAACTCGTGCAGAGTCCGAACTCTATCGAAGCTGGGGGATGGATGTGATCGGCATGACCAACATGCCGGAAGCCAAGTTGGCCCGCGAAGCAGAGATGTGCTACGCCACCGTAGCCATGAGCACCGATTATGATTGCTGGCATGAAGAGGAGGAGAATGTTTCGGTTGCTTCAGTGGTCGAGGTGATGCATGCCAATACCGAGAAGGCCCAGCGAATGCTGCATCGATTCTTCGAATCCGATACCGGTGACCTGGCTCACTGCTCATGTCACAACGCTTTGGAACATGGCGTCTTTGCCGATTTAAAGGTGCAGAGTGATGATGCACTACGACCCATTCATGCACTTGTGGAGAGATTTCTTTGAATAGTACTTTCACCCTTATTCGGCCGCACAGCACCGCTGTAGTGGTTTTAGCTGTAGCTGTTCTTATACTGCTAAGCGGCTGTTCAGCTTCGAACAAGCCAAGTGATGAGGATCAAATCAAGCGAGCCAAGCTCCATTATCAACTTGGGCTGGATGCGCTCTATAAAAACCAGCTTCCCAAGGCATTTGAAGAGTTTATGCTGGCAGAAGAGATTGATCCCAAACAATCGGATGTGCTTGATGCTTTGGGATATGCTTGGCGCCTGCGCGGTAATCTTGATAAATCCGAATCCTACTATAAGCGTGCCCTACGGGCCGGTGCCGGGTCAGCAACACACAACAACTACGGTAGCCTTTTACTTCAAATGAAAAAGTATGAGGCCGCAAAAAAACAGCTGAAAAAGGCTCTTGAAGACCCCCGCTATCGTAACCAGTTCATGGCCTTCATCAATCTCGGCGATGCATACTTGGGATTGAATCAGTTTGATGAAGCCATTCGAACCTATCAGAAAGCTGGATCCTTCAGCCTTAAACAGATGCTTTCCCGCATTAAAGAGGCAGAGGCCCATGTTGCATACAATCAACTCAACTACGCCAGAGCCCTCTATGAAGGCATGTTCAAAGAAGAGCCGGCTAACCGAGCTGTGTTAGAAGGACTGGTCGGAGTTCTGAAACTGCAAAATGACCGCAGCACTGCCCGGCAGCGGCTAGGCACCTTTATGGAGCAATCGACCATTTCAGAACTGGACCGGGCTTGGGCTGCTGACACCATGATCAAGTTGAATCGGCCATGAGTCACGAAGAGTCTCATAAGGAAGCTGAACAGTGCTCAGGCAGGATTGAAGAGGCGGCTTCCCGGGAGGAGCTTCTGCTTGAACTGGCCCATTGCCTCAAGAGTGCTCGCAAGTCCCGGAAGCTCAATACCGAAGAGATCGGCCTCACCCTGAAGCTTAGGCCTGTTTACATTGAAGCTTTGGAGTCCGGAGACTGGAGTGAGATGCCCGGTGAGGTTTACGCGCTCGGTTTTCTGAAGCAGTACGCCTCTTTTCTGGGGCTTGATGTTAGCGACAGTATCGAGAAGCTGAAAACGGGACAATACAAGCTCACCAAGCCCCTGACCTTTCCCGACCCTTCAATCGCTCCGAATAAAACGTGGGTAATTGTTGCAGCGCTGGTGTTTGTGGTGGTGTTGATCCTGTTCAATCTGATAGATAATGAACAGCCGGACCAGAGTTCATTGCCAGCAGAAAAAGTCACTGAAGGCACCATCCCTGCAGTCAATGAGGCGCCCTTATTGAGTGGCAGCGGAGAGAATACAAAACAGCTCCCGGCTGCAGCTTCCTCTGCGTCGACAGAGGATAGCGTCTCCATTTCAGAGCCTTCCGTTGCTCATGAATACAAGTTGTTTGCCATCGGTGCTGATGTCTGGCTGCAGCTTTATACTGAAGAGGGATCTGTTGAGGGCGCACTTCCACTCAGAGAAGCACTTCTGCACAGCGGAGAAAGCATTACCATTCATCATCCATCTCCGTTTCTGATGCTGACCTGCGGAAATCCGGTTGCACTTGAAGTGGCGATAGATGGCAAGCGGGTTATCACGGCTGGAAGCCTTGGCCAAAGCGGCAAAGTTCTACGCAATTTCAAACTTCATGCCAATAACGAGTAGCCATCTTTCTCACCTGAAAGTATCGATCCGGACTTGTTTTTCATCAGCTACTGTAGCAGGTTTTAGCATCAATCTTTGACAGGGGATTTCTCATGGAAACAACCGCGAACTTCGAAGCCGCTCGACGCAATATGGTTGAGTACCAGATCCGATGCTGCAAAGTATTAGAGCCAGAACTGCTTGATATGATCGAATCGCTCCCCCGTGAAGAGTACCTGCCTGCCCACCTAAAAAGCCTAGCCTACATGGAAGGGCACGTTCCCCTCCCCTGCAATCAGGAGATGCTTTCTCCTCTTCAGGAGGCGAGCATTATGCAGAGCCTGAACCTGACCGGAAATGAGCGTGTGCTGGAAATCGGTACAGGAACCGGTTTTCTGACAACCATGCTGTCAATGCGTTCCGCAGAGGTTGTCAGTTGCGAGCTTCATGAAGAGCTTGTTTCACTATCCCGTAATAACCTCCAGACCCATGGTGTCAGTAATGCATCGGTCATTCATGTCAATGCCATGGATAGTGATGCTCTGGCAAAGGCTGTTTCAGGCTCCTTTGATGTTATTGTTGTGACAGCTGCTCTCAAAGAGATCCCCAGTCACATCAGAGCACTGCTGAAAGAGTCTGGTCAGATCGTCGCTTTCATCGGTAGCAACCCGGTGTTGTCTCTGGTCCATATGGAGTTTAATGGCGTCGCCTGCATCCGCACCGCTCTATTTGAAACACTTCTTCAGGACATGGAAGGCCTGCCAGCCAAACGGGAGTTTGTCTTTTAATTCGGTTCTTCTGGCATTCAGGAACCTCTACTTAATCGCAGGTAAACATTTCGCCTTCTCCGGCAACCTTTCCTCTATGGATTTCGATCACTTGACGCTACCATTTCGCCATGTCCGATTATAAAAACATGACCCAGCCAGATATCACTCGTCGCCACTTGATGCTCTACGGTTCAGCGGCACTGGCTACGGCCTCCGTTCTCCCCACGCTCGCTTTCTCTTCAGACACCCTCTCCTCTGAGCGAACCGCTCTTATCCGAAAACTCCATGATGAGACGGGTCTTGATATCGAGTTCATTGAGCGTGCTATTAACGAAGCTGAGTTTGATGAGACAATCATCAAACGTATAAAGACTCCCTATGAGTCAAAAAGTTATGCTGAATATCGCCCCCTTTTTGTTCACCAGTCACTGGCAGATAAAGGCGCAGCCTATCTGAAAGAGCATCAGGCAATCTTCGAGAAAGCGCATAAAAAATACGGTGTTCAACCCGAAATCATTGCCGCCATCTTGGGAATGGAGACCCGGTACGGGCATTACAAAGGCAAAGACCGAGTTCTCGACGCGCTTTTTACGCTGGCAACCGGGTATCCCAGACGTGCAAACTTCTTCCGTAACGAATTGGGCCATTTTCTGCTGCTCTGCAAAGAGGAGACGCGTCTTCCGACCGAGGTCAAAGGCTCCTATGCGGGTGCTTTCGGAACCACTCAATTCATCCCTTCATCCTACCGTGGTTATGCTGTTGATGCCGATGGTGACGGGCGCAGGGACGTATGGGAATCTCCTGCTGACATCATTAACAGCGTCGCTCACTATTTTCACCGCTACGGATGGGATGACCATCGTCCTGTCGCCTATTGGCTTGATCGTCTTCCTCAGAAGGTGTTCTTTGCCAAAATGCTCAGGGATGAAACGAAAAAATGGCGCTCTCTGGCAGAAGTCCGTAAACACGCACCGCTGAAACTTCCAAAAATTTGGCAGGATGATGATCAGGTCGCCTTGATTCAACGGGTCACTGATAAAGGCAAGCGTACAGCCATTGTGCACCGCAATTTCTATGTCATCACCCGCTGGAATCGTTCCTACAACTATGCCATGGCCATCACGGAACTGGCACATATGCTTGATTGCCCTCTCTGCAAAGTGGAATCATGAAAACTTTTTTTTTCGTGGCCGCCATAGTGGCTCTTCTACTATCAGGATGCGGCAAGTCACATGTGACCTACTCTCCATCCTCGAGGGATGGGGCTCCCTCAGCCTCCTCCTACCCATCAAAGCAGCCGGCGCGACTTCCCAGCGGTAAAGGCGGCTACGTCAAAACCGGCAATCCCTATCAGATTGCCGGTCGCTGGTACTATCCTCTCTCTTCCGCTGATGGCTATAATGAAACAGGCACGGCCTCATGGTATGGCACCAAGTTTCATGGTAAGAAGACTGCCAACGGTGAGCGCTATGACATGCACGCCATGTCTGCAGCTCACAAGACGCTACCGATGCCAACGATGGTGCGAGTCACCAACCTCAACAACGGCCGCTCTGTTGTTGTCCGCGTTAACGACCGAGGACCTTTTGTGAAAAACCGGATTATTGATCTCTCTTATGCTGCTGCCAGAGCGCTTGGTTATGACAGTGAAGGCACTGCTCCTGTTCGAGTGGAGACCCTTGGTAGCAATCGTCTGATAGCCGCCAGCCAGAACCCTCCCCGATCCGTACCGGCTCCTCTCAAACTGCCTAAGCCGCCAGCCCAGCCAGCTGTTGCATCTCAAACCGTTCAGCGCGGCGCTATGTACATCCAGCTTGGGGCGTTTTCCTCTGCAGCGAATGCCAACCGCCTGAAGGGTGAACTTGCCACTGATTATCCTTCTGTAGGCATTTATGCCAGAAATGGCGGATTTTCCCCGGTCTACCGCGTTCGCATCGGTCCGTTTGATGATGAGAAAAATATTGAAACCCATGTCCTTTCACTACAACAACAGGGCTACAGCAATGCCATTGTGGTCATCGAATAGTTATGATGGATAAGAGCCGCAAGCGTATCACAGCCTTTGGTTCATCCCGTATCGGGCCTGAAGCCTCAGCATTCGGCGATGTCGAAGCACTTTCAGCAAAAATTGCTCAGCTTGGATGGGATGGGATGACCGGCGGGCATCAGGGAATGATGGCGGCCTTCTCACAAGGTATCTACCAGGGTGGCGGACACATTCGTGGCGTTACGCTGGAACGATTTCCTACACCGCCGGATAACACCTTAAGCGAAGAGGTTCGTGCCAAAGACTTTTTTGAGCGCATGCAGGTGTTGATTGAAGGTGCAGATGCCTATCTTGTCCTCCCCGGTGGCCTGGGGACACTGGCTGAACTGGCAATGACTTGGGATCTTCTGGCTATCAACGTGCTCGAATCCAGGCCTCTCATCCTTTACGGAGATATGTGGAGTGAAAGTATTGCACAGATGCAGCGCTCTCTGGTGATGTCGGTCGATCATACCTTCGATCTGATGAACATATGTAAAAACCATGATGAGGTGCTCGCCATCCTTACCGAAGCTTAATCGGTATGGCTGATTTTCAGGATCAACAATTGACTGTTCCCAAACTGAGTGAGCCCACTCGGCTTGACCATTTTCTGGCAGGCTGTGTCTCCCTCTCCCGCCGCCGAATTCGCCGCGCCATTGATGAAGGCGGGGTTTACGTTAACAAAAAGCGCTGCCGCAAAGCGGGCAGGCTTGTTGTTGATGGTGATCAACTGCGAATAGTTACTCTCGAAAATGAATCACTGACCCCTTTTGCCGCTGAGCAACTCATCTGGCAGCAGGGCTCACTCTATCTGATACATAAAAAGAGCGGGCAGTATGCACAGGAAGCACTGCATCGAAGCCTCGGCACACTTCCTGATGAGCTTGCAAAATATCTGAATCTTTCACCTCAGCAGGCGAAGAGCCTGCGTCCGGTCCATCGGCTTGATCGGGACACATCCGGGCTTATGCTTCTCTGCACTGATCCGAAGCTGCTGCAACAGATGCAAAGCCTCTGGCACAGCCATGTTCAGAAAAGTTATCTGGCAGTCGTATCACCGGCACCCGAATGGGATACAAAACGTATAAGGGAGCCCATCAGCAAACAGAGGGATCGCCAGGGGTGCTACCGGGTTGATATCGATGGCAGGGCTTGCGATACCGAAGCCGAGGTCATTGAGCGTGATGGCAATATGGCGCTGCTTCGCCTAATTCCGCATACAGGCAGAACACATCAATTGCGCATCCATCTTTCACACCTAGGATGCCCCATTCTTGGCGACACACGTTATGGTGGAAAAAAACATCCGCGGCTGATGTTGCACGCACAGAGACTTTATGTTCAGGTTCCCGCTCTTCCAGAAGAGCACCAATGGAATGTAGACCCCGAGGAGGATTGGCAATGGCATTGAAAACAAAGGTACAACAGATGATGTTCATAATCATGATGCTGATACCACTCTCTGCCTCTGCAATCACCTGGCCGCAACCCCCTTCCGTAGAGGCAAAGTCATGGGCATTAATTGATGCGCGCTCCGGTCAGGTTGTGGCCAGCTCCAATGAGACCATTGAACTACCACCTGCCAGCCTGACCAAGATGATGACTCTCTATCTTGTGTTTCAGGATATTAAGCTGGGACGACTCGATCTTAACACCCGCATTCCAGTGAGTGAAAAAGCCTGGAAGATCGGTGGTAGCACGATGTTTCTTGAGCCCCGCATGCAACCAACCGTCGCCGAAATTCTGCACGGAATCTCGACTCTATCAGGTAATGATGCCTGTATTGCTATTGCCGAATATGTATCAGGCTCAGAAGATGCGTTTGCAAACCGCATGAATGAAGCGGCATCCCAGCTTGGATTGACCCACACCCACTTTGTCAATGCCACAGGCTTCCCAGCTGAGGGGCATCGCAGCACAGCGCTCGATATGGCAAGGCTGGGCGCAGCCCTCTGGCGCGACTTTCCTGATCAATACAGGCTGGTCAGCGAAAAGAGCTTTACCTTTGACGGCCGCACCCAGTGGAACAGAAACCGACTACTGTGGAGCATGCCCGAAGCAGACGGTATCAAAACCGGGCATACCGAGAATGCCGGCTACTGCCTTGTAGCCTCTGCTGAGCGAAACAACACCCGCTTTGTCTCTGCGGTATTTGGAACCGAATCTGACAAAGCACGGCAACAGCAGTCACGCACCCTGCTTCTCTACGGTTTCCGTAATTTTGTCACGCTCAGGCCTGCTGAACGTGACATTCGACGTCAGGCCGAGGTCTTTGAAGGCACCAGCGACAGCGTCTGGCTGACGCCTGCAGCCCCTGTCTGGGTCACTGTACCGAAAGGCAATGAATCTTCTGTCGCCTTCAGGCTTCGTTATGACTCTCCGCTTAAGGCCCCTATCAACCAGGGTGAAAAAATCGGAACCATTGAAGCCGTTGTTCGTGATGGCAATCATGATCAGGTGCTTACAACCGTATCGATGGAGGCATCCCAGGATGTAGAGCAGGCCTCATGGCTTGGCAGGCAATGGGATCAAGTTCGTCTCTGGTGGCGTGAATCTGAAAGCGAATCAGCCAATCAAAACTGACATGCAACTGATTGCTTACGTCAACGGCAGTTTTTTACCGCTTGATGAAGCCACCATTCATATTGAAGACCGGGGCTTTCAGTTTGCTGACGGTGTTTATGAAGTCATAGCCTGTCTGGGTGGAAACTTTCTGGATCTCCGCCCGCATCTGGAGCGGCTGAATCACTCCTGTCACGAGATCGGTATTGCACTCCCCTGCTCAACCATTGAGCTGGAAGCACTCGTACATGAACTCTATCGGAAAAACCGACTTGATGATGCCATGATCTATATTCAGGTCACCCGCGGACGTGCTCCGCGTTCTCACATCATTGACCCCTCGATACAGCCATCGCTCATTTTAACGCTTCGGGAACTTCCTGAGCCATCGGAAGAGAAGATCGAGCATGGCGCCACAGCCATCACCCTCAAAGATTTCCGCTGGGGACGTTGTGATATCAAATCAATCGCCCTGCTGGCCAGTGTAATGGGCAAGCAGCTGGCTCTTTCCAGAGGTGTTGATGAAGCCATCTGGCTTGATGATAAGGGAGATGTGCTGGAAGGGTGCGCAACCAATTTGTTTGCAGTGATTGATGATCAGCTGGTCACCCACCCGCTGGATCATCATGTATTGGGTGGAATCATGCGGGAGATGGTCCTGCGTCAGGCCAGACAAAATGATATCACTGTGATTGAACGACCCTGGAAACTCAATGAACCAGGCATCAGCGAATGCATGATGAGCAGCACGACCAATGCGCTGTTACCTGTCTGTCAGGTTGATGGCATGGCGATTGGCAACGGTTTGCCCGGTCCTGTCGCCCATCACCTTCGCCAACTGGTTCTAAATGAACTTGAGTCGTTGAGAAAGCTGTGAATCCGCTACTTCCTTCACCTATTCGAGGTGTTCTGTTTGATCTGGATGGAACGCTTCTTGATGCGTTTCCGCCCATCATCAGCGCTTTGAATCAGACACTGAAGGAGTTCGGTAAGCCACAGATGACTGTAGAAGCGATTAAGCGACATACCGGGCATGGTGGTGGCGGCATCAAACCGCTATTTCCGGACCATGTAGAGGAGGCGGGAAGACGGTTTCTGGAACTGCACGATGCACTCTACCTGAAACAGGTTCAAAGTATTGATGGTGCCGAAGCGATACTCTCCCTACTCGAAAAACTGGGTATCCCGATGGCTGTGGTGACCAGTAAAGGGCAACACCGGGCTGAAGCACAGATCGACCTTCTCGGCTGGCATGACTACTTTCAAACAATCATCGGAAAAACCGATGGTCGGCCTGAAAAGCCAAGCCCTATTCCAATGCAAATGGCCTGTGATGCTTTGAGACGACCAGCGGCTGAATGCATCATGATCGGTGATGGAATTGGCGATATGAAAGCAGCTGTTAATGCCGGTCTATTCTCTATCGGAATCAGCGACTCATTTTCCGAAAAAGAACTTGAAGAGAATGGCGCATCTATTTGTTTTAATTCTCTTATTGAGGTTTATCAATGGCTGAAAACGAAGATCGGCTAATTCGCTTTCTTCTGCCCGGTGCATTCGTACGAGGTGCTGTCATTCGGGCAGAGCATATCGTTAGTGATGCCACTGCTATCCATGGACTTAATGGCAGTGTGGCAGAAGTGTTCGGTAACGTTCTGATAGCTTCCATTTTACTACTTAGTAATAGCAAAGGGGGCGTTCGGCAGGTACTTCAACTGGATGCATCCAGCGAACAACTTCAGGCTCCTGTCAGAAGAATTCTGGCTGAATCACGTCCCGGCATGGTTCGAGGCTTTCTCAACTGGGGGGAGAGAGGTACTGAGAGCAGAGACCTGAATGAGGTTGGTTTTTCCGCATGGATGGGATGCCCGGTCCAAACCTCAGTCGTACGTGACCTAGGCTTCGGCCAGCCCTATATCTCGACAATCGAGCACGATTCCAATTATCTGGCCGATCATATTCTTCACTTCCTGACCCAGTCTGCACAGATCCAGAGTGATATTATTCTGTATGGAAATCTGGGACTCATGATTGAGGCCATGCCCGGTTGTGATCAGGCACACTGGTTTAAGGCTGTGGAAGCGCTGGCCACCATCAGTAACGAGGCTCTGGAAAGAGGTCGTCCAGAAGAGTTGCTGCAGTGTTTTGAGTCATTGGATTGTAAAATTGTCAGTCAAGAGCCCTATGCCTACCACTGTAACTGCCATCCTGAGACCATGGCTGCAGCACTTCAAAACATTGATCAGGAAGAGCTGGAATCGCTTGCTGATGATTCAGGCAACGTCACCCTCTCCTGCCAGTACTGCAATCAGTCCTACCATATCGATATCACAACCATGGATCCTGGCAGGTAAGTTTCACATATTCTCATATACTGACCAGATGATTCTCTGCTACACTCATTTTTAGCTTCAGACTACGGATGGGAGGAAGCATTGGTTACTGATAAAAAACAGCCTGAAACACTGGCGGAGTTTTCTGATGGTGATCAGAGGAAGATGAACATGCTGGGGCAATTATCCTTCGGCATTATTCACGACATCCGCAACTCGCTTCAGGTTTTAAGAGCTTCATCAATGATGTTGCGCAAGAGCGCCACCGATGAGAAAACAACCTTCCATCTGGATAACATCGACTCGGTCATCGAAAGTACAGCAAAAATGGCAGAGCGTGTTCTCTCATTCGCAAACAAATCAAACCATCTCATATCGGAAATGGATATGCGGACACCACTGGATGAAACCGTGGCACTCAGCCGCTATATCCTCCCCCTCCACGTTCGCATTAACTACCAGAGGCCTGATCAACCCATGCCTGTCATGGGTAACGAAGTGGAACTCTCTCAAGCTCTCCTGAATCTCATCAAAAATGCCAGTGAAGCGATTGAAGGGACTCGAAGAGAAGGTATTATACAGGTCTCAATTCGAGAATGCTTTCCATGGATTGAGCTTAAAGTAAGTGATAACGGTTGCGGTATTCCATCCGATCAGCTTGAACAGGTGTTTGCCCCTCTCTTTACTACGAAAGAAGACGGAACCGGCATCGGACTGGCCAATGTATGCGCGACTGTCGAGAGCCATGGCGGGGTTATATCTGTCGAGAGCCACCCGGATCACGGAAGTGAGTTTACCATCATGCTTCCTAAAAAGAGTTAACTTCCAGCGGAAGCATAAAAAAAAGCGGTCCAAATGGACCGCTTTTTTTACTAAACGACAATGCTCTGTTAAAGCTTGTCAGCCTCTGATGCAAGATATGAAGCAACACCCTCGGCATCTGGCTTCATGCCTTTGTCACCCTTGTTCCATCCGGCAGGACAGACTTCACCGTGTTCTTCAGTAAACTGCAATGTGTCCACCATGCGTAGCATCTCATCAATGTTACGGCCTAGAGGCAGGTTGTTAACCACCTGATGCTGAACGGTGCCATCCTTGTCGATAAGGAATGAACCGCGCAGTGCAATACTGCCACCGAGCAGATGGAAGGTATCGCCACAATCATCTTCAACGGTGGTGTTATCAATCAAAACATCGTAGTCCGCCGCAATCTTCTTGGTCAGATCTGCAACCAAAGGATATGCAACCGGGCCGATACCACCCTGGTCAACCGGGGTATTGCGCCATGCCACATGGCTGAACTGGGAATCAACGGATACGCCGATCACCTGAACATTACGGGCTTCGAACTCCTTGATACGGTGATCGAATGCGATCAACTCACTTGGACAGACAAAGGTAAAGTCCAGAGGATAGAAAAACAGAACAACATACTTGCCCTTACAGTCAGACAGGGAAAAACTCTCGTTAATGGAACCATCCGCCATAACAGCGGTTGCGGTAAAATCAGGTGCCTCTTTGCCAACCAATACACTCATTATATTCTCCTTATAGAACAACTCAAAAAAAATCTGTGCCAGTAGCCTAGCAGAGCCAAACGGGGATGCTACCCTATTTCATTCAGGGTTTTTCTGATCAGGCAGGCCGACAAACTCGATAAAGATATGCTTTGCCTGAGGCGTGGCTGCTTTCACTTCATCTTCAAGAGAGCGTCGAATCAGATCGAGTCGATTCATAAAGTGAACAGCCTGAACCACCTCTTCTCGACTCATGTCGGTAAACAGCTCCTCCTCCCGAAGCTCAAGCTCAGCCATCAACACGCTCTCCTCCGGGGAGATGACAATACTATTTACTCGCTGCAAACGTTGAATTCGATCGTCGCCATTCCAAATCTCTTTAACACGATCATCCATTTTCGGGTCGGCTGCATTGATGAGAAAACGCTTGTTAACCGAGGCCAGGAAATAAGCCAGAAGACCCATCAGGCCACCGATGGCAAGAGCAGCTCCGGCATCAAAGATGCTGGAGCCTGTGTATGCAGAAATAGCCATGCCCGTAAGCGCAAGAAAGAGCCCCAGTATCGCAACAGTGTCCTCGATAAGCACCGCAATCGTTGTAGGATCGTTGGACTCTCTCAAGTAAACGAAGAAAGCCGCATTGTGCTCCTTTCGCTGTCGGTTGAATTCGGTCAGCGCAACCAGAAATGAATAACCCTCCACCAGAAAAGCAATACCGATAATGGCGAAGGCAATCGGGCTAAGTTCAGGTTGATGATTATGCTTAAGGCTGTCGATAGCGTGCATAACGGTATAGACACAACCGACAAAGAAAATGGTAACGGCTGAAACCAGATTCCAGAAATAACGCTCCTGACCGTAGCCGAAATGGTGTCGCTCATCTGCTTCTCGCTCAGATCGCCTGAGGCCAAGGTAGAGCAGGCCCTGATTGGCCGTATCGGCCAGAGAATGCACAGCCTCAGCAAGAAGAGCACTTGAACCCGAATAGAAGAAGCCGATAAATTTGGCGATAGTGACAAAGCCATTGCCAGCAACTGCAGTGACCACCGCTTTCATCGAACCATGTGACATGAGAACTCCCCTTCGGTTAGGCTCGGCAGATGTGGTCCTATCAGCATAAACACTTTTCTGTCTATCAACTGCCCGCGCTGAATGACAATTATATCTATCTGATTCAAGATCACAATTCAGATATGACGGCTGTCATCGATCCTGCCGATGCAACACCTGTGGTTCAAACCTGTGAACATCTCGGTACACCACTAACACATATTCTGAACACCCATCACCACTGGGATCACACCGATGGTAACAAACCGCTTAAATCACATTTTTCAGCCACCGTTATTGGTGCTGAAATTGATGCGACCCGTATTCCGGGAATTGATATGGGTGTTTCAGAAACCTCTGATCTCCTGCTCGGAAGCCTTCAAGTCCAAATCCTCTCTGTTCCGGGTCACACGACAGGCCATATCGCATTCCTGATTGATGATGCACTCTTTTGCGGCGACACGCTTTTTGGAGGCGGTTGTGGCCGCCTGTTTGAAGGTTCAGCTGATCAGATGTGGAACTCTCTTTCGAAGCTGGCATCACTTCCTGATGAGACCAGAGTCTACTGTGCACATGAATACACACTTGCCAACCTCCGCTTTGCCCGGACCGTTGACCCGGATAACATGTATCTAACAGCACGCATTTCTGACGATACCAAGAAACGCATGAGGCAGCTTCCTACCATTCCTTGCACCATAGGCGTGGAAAAGCTGACGAACCCTTTTTTAAGGCCGCTAAATAGCAAGTTCTGTGCTTTTTATGCGAAAGAGCAGGGTATCGGTAGCAAACCGGTTGAGATATTTACCCACCTAAGAAAAAGAAAAGACCAGGCATAAGCCGTCAAGGAGTTAGCGTTCAGTCACCTCTTTGTCAGCAGGAACCTCCTCCTCAAAGGTAAACTTCTGATCAAACACCTTGATACAGCAATCAACAACATCAGCATCATAAAGAACACCGCGATTTGATTTGATCTCTTCTAGCGCTGAAGGTTCACCTAATGCCGCCCTGTAAGGTCTATGTGACATCATCGCCTCGGCCACATCAGCAACCGTGATGACTCTGGCCTCAAGAATGATCTCATCACCTTTAAGGCCTCTTGGATATCCGCTGCCGTTGATGCGTTCATGATGTTGATAAGCCATCTCGGCAATCGGCCAGGGAAAATCAATACCGGACAAAATTTCATAGCCCACTTTCGTATGGGACTTGATCATTTCAAACTCGATAGATGTGAGAACCGATGGTTTCACGAGCAATTCCGAAGGAACATATATTTTGCCGATATCATGAATGATTGCGCCGAGTTTAATGCCTTTGATGACCTCTTCGGGCAAGCCCAGCTCTCTGGCTATGGCACAAGCGAGTGTTGATACCCTTCTCTGGTGGCCTGCAGTGTAAGGGTCACGCGCTTCAACAGCCTTTGCGACTGCGGCAACAAAGCCCTCTAGATTTTTCTCTAGCTGAGACACCAAGGCTTCTGCTCTGGCCCGCTGTTCCCGCTCCTGCTCTACCGCACTCCAGAGCTTTGACTGTACAAGGTCAGCATGAGCAGAAGAGAAGAACTCTTTTTTATTGCCATCGTCATAACTCTTATTACTGGAGGTTAGCTTTTCCAAGTTTCTTTTAATGGCAGGCGGCAAAGAGTCGAAGTCGACCGGCTTGTCAAAGAAGTCATCCACGTCAAGCAGACTGGACAGTTCCTGCTGCTCCTTCTCCGGAAAGAAGCCGCTGCAAAAGATAAAGGGAGTGTTTGATGAACTCTCGGAGCCACGCACATAGCGGCAAAGTTCAAAACCATCTATGCCTGGCATTAAAAGGTCTGAAATAATCAAATCCGGAGCTGATTTCTCGAAAATATCAATTGCCGCCTCGCCAGTAGCTGCTTCGATGACCTCATAGCCAGTAGAGAACAGCACTTCACTCAACGACTTTCGAAACTCCGGATTATCATCGACAATTAAAATTTTCGCCATGCACTCTCCACTTCCTTATCCATCGGGCAACATAGCAGAAACTTGAATGATTTTCTCATTTTCATGCTGGAAAAATATATGAGCAGGTTATTTGTATTGTGATTCAAATCACGCTATAACTATCTTAGGATATTAGAGTGCTAGCATTCCTAATCCAGTAAGCTATTCAGGAGAGAGAAATGAGCAAAACCGTTAAAAGCATTCTAAAGGAACATAGTCTTTTTTCATTACTTCCTGATGACGCTCGTAAAAACCTTCTCAGGCAGAGTGAAACCATCCTGTTCAAGCCAGAAGAGAAAATCATCAGTGAGGGGGAATTTAACGAATATCTCTACCTGATCATCGGCGGAACGGTTCGCATTGCCAGTGGCGGAGATACCATCACCACTGTAGATGGCCATAAAATCTTCGGAGAGATCTCTTCTTCCGGTATGAGTTCGCCGGTTGCCGACGTTATTGCTGAAACCGATGTCACTGTTTTCGCATTTCCACTGGATGCCATTGTCGATGCCTCTACTGAGTATCCCGATTTTGGTGAAGAGCTACGCAACATCGGCATGAAACGATTCGAGTAGCCTTTAACTCAGCTCTCCTGACAGGCTCTTGCCAGAAAGTCCATATGATCCACCCCGAAAAACATCTCATCTCGTCCTCTGTTGTGAAGAATAAAGGTAGGCACACCAAATGCACCTGCTTTCAACGCCTGTTCGGTATTTTCATTGAGAACATCGAGTGATACTGCTTTCCACGATTCAGGAAAGTGATTCTCTTCTATCACCCTATCAATCCAGCCACCCTCTGTGGGATCAATCAACCCCGACCATACTGAATCAAACAGGCCTTTACAGAAAATGCTTCGATCGTTTTCATTCAGAGCGGCCGCAAGCCGAAGCGCAGGCCGGCTATCAAAGGTTCCCGGCCTGAGCATTCTGAAAGGGACTTGAAGATAATTCGCCCAGCGTTTTAAGTCCCGTAGCGAATAGAGTGCCTTATTCCTGATCATGCCTGGCGGAGTGTTTCCAGAGAGCTTGATCAACCTGGGAAGATTCACTGGAATCCAATCAAACTCGACCTGATAGACCTCTGAAAAGCTGTCCAGTTGGGTTGCCGCCAGATAGCTGTAAGGGCTGATAAAATCGAAATAAAAATCAACCCGCTTCAAGAGTTACTCTTTTCGTAAAACCACACAGGAGAGCGGCGGCAGTGTAAGCCGAACAGAATACGGCTTATTCATCCAGGCAAACGCTTCACTATCAACACCGCCGACATTGCCAATATTTCCGCCACCATAAAGCTCCGAATCGGTATTCATCACCTCACGGTAGTAACCAGCATCAGGCACGCCCAAGCGGTAGTTATCTCTTGGAACTGGGGTCATGTTAAGTACAACCACAACGGCTCCACCATTCTTATCACGGCGGATGTAGCTGATTGTAGAGTGGGCTGCATCGTTGCAATCGATCCACTCGAACCCGTTCGAATCAAAATCAACTTCATGCAGCGCCGGAATTTCACGGTAGAGATGATTCATGTCGCGCATCATCAACTGCAGGCCACGATGCGGCATGAAGTTTGATTGATCCCATGAGAGTGATTCATCGTGGTTCCACTCCGGCCACTGACCGAATTCAGTTCCCATGAATTGAAGCTTTTTACCAGGATGCGTATACATGTATGCGTAGAGCAGTCTTAAGTTGGCAAAACGCTGCCAATCATCTCCGGGCATTTTGCCCGGCATTGAGCCCTTTCCGTGCACCACCTCATCATGTGAAAACGGTAGAATAAAGTTTTCCGTATGGGCATACATGATTGAGAAGGTCAATTGATCCTGATGATAGCTGCGGTGAATCGGATCATTTTCAAAATAGCTCAGGGTATCGTTCATCCAGCCCATGTTCCACTTCATGGTAAAACCAAGACCACCAAGATAGGTCGGGCGACTGACCATCGGCCATGATGTGGACTCTTCAGCCATCGTTACAGCACCGGGGTGACGCTCATGGACCAGATGGTTGAACTGTTTCAGGAACTCTACTGCTTCAAGATTTTCTCGACCTCCGTATTTGTTCGGCATCCACTCACCCTCTTCGCGTGAGTAATCGAGATAGAGCATGGAAGCCACTGCATCGACCCGCAGGCCATCCAGATGGTACTCATCAAGCCAAAACAGGGCTGAGGCAATCAGGAAATTACGCACCTCATTTCGACCGAAATTGAAGATATAGGTTCCCCAATCCTTATGTTCACCCAGACGAGGGTCTTCATGCTCAAAAAGTGGCGTGCCATCAAAGCGAGCCAAGCCATGGGCATCCTTGGGGAAATGGGCAGGAACCCAGTCCAGAAATACACCCAGTCCGTGCTGATGGCAGTAATCAACGAAATAGCGGAAATCATCGGGACTGCCGAAACGACTCGTCGGGGCAAAATATCCTACGGTCTGATAACCCCAGGAGCCATCAAATGGATGCTCGGTAATAGGAAGAAGCTCAATATGGGTATACCCCATCCACTGGCAATATTCGACCAACTGATGAGCCAGTTCACGGTATGTTAAATAAGTCTCCTCACCTTTTCGCCATGAGCCAAGATGAACCTCGTAGATATTCATAGGTTTGTCGAGTGCCTGATGTTCAGGTCGACGATTCAACCAATCGGAATCACTCCAGTGATACTTTTTAGGATCATGCACGATACAGGCGGTTTTCGGACGCACTTCCATCTGCTGGGCATAAGGATCAACCTTTTCAAACACATCACCATTCTTGGCACGAATCTCGAACTTATACACCTCCCCTTCACACAGCGAAGGAATGAATATCTCCCAAATACCGGATGATCCACGCACGCGCATCTGATGCTCTCGCCCATCCCAGTGATTAAAATTACCAACTACGCTGACGCGATCAGCTGCCGGCGCCCAGACTGCAAAGCCAACCCCCCATACACCCTCCTGCTCGCGCACATGGGCACCAAGAATCCTGTACTTTTCGAAATGGTTGCCTTCAGCAATCAGATGGAGGTCCAGCTCCCCTAACATCGGTGAAAAGCGGTATGGATCCTCCTCATCCCATGTATGGCCTTCTCTGTTTTCTATTCTAAATTGATAGATTGTGTCGAAAGACCCTTTAACAAGCTCGACTTCAAACAGATCTGTTCCTTCTATTCGGGCCATCTCTTCGGGCTGCTTACCCTTTTCAAGAAACCATATCTTTTCTGCCCGCGGTTTAAATGCACGAACCACTATCCCGCCTTTCTTACCGTTGGGATGGCGACCTAGATAATCAAAAGGATCATGTCCTCTTGCTTCAATAACTTTGTATGCATTTTCAGGTAGTTTTTTCATAAATTCTCTTGTTTATCAGTATATTAAAGCATTCTCTTAAAGTGGTATCAGGTGATAACTGTGGGCTCGTTTCGTCCGCTAAACTCTTTCAGACGTGAAAGGGTTGCTGCGATTTCGATCAGATCGCTTAATGCAGTCTGTGCATCAACATCATGCTTGTCCTGATCCGGTTCAAAGGACTCGATATAGATACGAACCGTTGCACCCTCGGTACCCGTACCTGAGAGCCGATAGACGATTCTCGAACCATCTTCAAACATGATCCGAATCCCCTGACCTTTGCTTACACTCTGATCCACCGGGTCAGTATATGAGAAATCATCACACTCTTTGACGATCCGGGCGCCAAAATTGTTGCCGGGAAGCTTTTCAAAGCGTGATCGAAGATAATCCATCATCTCGCCGGCACCCTTTGCATCAACACCCTCATAATCGTGGCGGGAATAGAAATTTCTGCCGTATAGTGCCCAGTGCTCCGTTACAATCTGCTCTACGGAAACCTTGCGAACAGCCAGGATGTTCAGCCAGAAAAGCACAGCCCACAGACCGTCTTTTTCTCGCACATGATCTGAGCCGGTACCAAACGACTCTTCACCACACAGCGTTACCTTGCCGGCATCCATCAGGTTTCCGAAAAACTTCCAGCCTGTCGGTGTTTCGTAACAATCAATGCCGAGACGATCAGCCACCCGGTCTACTGCCGCACTGGTCGGCATGGACCGGGCAACGCCAGCGATACCATCAGCATATCCGGGCACCAGCCGTGCATTGGCAGCTAGGACGGCCAGAGAGTCGCTCGGCGTTACAAAGAAGCGTTTACCGAGCACCATGTTTCGGTCGCCATCACCATCAGAGGCTGCTCCGAACTCTGGGGCATGCTCGCCAAACATCACATCAACCAGCTCTTCGGCATAGGTAAGGTTCGGATCGGGATGTCCGCCGCCGAAATCCTCTTTGGCGATACCATTCATGACGGTGCCCTGAGGTGCGCCCAGCACCCCTTCTATAATGGCCTTGGCATAAGGGCCTGTTACAGCATGCATGGCGTCAAAGGCAACCCTGAAGCCTCCCGAAAGAAGTTCTCGAATGGCATTGAAGTCAAAAAGCGACTGCATTAACTCCGCGTAATCAGCAACGGAATCGATCACCTCGACCTGCATCTCTCCGATTGCACTCACTCCGACCGTTTCCAGGTCGATATCTTTCGCTGCCATGGTCAGGTACTGATCTATCTCCAGGCTACGGGCATAGATTGCTTCGGTTACGTTCTCAGTCGCAGGGCCGCCATTACTGCTATTGTACTTGATACCGAAGTCTTCATCAGGGCCACCCGGATTGTGGCTGGCAGAAAGAATCAAGCCACCATATGCATGGTGTTTCCGAATCACACACGAGGCAGCAGGCGTCGACAGAATACCGCCCTGACCAACCAGCACCTTGCCAAAACCATTGGCAGAGGCCATTTTCAAAATGATTTGAATCGCTTCACGATTGTAGAATCGTCCGTCACCTCCAACTACCAGTGTTTTACCGGAAAAATCTCCGATTACATCAAAAACGGATTGGACAAAATTCTCCAGGTAGTGCGGTTGCTGGAATACCTTTACTTTCTTACGCAGCCCAGAAGTTCCCGGACGCTGGCCTTCAAAGGGTGTAGTGGATTGCACGCTGACTGTCATTCTCCCTCCATGCAGAATCAAACTCATAGTTGTCGCTAGTATATATCAAGTCCGCCTTTAAATCAGCTTTCATTATTTACCCTCTACATCCGTAGCGCCGGCTATTGAAAACTGATAGTATCTCCGTCGACTGTATCTTTAGATAGACTCTGGGAGGAACCGATGTCGGAAAAAAATATCGAACGTAATATTAGTCACCTGACAGCAAACACTGTTGCCGTTGTGCTGGCCGGAGGCAAGGGCTCACGACTTAAGGGGCTGACGGAGTGGCGAGCCAAGCCGGGTGTGCCGTTCGGTGGCAAATTCAGAATCATCGACTTTCCTCTTTCCAACTGCATCAACTCAGGTATCCGGCGCATCTCAGTGATGACGCAGTACAAGTCCCACTCCCTGCAGCGTCACCTCCAGCGTGGATGGAGCTTCCTGTCCGGTCAGTTCGGCGAGTTTCTTGAAGTACTTCCCGCACAGCAGCGCATGGGCGAGGGCTGGTATGAAGGCACGGCAGACGCGGTTTACCAGAATCTTGATATCATTCGCCACTATGACCCCGAATACATCATTGTACTTGCCGGTGATCACATCTACAAAATGGACTACGGTAAAATGATTGCAGCCCATGTGGCCAAAGGCGCCGACATCACTGTCGGCTGTATTCCCGTCACCCTTAAAGAGGCTTCCGAATTCGGTGTCATGGCCATCAACGACGAAGAGCGTATTGTTGAATTCGCCGAAAAGCCGGACAACCCCAAATCAATGCCGGGTGACCCGACCAAAGCACTCGCTTCGATGGGTATTTACGTCTTCACAGCCGAATACCTCCGCAACCGGCTGATAGAAGATGCGAAAAGTGAAGGGTCTACCCACGATTTTGGTCATGACCTAATTCCTCACGCTATTGAGCATGCCAATGCCTTTGCCTTCCCATTCATGAATGCCAATACAGGTGCTCCGGGCTACTGGCGTGATGTCGGTACTGTTGATGCATATTGGGAAGCCAATATCAACCTAGCCACACTGAACCCGGAATTGAACATGTACGACGCCGACTGGCCGATCTGGACCAACCAGGAGCAACTGGCGCCCGCCAAGTTTGCTTTTGATGATGAAGATCGTCGCGGCATGGCCGTCGACTCGCTGGTCTCTGGAGGATGCCTGATCACCGGCTCCACCATTCGACGGTCAGTTCTCTTCTCCAATGTGCGCGTCCACTCCTATTCTACCGTGGAAGACAGTGTGATTCTTCCTGATGTCATCATTGAAAGAAATTGCCGTCTTAAAAAGTGTGTGGTTGATAAGGGCACGATCATTCCGGAGGGTACCGTCATCGGCGAAAACCCTGAAGAGGATGCCAAGCGCTTCTATGTCAGCGAAGGCGGTACCGTACTGGTCACCCCTGACATGCTGAATCAGGATCTGCATATTGTTTAATCCGCAGGCCTTATCATTTAAATAAAGGACGTGACATGACTAAACCTTTATCCATTGTCTTTTACTGGCATATGCATCAGCCATTCTACCGTGAAGCGGAGAGTGGCCGCTATCACCTGCCCTGGGTCTATCTGCATGCCATCAAGGACTACACTGACATGGCTGTTATCCTTGAGCAGGTTCCCGGCGCACGTGCCGTTGTCAATTATGTGCCGTCACTGACGGCGCAGATTGAAGACTATGCTGACCAGCTTCGCCACTGGCTCAATCGGGACCAGAAGGAGCTTCCAGACCCTCTGTTGGCCGCACTTGCTCACGAAACCGGCAGCTATTCCCAAGATGAGTGTGAATACCTTCTGGATACCTGTTTCCGACTTAATCATGAGCGCAACATGCACCGCTACCCGGCTTATAGCCGCCTCTGGAATCTGGCTGAACACGCCAAAATCCATGATGCTACCCGTTACCTCGGCGGACACTTTTATACCGACCTGGTTACCTGGTACCATCTGGGCTGGCTGGGTGAAACCGTTCGAAAGAACAATTTTGTAGCTCGACGACTGATCGAAAAAGGGCGTGATTTTAAATATCAGGATCGTCGTGATCTTCTTACACTGATTGCCTCTCTGCTTGATGAAATCCCTGAGAAGCATCGCAAGCTCCAGGCTGAAGGAAAAATCGAGATCTCAACGACTCCTTACGCCCATCCAATCATCCCTCTGATGCTCGATTTCAACACGGCTCTTGAGACAGTACCGGATGCCCTGATCCCATCTGAGCCTTATCCGAATGGAAAGCAGCGAGCCATAGAACATATTGAGATGGCCAAAACCTCACATGAGAAGCTGTTTGGACAGCCCGCTTCCGGCTGCTGGCCCGCTGAAGGGGCAGTCTCTGAAGAGACCCTTGCACTACTGGGTAGTGCAGGCTTTCAATGGTGCGCCACAGGCGAAGGCGTACTCCACCACTCTCTGGGCTACAATGTGCGCGAAGGACAGCCTGAAGAGGTTTACCATCCGTGGGTTGTCGGTGAAGGGGATGATCAAATATCCTGTTTCTTCAGAGATGATCACCTCTCTGACCTTATCGGTTTTGAGTATTCTCGCTGGAACACAAGTGATGCGGTGAGTAACTTCATGCATGAACTGGCCGGCATCCGTCACCGTACCCGGGGTATGAAAAACCCTGTGGTTTCAATCATTATGGATGGTGAAAATGCATGGGAGCATTATCATGAAAATGGCCTTCCTTTCCTGATCGACCTCTACCAGTCCATTGCCGAGCATGAAGATTATGAGTTGACCACTTTCAGTGATTATCTAGCTGAAGCTCCGGCAACCGAGAAACTGAAACGCCTCGTGCCTGGCTCATGGGTCTACGGCAACCTCTCCACATGGATCGGCGACAAGGCCAAGACTCGTGGCTGGGAACTTCTCATCGAAGTCAAACAAGCATACGACAGGGTGTTTGATACATTAACAGAACCGCAGCAGATGGCTGCCAGCGAGCAACTCCGCATCTGCGAAGGTTCTGACTGGTGCTGGTGGTTCGGCGACTACAACCCCGGGGCGGCCGTACGTGATTTTGATCAGCTTTACCGCCAACATCTGAAGAAACTGTACCTGCTTCTGGGCCTCCCTACCCCGCCGTCACTGGACGAAAACATATCCAGAGGTGGTGGTGAAGCAGAGGGCGGTGGCACCATGCGAAGAGGCAACGCCGACAAGTGAACGAATGGATTGATCGCCGGCGTTCCGGCGTACTACTTCACATCAGCTCTCTTCCCGGCCCTTTCCCACGAGGGGTACTGGGTCAGGAAGCGCGGGACTTTATCGACATCATTGCCGATGCCGGTTTTTCCATCTGGCAATTCCTTCCTTTAGGCCCGACCCACGGACATGGTTCACCCTATGAGTCGCTATCATCAGCGGCAGGCAACCCAGAGCTTCTCGACCTGCGAGACTGTGTCGCGCGTGGCTGGCTGAGTGAAGCAACGTGTAACAGTGCCATGGATGGGAGCACGACCGTTGAAAAGGCCCGTTCCGAAGCAGCCGACGGCTTTTGGGCACATGTCGCTGAAGATGAGGCCTTGGCGAAAGTTGTCGATGCATTTCTCACCAAAAATGCTGACTGGCTCGATGACTATGCTCTTTTCAGCGCTCTGAAGGTCGACTACCAGGATCTTGCCTGGTGGCAATGGGAGCAACCTCTACGAGATCGCTCTGCACATGCTCTGGGCAGTGCAACTGCCGCCCATACCGGTTGCATTCGACAGGTTCAGTTTGAACAGTTTCTCTTTGCCTATCAGTGGCAACAGCTAAAACAGCATGCTGAAGAGAGAGGCGTTCTGCTATTCGGCGATATTCCGATCTATGTCGCTCATGACTCTGTGGATGTCTGGGCCAATCGGGAATTTTTCACGATCAACGATAAGGGCCTTTGTGACGAAGTGGCCGGCGTACCTCCCGACTACTTTTCGGAAACGGGACAGCGCTGGGGCAATCCGCTCTATCATTGGGACACGATGAAGGCTGATGATTTCAGCTGGTGGGTTAAACGTATTCGTAGGCAGCTAACGCGCATGCATCTGATGCGTATCGACCACTTTCGCGGTTTGGAATCCTTCTGGGCCATTCCGGGTAATATGGAGGACGGGCGTATCGGTGAATGGCACCCTGCTCCGGGAGCCGAACTTTTATCAACTCTCAGAACCGAACTTGGAAAACTGCCACTGATTGCAGAAGACCTTGGTCTTATCACACCTGAAGTAACGCAGCTGCGAGAGGCGTTTGGTCTTCCGGGCATGAAAATCCTCCAGTTTGGATTCGGCGACAATGCCAACAACCCCTACCTGCCGCATCACCATGAGCCTGTTAGTGTTGCCTATACCGGCACTCACGATAACGATACCACAGCAGGCTGGATCAACTCTGCAACAGATCATGAGCTTGATCATCTGAAGCGCTATTTCGACTGCTCAGAAATGGACCGCTTAACAACGGCGATGATTCGTGCAGCTTTGGCATCGGTCGCCAGAATGGCCATTCTTCCTGCTCAGGATCTGCTCTCGCTGACTTCAGAGGCACGATTCAATACGCCGGGGACAGTTGAGGGCAACTGGAGCTGGCGCCTGGATAACCTTGATGCCCTCACTGACACGGTGGAGACCTACCGCGAATTAAACACGCTTTACGGACGATAACAGCCTCTCAGCATTTCAATTCATGAAACAGATCAATCTGCCGATATAACTTTTAAGGTGGGCAGATGGAAAATGAGCAAGCAACATGGCCGGATGAACTCAAATCGCTCTTTGAGCGTGTAAAGTCGATCCCTGCCAATGATGAATTAGAGCTGCGCGTTGCTGTACATGACCTTCAAAGTTTCGCGATACAGAGCTCAAACCACTACGAGCAGCTTGATAGTGCGATTCTAGAATCATGCAGCAACCTTGTTCGGCAGGCTTCTCAATCCTTATCTCTATCGCAATCACCACACTATCTTAAGAATTTTCACGACAAACCATATATCCGCAGCATCAATGCTCTGATCCGAACTCTTCTTCAAAAGCTTGAGTATCCGCAACATGGTCTTTGTCTGGATGGGTTACAGCTTCAGCGATGCAAACTGGATCATATCAACCTGAATCACTCCAGCTTGCGCATGACCGACCTGAGCCACTGCGGGCTCTCCCGCGCCTCCCTGTCACATGTTGATCTTCGTTTCTCCAACCTGATGAGCAGTTCAATGCCCCATTGCAACCTCTCCCAATCCCTGCTGGAGTATTGTGAAATGGACTGGTGCGATCTTTCTCGAGCGGATCTTCATCGCACTCTTCTTGTCAGAGCTGATCTTGGAGGCTCGATTCTTGATCACACCGACCTTTCATCAAGCATTCTCTCCGGTGCAAATCTGGCAAACGCGACATTGACAGGTGCCAACCTGAGTCATGCCAACCTCTTTGGTAGCAGGCTCCATGCAACCAAACTTCATGGCGCCGATCTGACAGGAACAGGTATTACACCGGAACGGCTGGAAAATGTTGAGATGGCCTTTCTGTCTGACCATGGAACCATTTGGGGAAGCGAAGATGATTGTGCCGGTCGGAACCCGCTAGACCCCCTCTACTATTCGGAGCAGCAGCCCCTTCTATAATCCACCAGCTTCAAGCGCCTTTAATTCTCACCATAGAAAAGCGTCGGATTGATATGCCAGCATACCGACCATCCGCAATCACCTCTCTCCAGACAAACCACACCACCATTTCTGAAACGAACGGGTTCACACTCTGGATCCCCGGTCAGGAGAATCGCTGCCAAGCGCTGAAGATGAGGAAGGTGCCCGACCAACATCAGGTCAGAGTTTATTGAAGCCAGATGAGTTGACCAGACAGATGGGTCGGCATTGGGATCGAGATCGGGAGCAATCTCCACAGTAAGGTTGCCCCACCCTTCGGCAAACATTGCTGCCGTCTGCTCGGCCCGCAGCTTGCCACTATGGAATATACGGGCAGGCCTTGGCTTCTCAAACAGGCTCAAAAAACCAGCCACACGTGTCACATCCTCACGTCCCTGGGCCGACAGCGGCCTGGTTGAATCAGTCGCCTCATCCTCAGCCAAGCCGTGTTGTGCCAGATAGATACGCATCCACACCTCCTGATATCACCGCACTTGATGAAGGGGTGACCTTGGCAAAAGATTAAGCCAGAGTTAGCGGACAACTCAAGGAGAAGTGAAGGAAACTGTATGATCCGTATCAAAACACCGGAAGAGATCGAGGCCATGAAACCTGCCTGTCAGCTGGCTGCAAACACGCTTGTCATGATCGAATCGCATATTCGCCCCGGTATCTCTACCGATGAGATCAACGAGATTGTCCACGATTACACCGTAAGACACGGTGCCATCCCCGCCCCACTGAACTACCGCGGCTTTCCCAAATCCGTATGCACCTCGGTCAACCATGTCGTCTGCCACGGCATTCCCGGCTCAAAGAGACTAAGCAACGGCGACATCATCAATGTCGATGTTACCTCCATCCTCAACGGCTGGCACGGTGACACCAGCAAGACTTTCTTTGTCGGCGAACCCAAACCCAGAGCCCGAAAAGTCACTGAAGTAGCCAGGAGTGCTCTGGATATCGGCATTAAAGCCGCCAAACCCGGCGCTACCTTGGGCGATATCGGTCATGCCATCCAGAGCTTTGTTGAAGGCGAGAAATGTTCTGTGGTTCGTGAATACTGCGGTCATGGCATTGGCCGAGAGTTTCATGAGGATCCTCAGGTGCTGCACTACGGAAGAGCGGGTGAAGGTATGGAACTTAAGGTCGGGATGGTCTTTACCATTGAGCCGATGGTGAACTTCGGAAGATCCGCCGTGAAGCTTCTCGGCGATGGCTGGACCGTTGTTACTCGTGACAAGTCACTCTCGGCTCAATTCGAACACACGGTTGCCCTGCACGAAGACGGGTTGGAGATCCTTACCCTTCCCACAATCTGATGTCATCGCCCTCTTCGCCTTAAAATGTAAATCCCTGCTCCCTGATCAGCGTTATGCAGGCATCAACAGCCCCCTCATCGTAGAGCGTGCCGCGATTCTTGATAAGCTCATCCAGAGCAGCCTCAACTCCAAAGCCCGGACGGTATGGACGATCAGCACTCATTGCTTCAACCACATCAGCAACGGCTACAATTCTCGCTTCAAGCAGGATTTTCTCTCCCTTCAGACCCTGTGGATAGCCGGAGCCGTCCATGCGTTCGTGGTGCTGATAAGCTATCTCGGCAATAGGCCATGGAAATTCAACATCCTTCAGGATCTGATATCCACTCTCAGCATGACCTTTAATCATGCTGTACTCGATTTCAGTCAATCTTGTCGGCTTTCCGAGTATCTCGGCGGCGATTGATATTTTTCCGATGTCGTGAATCATCGCTCCCATCTCAACACCTCGAATCAGGGGCTCGTCAAGGCCCAGTTCGCGAGCAATAGAACCGGAGAGCTTGGCTACCTTCTCCTGATGTTTGGCCGTATAGAGATCGCGCAGAGCCAGGAGGTTGCTGGTAGCGGTGATGATGCCTTTCAGCGCCTTTTCCAGATTCGCATGACTCTTCTGGAGCTCCGATGTCTTTCTATCCACCTCATCCTCGAGGTGATTGCGCAACTGGGTAAGTTCCAGGTGCGTGTTGACACGGGCCATGAGCTCGGTCTTTTCAAAGGGTTTGGTAATAAAATCGACTGCACCCAGCTCAAACCCTTTCACATGCTGGTTTGCTTCGGTAAATGCACTGAGAAATATCACCGGCACGCCCCGGCTTCTCTCATCCACCTTGAGCTTTTCACACACCTCGAAACCGTTCAGACCCGGCATGCGGATATCGAGCAGAATCAGGTCGGGAAGCTTTGCCGCCACTGAAGCGAGTGCCAACTCTCCGCTATTGGCAGGCCGGACCTGATACCCCTCTTCTGTCAGGATATCGCTGATAAGCTTCAGACTCGCGGGGGTGTCCTCAACCACCAGGATTTCGAACTTGCTCTCTTTGCTCATCTCAGCCTGTTCCATTGCCATTCTCCAGAATCTTTTTCATCGAGGTGAAGTCGAACGCGTCGGCGTAGATGGCAAGCAGGTCGGCAGCCTCTGCATCCATCTCCCTTATCTCGGTGATCAGGGCATTCGTCCGGTTAATGTCGAGCAGGGTAACAGCTTCAAGCAGTGATTTCCTGGTCTCATCAGGAAGTTCAGACAGTTTATGCAAAGCCTCTTTCCTGTCGTTGGCGGCAGCAGTAGCTTCTTCAGGCTCGTCGTACAGGTACTTCACATGCAGATGTTTGGCCAGACAACTGAATATCTCTTCGGCCCGGAACGGCTTCCTGACAAAATCATCAAAGCCGTATTGCTCCAGTTCATCCTGTTCCCGACGTAATACGGAGGCGGTCAGTGCTGATATTTTCACATTATCGCCACCACTCAGGCCTCTGATTTTCTGGGTTGCCTCAACGCCATCCATCACCGGCATCCGTCTGTCCATCCAGATAAAATGAGGCTGCCACTCCTTGAAGATGGTCACAGCCTCTTCACCATCTGTCGCAACCTTTACCCTGAAGCCGACCTGTTCGAGAATCTGTTGCAGGAGCGCGGCATTGGCTGCCTGGTCTTCGGCGATCAGGATTCTGAACTCATGCTGCCCTGCCTGCAGCCCGATGACCCGACGATTGCCCTCTACCGGTTCGACTGGAATCTCCCGGCTCGCCTTACCGACATGAATGACAAAACGGAAGATTGAACCCTCGCCCGGTTCGCTCTCAACCTCAATTCTGCCATCCATCATCTCGACGAACTGTTTCACCAGCGTCAGACCGAGACCGGTTCCCTGCTGGCGTGTACGATCACTTTGCGACTCGACCACCTGCTCGAATGGCCTGAAAATGGATTCGATCTTATCCGCCGGAATGCCGCTACCACTATCCTCAACTTCACAGATAAGCTCGAACTGCTCCTCATCCAGCTTGTGACCATTGAACCTGATCTCGATACTTCCCTTGTCGGTAAACTTGATCGCGTTGCTGACTAGGTTGATGAGAATTTGTCGGATTTTCGGTGCATCGCCGCAGACAAAGCGGGGGAACTCGGAGTTTTGATCCACCTTGATGATAAGATCCTTATCCTCGGCTCGCACACGCATCATATCGACAACATCGTTGATCAGGCCTCCGAGATCAAAGTCATCTTTCTCCAGCTTCACATGACCGGCCTCGATTTTGGACATGTCCAGTACATCGTTGATCAGCTGAAGCAGGTGTTCGCCTGAGCGGTTAATGATCTCAAGGTTACTACGTGCCTTGCCGGTAAACTCGGCACTATCCTGCATTAACTGTGAAAAGCCGAGAATCGCATTGAGCGGCGTACGCAGTTCATGGCTCATATTGGCCAGGAACGTGCTCTTGGCCCTGTTGGCTGCAACAGCCTCTTCTCGTGCCTGTTCTATCCTCTTACGCTGCAGGTTAAGGTCCTCCATGATGCTGATGGCTGCCAATCGGGATTTTTCCAGCATGGCCGTACGTTCCTTGACAACAGCCTCAAGCTCATCCTTTGTGGCAGTCGTCTGCTGCAACATCTCAGCCATCTCATTCAGTGCAGTGGCGATATGCTGCAGCTCCTCATCTGCTATCAGCTTAACCCTTGTCTCCAGACGCCCTTCAGCCAGCCTGGAAATTCCCTGTCGAAGCAGGGCGATGGCATTGATAATTTGCCGGTTGCTGTATCGAAAGAAGAGCAATGAGAAGCCAAGCGTCAATGAAACAACCAAAACGAACAGAATCAGGGTTTGGTTGTATAGCCTCAGCTGAGCATCAACCAGTTCAATACGCATTTTCGATGCCTGGTCGACAACAGACTGTGAGGCGATATTGGTTGCTGCCCAGACGCGTCGCCTCGACTCCGGAGAAATTGTTACATCACTCCCCAAATACTGCATCTCCAGCATCCGATTGTAATTCAATGACATACTCTCCAATGCACTGATCATCGCTTCCAGTTCACCATGCTGGCCGTGTTCTGAAAGTAGAGGATTTTTCATCAGTACGGAGAGGCGCGTATAGACCTCAAGCCACTGCGCTCGCGGTCGCTTCTCATCTGGGAATTCGATCACCTCAGTGGTTAGATAGGATATGTGGGAGATGTTGTGACTGATTTCGGCGATGGTATCAATCTTGTCAGTGAACTGGACGAACTGGCGATTGAGCCAATACTGGCTGGCAACCAGTCCGATGGCGATAGCACCGAACATGATCAGGTAGATCTGCAGTCGCTGGCCAAGTCTCAAGACCTGCCTCCTTATCCCTTTAGCGAATCAGCGTAATCCGGTTCGGATCTATCCGTTCCAGAGGTCCGCTATCAATGATCTTCAGATACTCCGGCGAAATCGAACCGTCTGATGCCTCGGCGTTGAGCATCCATCGGCTGATATCCTCAAGCAACAACAGATAGGATTGATCAAGTGCCAGTTTCAGGGAGTGTTTCGACCAGAGAGGAAGAATCGCTGCTGGAGAGCTGCCGAGCTTATCGGCAACCAGCTTGATCGCCTGATCCGGCTCATCGAAGGCGAACGCTTCGGCATCGCGCAGTGCCAACAGCAGGCGATCAACCACCTTCGGGTTCTCTTTCAGAAATTTCGAATCAACCACTACGGCATCGAACTGCTGGTAAAGGCCCGGAGCTGAGAAGATGGTTGCATTTTCACCCAGCAGCTTGCTTGCCTGACTGATGTAGGGCTCGCGCATGGAGAAGGCATCTATAGCGCCTTTGGTCAGAGCAGATGGAAGCTCCTCAGCCTGCATGAAGGAGAGCTCAACATCCTTCGACTTCAGTCCATATTCCGATAAAAAGAGGGAGAGGAAAAAGTGAACAGCTGAAGCACGCTGTGTCGCCACCCTTTTTCCTTTTAAATCTGCAGGAGTGCGGATACCCCGATCCTTTCGGCCGATGACCCGGTTAACATCATTGGCCACAAAGGTACTGGCAACAACATTGATGGGCTTTCCAGCCAACGCGGCTGCCACAATCGGAACATCCGATGAAAAGGCAATATCCACATCTCCCACCAGCAAACCGTCCCGGAGGGCCCGTTTGCCGCTCGGGAACTCCGAAACCGTCACGGCAAGTCCGTGCTTGGAGAAGTATCCATTTTTCAGGGCGATAATGGAAAGGGCGCTGGATGGCTGCATGGTCATAGCCAGACGCAAGGATAGTGTCTCATCATACGACTCATTCGAACTCTGGCTGCTGCAAGCCGATAGCAGGAGTAGTATCAAGAGAAGTGGGAAATAGGCCATTCGTTTGTTGTTCATCACTGATCCTCCTCTCTCTTCTTCATTGCATTTTCAGTTTCGGCATAGATCGGTTCGCGGCCGAACTCCCGGCAAAGCCGGTTGACCTCCTGCTTGATCTCAATCACACGCATCTCGCGATCTGCCAGCATTTCGTTGAAACCCTCCAGCTTCCTGTTGGTTTCAAACAGCTCTTTGGTTCGCTCCTCCACCCGTTTTTCAAGATTGCGGTTGAGTTCGTTGAGTTGCTCTTCAGCCTGCTTGATTTCGGTGATATCGTGCACCGTGCCGACAGAATAGAGCGGCTTTTGCATCGCATCATAGTGGGTTTCGCTATGTTCAATCACATATTTGATCCGCCCATCCTTCATCAGTAGTCGATGGGTCATTTCATACGGCTGCATGTTCTTGACCGACTCTTTATAAGCACGATCGACCGCCTCCCTGTCATCAGGATGGATAAGATTGAGAAAGGCTTCATAGGAGGCAGGAAAAACATTCTTGTCGATCTCGAAGATACGGAACACCTCACCAGACCACTCCAGTTTGTCGTTCACGAGATCCAGTCGCCAGTTGCCCAGGTGTGCGATTCGCTGGGCTTCGGAGAGGCGACGTTCACTCTGTCTGAGTACCTCGTTGGCCTTTCTGATATCGGTCAGGTCGAGGCCGAATGAACAGTCCACCTGACCGGTTGAAACGAAGCCCCAGGAGACAATTCTTTCGGATCCATCCTTACAGGTCACAACCGTCTCCATTGGCTCAATATCAGCCTTGCTCTCTATGGCCCTGGCAATTTTCTCTTCCCATTCAGAGGCGATCTGTTGCCGGTATGTTTCATCCGGATAGGCACGCGGCCACCACTCAGCTACAGTGGGGACATCCTCCAGCGTATAGCCGAAAAGTTTGGTAAATGCAGGGTTGATATACTCACCGACCTGCTCCACACCGGCCGATGACACATAGATTGCCAGAGGTGATGCCTCCGCCATTTCCCGGAAGCGTCTGTTGGCCTCGACAAGCTCCTCTTCCGTTCGTTTGGACTCTGCAACATCCCAAGCAAGATCTGCCAGAAACGCAGTCGACTGGACATCCCTTTCGGTGTACTCTTTCTCTTTGTTTCCCACCCCCAGAATGGCCACAACCTTTTCACCACGCATTACCGGAATGACCAACTCCCTTCTTACCTCAGCGTGCCCTTCCGGCATCCCTTTCCGATCGGGAAGGGATGCATAATCATTATGAATCAGCGGTTTCTTTGTGCGCAGTGCATCGGCCCAGACACCCGCCTCTGATACCGGATAGTGCTCACCGAATGCCTCTGCCTTGCAAAACTCAGTCTTGGTGCGAGTTGACCACTGCTGCAACCACAGTGTCTCCTGATCATTATCGACGAAGTGGAAAAATCCGATAGAACTACCAGTAAGCTTTTCCGCCTCATTAAGAGTTGCCTCAAGCAATTCATTTGTGGAGCTGTTGTCTGCCTGCTTGAAGAGACGCAATCGTGCTTCCTGCACATCTTCAAACTGCTTCCTTTCGGTAATATCAATAAAGGTAACGACGACCTGTTTTACTTCACCCTGCGGACTCAGACTCGGGTTGGCATGCACCAGCACCCATATATTCTCACTATCAACAGAACGCTCGACACCCAGAATCAGGTCTTTAACAGGTGCTTTGGAAGCAATAGCGCGATTGACCGGATAGTCACCCGGCTGCAGAGGGATACGCTCTTCATCATAGAAGTGCCATGCAGTATCAAATGCGCTTTTTCCCTCCATCTGGTCGGGTGTCAGTCCTAAAAGCGTGCAGGCGCTATCATTGTAAATAAGGATTTTGGCATCAGCATCATGCACGACCACGGCAATCTGAAGATTATGAACCAGAGCATGGTACTCTTTTTCACTCTGGGACAGTTTTTCGAGAACAATCTGATGCTGTTTCAACTGATGGGACAGCTGGGTATTACTCTCGAGCAACTCGGCCGTCCGTTCAGCCACAGTCTGTTCCAGTGAATTCTTGACCCGGGTCAACTCCTCTTCACGCAACTTCCGCTCTTCCACCTCTGTGGCAAGCACCTCATTCAGTGCGACCAACCGGGTATGGCCTAGAATCTCGTTCTTCAGGAGCAGTGCAGCAAAATCGAAAAAGGCGGGCAGGTGCTCATAGAGTTCGCGCATGTCGATATGCAGATCCAGCATCTTGAACACACCGATGACCTGATCACCTACTTTCAGCGGATAATACCAGGTGTAGGATTTGGTGAATTCGGCTGTTTTTAGCAGTGTCTTTTCAAAGGCCCCCTCGAATTCAACCTCCTCACCACTTACGAACACACTCTCCACATGCTCATCATCAACCTGGGCCAGCTCCCTTCTCTCCCCCATGGCATCGGCATAGTAGAGCTGCTCGTCGACCCTGTAGTAGATGGCCAGGTTGCTGCCGCCGAGTATCTCCATGGTGTTGAGAAGCATATTCTCTATGGCATTTTCAAGTCCCGGCTGCTGGCTGATCCGGCTGATCATCTGCATCACGAGTTGGTAATAGGACTTCTCCATCGCCAACTTCTTGGCACGCTCCTGCAGAAGCTCTACCTGACCATTCAGATCTCTGTTCGGATCGTTCATTGCCGGGCTTCCTGTAGTTTCCGATCCATTGTCTCTTTCAACACTGTCTCCAGATGCTCCAGCTCTACATCCATCCACTTCAGCGGCAGATCGACAATACGTGCCACCTCCTCGGCCTCATTGACGAAGTCACCCGAACAGGGGGTACGGATGGCGAGAATATATCTATGAGCCTCATGGAATACGCCGCGGATAATATCCGGACCTTTGCCAAACACCTCTTCAGTGATCGGGCTCCAACGCTGTGCCCACTCTTCAAGCAGGAAAAAGGCGCCATTCTCAAGCTCGCGATCAAACAGCTCTCTTCCAAGGAGGATATCGACACAGTTTTGACCCGGCGTGCGTACTGAATGGCCCTGCGCAACAATATGGTCGATATCGGGATGGCAGCAGCCGTAAAAGACAATGGTCTCGCGGTCGGCACGCTTGGCCAGAGAACCTTTCAGCCCCTTCTCCAGTTTGCCGATGTTGTTATGCAGGGCTGAGCGCAAAAAGGAGGTATCCAAAGGCCAGTCATTCGCTTTGATCAGGTAACGGATCTCCTTCTGCAGAATTCCGCAACCAAGAAGCAGCAAATTCGCATCATGTTTCAGAGGGTCAGTAACTGCCATATTCATAGGCGGCTTCCAGCATCGTCCTGATATTCTCCTCCGGAATGTCGTACGGCATGACCAGCGTACCGAAGAGGAACTTGCCGCCCGGCATGCCGGCATCAATCATCCGCTTCACTTCGCTGCGAATCTCATCCTTTGTCCAGCTGATTAGCTTGATGTCATTGATTACGCCACAGGTCAGGCCGCGGCCATTGATGATCTTCTTTGCCTCGGCAATGTCATCTTTCGGGCTGAGGTAGAATACGCCGATACCCAGCTCCTCAATAACGCGATCGATCACCTTGTTGAAACGTGAGCTACCACAGTAGTAGACCAGCCCACCGACTCCGCCGGGTTCGATATCCCGCTTCATCCACGGCATGGAGAGCTCCTCAAACTGTTTCAGGGAGACAAAATCAGTCGAGCCGAAAGGGTTCGAGTAAACCAGCACATCAGCCCCGCCCTGACGGAAGGCTGCGATCTCCTTGCGGAAAAAGTCCGAACACTTTTCAAGCAACAGATCCCGGATATCGGTTGGCCCCATCAGTAGCAGTTCCAACCACTTATCCATACCCATCAAGATGGCAGGCAGCGTCATGCCGGAAGTGATATAGGCACAGATTGGGTACTTTCCACCCACCTCCCGTTTGAGAATATCAAGACACTTTCGATTCTCCTCAAATCCGGGATGGGTAAAGATATCATCGGGAATCTCAAGATTGATAATATCGTCGTAGGATTTGATGACGAAATCCTCAACATTCGGAGGGCCGCTCTTGGAGAAAATGATCTTCTCACATCCGAGGAGTTCCGCCTCCTTGCCCACATAGAAGAGGCTCCAGACGTTATCATGGCCATACTTCTCTCGCATTTTCAGCTGGGCTTCGGCGACATGTTCACCGCTAGAGTAGTACTCTTCGAGGGATGTGATGCCCAATTCGGCAGCGCCCTGATCAAGAAGGTTGCAAAAAACCGGAATCCGATCGGACGCTTCGCCATTGATGGCTGCGACCAGCCTGTCCATACCTGTATTCATGACCTGGCCTCCATGACAATATTCTTGATCACTTCGCCGGCAGTGATGCCATTCTCTGCCCATGCATCAGCCCCGACAGTTTTGTAGAGTTCGTGATCCCAGCGATACGGTGCGCCACCGACGACGATTTTTATCTCTCCCTCGAGACCCCGTTCCCTGAGTATCTCGCGGACCCTGAGACAACCCCTGTCACTGGTGGCGGTGTGCATCATCATGGATGAGATGGCAATCACCGGAGCGTTAATCTCCACCGCCTTGTCGACAAAAAGTTCGGGCGCAACATTGACACCCAGATCGACCACATCGATCATCATGGAGCGCAAACAGCCGGAGACGATTCTTTTTCCG
>JBNKZS010000013.1:0-49125 GCA_050301755.1 Mariprofundaceae bacterium
TAAATACGAACCCGAACAATCAGAAACTGTTATCGAAGATATCATTGTTCAGGTGGGAAGAACGGGCGCCCTGACTCCAGTCGCTGTGATGACACCAGTAGAGGTTGGTGGCGTGACCATTACCCATGCAACTCTCCATAACCAAGACGAGATCGACAGAAAAGACGTCCGCGTAGGAGACAGCGTAATAGTCCATCGTGCCGGCGATGTGATTCCCGAAGTGGTCCGCGTAGCAGATGGTGATGGTCAGCGAGGCGCCGTTCCTGAGGTGCCGGAATTTTGTCCGGTTTGTGGATCCCACACAGAGCAGCTGGAGGGAGAGGTGGCGATTCGCTGTTCGGGCGGACTCTTCTGCTCCGCACAGGTGAAAGAGCGGTTGAAACATTTTGTCTCTCGCGGCGCCATGGATATTGAAGGGATGGGCGACAAACTGATCGAGCTACTAGTGGATGAAGCGGATGATTCACCGCTGAGGCTGAAGAGTATTGCCGATATCTATCGTATCGACTTCGACCATCTGGCTGGTCGTGAAGGCTTTAAAGAGAAGAAGATCGAGAAGCTGAAACAAGCTGTTGAGAAGAGCCGTTCGCAGCCTCTGCAAAAATTTCTCTTTGCACTTGGTATTCGCCATGTCGGTGAGGTTACAGCCATATCCCTAGCCGAGCATTTCCGTTCACTTGAAGCGATCCGTGACGCGGATACGGAGGCTCTGCAGAGTGTGAATGATGTCGGTCCTGAAGTGGCTGCCAGTGTTCGTTCTTTTTTTGATGAGGCGCATAACCGGGAGGTGCTCAATTTGTTGTGTCGGGCCGGTGTCTGGCCTGCTTCACTTGAGACCCGCCAAGTTCCTGTCGACCATCCGCTTAGCGGTAAAACAGTGGTGTTAACCGGAACGTTACAGGAGATCAGCCGTTCCGATGCCCAGGCTGAACTGCGTAAGTTTGGAGCCAAACCGGCCGGATCAGTATCCAGAAAGACCGATCTGGTGATTGCAGGGGTCAATGCAGGCTCGAAGCTTGCGAAAGCGGAGGAGTTGGGGATTCCGGTTGCGGATGAGGCTCAGTTACTGGCATGGTTGAACCGATTGTAACAGCAAAAGGTCTATTGATAATTGACGGCTCAAGCCTCTGCAATTAAGGTGCGGCCTTCCTGAAATTGGGGGATCGTCTAGCGGCAGGACTACGGACTCTGACTCCGTCAACCAAGGTTCGAATCCTTGTCCCCCAGCCAAGCAACCCAGGGCCCGCTCCTTTGAGCGGGCCCTGTTTTTTTTCCGACCTGGTTTTCCAATAACTTAACCTATAACACGCTTTTTTGATGGTCTTTTTATTTGCCCTGATATTGAGGAACTCATAAACGTTATACCTGACGCTGTTTTCAACCGGTGTAGATTTTAATGATCAGGTTGAGCCTAACCAATGATGTTGGTCTATAGTCATTATTGGAGAGGGGGGATAGCCATGAATAAATATTATAATCCTGAAAAAAAACACGTGTACGAGAAGTTGCTGACGTGGTTTGGCGATCTTAAATTCTTCTGGACGCCCCCGGTTGTTGTTTATGATCCAAGCGCCTATCAGGTCAGGGGAGAGGATGTCAGGGAGGTGATCAACCTGATTCAGCCGGGTGACATCCTGCTTAGATCATACGAAAAGTACGTTGATGGCTGGTTCATTCCCGGAGAGTTTAGTCATGTCGGATTCTTCTATGGTGCTACGTCAGAGGCCAACCGGCGACATGCCGGAACCATGATAGATGATAATCCCGAAAAGCTGCAGCGCGTGCAGCGTGACGAATTCAAGATCGGTGAGCAGATGGTTATACATGCCATGGCTGACGGCGTGTTTATGGAGGATGTGATCAATTTTTGCCGCTGTGATAAAATGGTGATCCTTCGGCTGCCTGAGAAATTGGAAAACAGAGCACCCAAAGAGAAGGTTTTCATGAAGCAGCCCTTTGCCCCATCTGAAGAGGGCATTTATCAGAAGCTTAAGCAGGGTGGCGGTATCACTCGCAACGAGGCCGTGACTACTGCACAAGAGGTGGCCCTGAGCTGTCTGGGAGCCCGGTATGATTTCCGTTTTGATTTTAAGGATGAGCCGCATAACAGCTTTAGTTGTTCAGAGTTGGTTTACTATGCGTACCGTTGCGTGGCTCGATATATTGATCTGAAACCGGAAAAGACGTGTGTTGCAGGAGTTATCTGTAGAGAGGGGATTGCACCTGATCAGTTTCTTCACGCTGGCTTTGAAATTGCCTGGGCCAGTCGGTCAGCCCGCTATCATCCAATCATACGAGAGCAACTATAAGGCGATGATCAGCTGTGCGATCACTCGCGTTATCCAGCTGTTGTGTGAAATCTTCCACCGGTTTAATGAATAAACTTTCATGACGGCTTAACGCTACAGTCATCGCTCCTTCGCATTGTTCGCATTGTTCGGTGCGGGTTGTTCCCTCCCCTCCCTAGTGTTTTGCACCGGATACTAAAGCCCTGACTTCACCGTCAGGGCTTTTTTTATGCCTTAACCTGATACATCAGTTGTCTGCATCCGTTCTTCTGTTTTGTTTTATTGCCGATCGACTTGCCTATGTAGCGTAGAATGGATGCGTGAGATGGCTTTTTGATCCATAATGCTATTATGACTTTGGCAGGCCTCTTGCGTATGTGAAATGTCATGTTTTATTTTCAGTGAACGATGCCAATATCATATGTGTTGGATTCGAGGGAGTTTATGGACAAACCGACAAGACCTGCTTCTTTTAGTGCATTTCTTCCTGCTGAAACAGTCCGCATGCTCGAGCAGTATGGGGATGAGCTACCAAATGATCTAGCCTTTGAAGAGAGCATGACGATTCTGTTCAGTGATATGCGCGGCTTTACCGAGTTGGCTGAAAAATATGAACCGCATCAGGTTTATGAATCAATTAATGCAAGCTTGTCGATTCAGACAGGCATTGTGACCAAACATGGTGGTAGCATTAACAAGTTTCTTGGTGATGGGTTGCTCGCCTGCTTTTCAGGAGAGAACCGGGGAGAGCAGGCACTTGCCTGTCTTCTTGAGATGATCAATGTGTTACCAGCCAGAGAGAAGACGAGCGGACTTCTGCCGTGCAAGGTGGGATTCAGCCTGCACGATGGTAAAGTTCTGTTGGGGCTGGTCGGCGATGAGACCAGGCGTGAATTGACGGTGATAGGAGATGTAGTCAATACGGCGGCACGATTATGCGGTATCGCTCAACCATTTCAGGGGCTGGTGACCGAAGAGAGTATGAAAACCATGCCAAAAGAGATGACTAAAAAGCACTGCCGCTTTCTTAACGCGGTCCATTTCAAGGGTAAGGGAGACCCGATGAATATCTTTTATCTGGAGACGGATTAAGACTGGCGGCTACAGGCTTCCCGGCTTTCGCCTTGGAATGTCTCTACTCTGAGTCCGCTTTCGTATTCGAGCCCGCGATATTAGTTCACCATATATTCCCGGAGTAGGGCCACTCCGATAATTTCTTGTTCCATTACACACTTTAGAATCTTACTCACCGGCGCTAGTGTTCGGCGCTTCATTTCAATTGAAGATCAGGAGTCAGATTGTGAGTAATAGTTTTAACGCCCGTGCCGAACTTGATGTAAACGGTAAAAGGTACACTTACTACAAGTTGAATGCCGCAGGGGATGTCTCCCGTCTCCCGTTTTCGCTTAAAATTCTTCTTGAAAACCTTCTGCGTCGCGAGGATGGTGTGAATGTCACAACGGATGACATCAATGCTTTGGTCAATTGGGATGAAAAGGCTGAGCCTAATCATGAGATCGCTTATATGCCTGCTCGTGTCCTGATGCAGGATTTTACCGGTGTGCCGGCTGTCGTCGATTTGGCCGCCATGCGTGATGCCATGGCGGCACTTGGTGGTGATACCCGAAAGATCGAACCTCTGGCGCCTGCCGAACTGGTAATCGATCACTCTGTACAGGTGGACAACTTCGGTGCGGCTGATTCCGCCGCAAAGAATACAGAGATTGAATTTCAACGTAACCGTGAGCGGTATAACTTCCTTAAGTGGGGCCAGAATGCCTTTGAAACCTTCCGTGCCGTACCACCGGGCATGGGCATTGTTCATCAGGTGAATCTCGAGTTTCTAGCCCGTACTGTATTCGTGAACGATGAAGGTGTGGCATATCCGGATACGTTGGTCGGAACTGATTCTCACACCACTATGATCAATGGTCTTGGTGTACTTGGCTGGGGTGTCGGCGGTATCGAAGCTGAGGCTGCGATGCTCGGCCAGCCTGTCTCCATGCTGGTACCGAAGGTGGTTGGTTTTAAACTGACCGGTGAACTGCCGGAGGGAGCTACCGCCACCGACCTGGTACTGACGATCGTGGAGATGCTTCGCAAACATGGTGTAGTGGGTAAATTCGTTGAATTCTACGGTGAAGGTTTGAACCATCTGCCGCTGGCAGATCGTGCCACCATTGCCAATATGGCCCCAGAGTATGGTGCGACCTGTGGTATCTTCCCGATTGATGAGGAGACATTGAACTACCTCCGACTCTCCAACCGTTCGGCTGAGAATATCGCTCTGGTTGAGGCTTATGCTAAAGAGCAGGGCATGTGGCGCGATGAGCGAACTCCTGAAGCGATTTATAGTGAGTCGCTGGCTCTGGACATGTCCACCATTGTTCCATCACTGGCCGGTCATAAGCGCCCCCAGGATCGCATTGCACTGACTGAGTCCAAGGCAACATTCACTGAAACAGTGGAGCAGGTGAAAAAAGAGGCGGGTATTACAACGAAACCTGTAAGGACTACGATTAAAGGTCAGGAGGTGACCATAGAAGATGGTGCTGTCGTTATTGCCGCCATCACCTCATGTACCAACACCTCCAACCCATCCGTTATGCTCGGCGCCGGTCTGGTCGCCAAAAAGGCGGCAGCTCTCGGATTGAAATCCGCCCCGTGGGTGAAGACTTCACTTGGCCCGGGATCGCTGGTGGTTACCGATTATCTTGATAAGGCAGGCTTGACTGCCCCGTTGAATGAGCTCGGCTTTAACACGGTCGGTTATGGCTGTACCACCTGTATTGGTAATTCGGGACCGCTTCCTGCCGAGGTTTCGGCTGCTATTGCTGAAGGAAACCTGGCTGTTACCTCCGTGCTTTCCGGCAACCGTAACTTTGAAGGCCGTGTGCATGCCGAAGTGCGTATGAACTACCTTGCATCTCCGCCACTGGTGGTGGCTTATGCCATTGCCGGCACCATGAATATTGATCTCTACAATGATCCGATCGGTCAGGATCGGGATGGCAATGATGTCTTCCTGAAGGAGATATGGCCGACTCAGAAGGAGATTGCCGACGTGGTGGCTTCCTGTGTTACTGCCGGACAGTTTGAATCCTCATATGCCCATGTCTTTGCCGGTGATGAAAACTGGCAGAACCTGAGTGCACCGACGGGAGATCGTTTCGACTGGGATGTTGAATCCACCTACATCCAGCATCCGCCATATTTTTCCGGTATGACCATGCAGACTGGCGATATTGCCGATATCAAGGGTGCACGTGTACTGGCACTGCTCGGCGATTCGGTGACCACTGACCACATCTCTCCGGCAGGAGCGATCAAGGCCGACTCTCCGGCAGGTATCTATTTGCGTGAGAAGGGTGTCGATCCTAAGGATTTCAACTCTTATGGTTCTCGCCGTGGTAATCACGAAGTGATGATGCGAGGAACATTCGCCAACATTCGCCTGCGCAATCGTCTGGCTCCCGGAACCGAGGGAGGCGTGACACTGCACCAGCCGAGTGGTGAGCAGATGAGTATTTATGACGCGGCGATGAAGTATATCGAAGAACGTGTTCCAGCCATCATTCTTGCAGGAAAGGAGTACGGTTCCGGATCATCACGTGACTGGGCAGCCAAAGGCCCCCGTCTGCAGGGTGTGCAGGCTGTGATTGCCGAGACTTATGAGCGAATCCATCGCTCCAATCTTGTTGGCATGGGTATCCTTCCATTGCAGTTCAAGGCCGGACAGTCAGCAGAGTCGCTCGGCCTGACCGGTCAGGAGAGCTTTGACTTTTCCGGTATTGGCGATGGTTCCGCTAAAGAGCTGAGTGTAACGGCCAGGAGTAGCGATGGTTCGACCAAGACCTTCAAGGTTGATGTGAGAATTGATACGCCGAAAGAGGTCGAGTACTACCAGCATGGTGGAATATTGCAGTACGTGCTGCGTCAACTGGCGGCCTAAATGTGGATTGCCTGATCCGATGATCCGGGCCTCTTCAAGGGGCCCTTTTTATCTACAACCTGATTCCGGCCATTCTCTTTGGCCTGATATAGGAACCTGTCTGCCGAGGCGAGCAGGGATTCGGCATCCATATCAACGGAAGGTACGACCGTGCTGACTCCGAGACTTATCGTCACAACAGGGCTGGCCTGTGAGTCTTGATGTGGCAGGTTAAGTTCGACCACGCCCTTCCGGCACTGTTCAGCCAGATGAACGGTCTGGTCCGGATCCATTCCCGGCAGAAGTAACACAAATTCCTCACCACCATATCGTACGACGAGGTCTTCGGCCCTTCGACAAGCGCCTTTCAAAACTTTTGCCACCAGTTTCAGGCATGCATCTCCCTGCTGATGGCCGTAGAAGTCATTGTATTGTTTGAAGAAATCGATATCGATCATCACCAGTGAGAGGGGGTAACGGTTTCTCAGGGCACGATTCCACTCTTTGGTGAGGGTTTCATCGAACATTCTTCGATTGGTGATGCCTGTCAGGCCATCCCGATAGGAGAGGTGTTCCAGTTCGAGGTTGAGTGCGTCCAGATCCCTTGTGCGTTTGCGTACCGCAAATCGAAGTCGAATGTTATACATGGCAAGAATCAGGATGAAAAAGAGAAGAGCGATCATGCCTGTTTGCCAGCGGTACTGGCTGACAATATCAAGAATGCCAGTTTCATGGCTATAGACAAAGCCACTGACATTGAACTTTTCGGGCAGCAGTCCTTGTTCTTTATAGGTGTCTGCAATCAATTTCCATCGCTGGTCGCTCATGTAGCCAATATCAACCACATCTCCGAGTATCATCTCTTTCGTTTTTTCAGCTTCGAAATGGAGTTGGCGGTAGGCCATGTTCTGCGAGTTGTATTTTTCCAGAATGATGTCGATGGTTTCATCGATATGGGTAAGGGCGTAACTCCAGCCTTTTAAAGATGCTTCTGTAAAGGCTATGGCCCTTTCATGCTCTGACTCAATGGTACGATTCAGGGTGACTAAAATATCGCCATAAAAGTCGATTCCTTGTTCTTTGGGATGAAATACGCGGTACGGAATCCCCATTGTTTTCAGCTGATGCGGCTGATCGGTAATATAGCCGCAGAAGGCATCAGTTCTACCTTCGATCAGGTCACGAATGTCGAAGCTGGTATCCTGCCGGATAAAGTCATTGGAGCTGATGCCAACCGTTCCCAGTGCAGCGCTGATATCGGAATTAAGACCCGGCGCCATCATGATGCGTTTGCCGCGCAGGTCTGTAATGTTCCGAATGTGTGGATTGGTCACGATTAAAGCCAGAGGCGAGTGCTGAAAAATGGATGCCAGAACCTTGATAGGCGCACCATTCGAGTAGGCGAGGAGCGCTCCGGGATCAACGACCGCATAATCCGCACTTCCCTGAAGCAGTTGGTCAATAGCTGAAGTTCCGATATCAATTTCCTTGATCGTAACATCAAAGCCAGCTTCGCTGTAATAGCCCTTTTCGAGAGCCATGTAGAAACCGGCAAACTGAAATTGATGTTTCCACTTCAGTTGCAGTGTTATCGGTTCGCCAGAAGCAGAGCAAACGGATGAAAAAAGAGCGATGATCAGGGCAAAGAAGACAATGAGTTTTCGATCAGTTGGCTTTGGCACGCTTGCTCTTATTGCGGTGAACATAGGTCAAAAAATGAGCAATAAACGTGCCAGGGAAACGTTTGGCAGTTGTTCATTGATTACCGAACATCCTTCACTAAAGATCCGGGGGCAGGAACTTCTGTTGCATCCATGCCATTGAGGGCTGCCAGTCTGTCGGCAGTAAATCGGCCTAGAATGTAATTGCCTGATTTGGCCAGACGCTTCCAGCTATCACCATGTTTCCAGATATAATTATGGATTTTCGGAACATCACCATCAATAGCAACATCATAACGACGAAATGAGTCACGAATCTGGTTAAACTGAGGTTGATACTTTTCAATCTCATTGCGTCGACTATAGAGCAGAATGATAAACGCTCTCGGGCCATCAAGGAATACATTGGCATCAATGGCGGCCTTGCTGACATGCGGAGCTGAAGTCATTACTCTGCTTCTGGCAAACGGAAAGTCGTTGTGCTTGCCTGTTGTGATGGCTCCGATATGTCTGGCGGGGAAGAGCGACTTGAGCAGCTCTTCCGCAGTTCGGCGTTTTTTCAGGTCTTTCATGCCAAGTAGAAAATAGGCCTCTTCCTGACGTAATCTCGCTGTGAGTGACTGAGGTGTATTTTTAATGACCCACTGTTCCGGAAAGCGGAGTTGAAATGCCAGTTCAGGATGCAGGAAACGGCGGCCGACAATGGCACCGTCTTTTGCGCTGTCTTTAACGGGATAGCCATCAAGTGCGGCCAGCATCGCTTCTTTGCCTACGCGATTCATTCCCTCCCTCTGCATGGATGCCGCCTTCGCAATGGCCTCTTTAATTCGTTGCTTGGTTTCGGGATGGCTTGAGAAAGCACCGTGGTAAGCCTCTTTTGACTTCTCTCCGGTGGTGTCCTCACGCTCTTTCTTTTCAACGGAATCCAGTCTTTCAAGTGTTTCCAGAAGATGGATGGTGGCATTGGCATCGTATCCTGCTGCAGTCAGGTAGCGAAGAGAGAGTTCATCGGACTGCAGCTCCTGTTCACGGCCATAACCCATGATCATGGCGGTGGCCAGAAGATTGGTAAGTTGATCAACTCCTTGGGGAATGCCAACAAGAATGGCTGCAGCAGTCATGCCGATATTATATGCCTGAGCCTGAGTGTAACGCTGTACGGCATGGCGGGCGGTGACATGGCCGACCTCATGGCCGAGTACAGCAGCCAGTTCGGCTTCACTGTTGAAATGGGTTAGTAGTCCTCGATGGACGTAGATGTAGCCGCCGGGGAGGGCAAACGCATTGATAGTGCCGTCATCGACTACATGAAATCGATAGAAGAGCTCCGGCCTGTCAGAAGTGGCGGCAATGCGCTGGCCGACCTTGTCGACGTATTTTACCAAAGGGTCATCGCTCGGTAGCAATGGTAGTTGCTTGGCTACCTGGGCTGCCATCTGTTGACCGATAGCAAGTTCCTGGTTTTCACTCATGAGTACAAAATCCGAACCCTTGGAAGCCGGGTTGGTGGCACAGGAGGCCAGAGCGATCAGTGTAACGAGGGTGATCAGAATGCGTTTCATCAGTCCATTATCTCCAGGTCAAAAGGTGAGTGCAAGGCCAGATATAGTTTGCCGCGATTTGAAATACGAATGGTTCCGTGAACGGTCACATGGCTGTAACGGTCAAGTTCAGGATGGGTCTTGAACCATTTGCGGTGGATCTTTGGAATCGAGACGGCGAGGTGCTCCAGCTTAAATCCCCATCCACCCTTATCGATGCCGGAGACAATTCCGGATACAATCCGGAATTGGCCAATATGTTCATTACCTGTCTCATTCGATGATAGTAGCCTGAATCGGGATGTGGCCCATATTCCCAGCTTCTCTCCTCTGGCTTTCCGCTCGCTCTCCAGAAGTTCAGAGCTCTGCTTGAAGTTGGGCGCGAAGATATAGCTGTAGGCAAAGCCTCGCTTGATCATTTCCCTGTTGATCCATGTGCCGTCACGAAGATAGATATGAGCTAACAGCCTGCCATAACGATCCTTCTGCTCGGTATCGAACGCCAGTCTTACCGTTTTGCCTTCAATAAGACGTTTAAGTTCGGCAGTGGCCCGATCTGCAAGCGGTTCTCCCGGTTTGTCGTCACGTGCTGTTTCAGGTGTGTTGATGCCGAGCAGGCGAACCTTCTCTCCTGCTTGCGTTTTAAAAGTATCGCCATCATAGATCTTGCTGACAGTTACCCAGCGACTTGTTCCGATTTGCGAAAAGGTTCCTGCCCATACCTGTTCGGAGAAGGGCGATCCGAAGATGAGACTGACGGTGAGCAGGAATGAAAGATGGAGACCTTTCATGACATCAGATGTTAAGTGATCCCACCAGGTCTGTGTATCGGTTCATGCCATACTTGGAGAGATAGCCGCGCAGATCATCGAGTACCTTTGAACACAATAGAGGATCGTAAAATAGCCCCGTTCCGATGCCGATTGCATCGGACCCGGTAATGGCAAACTCGATGGCGTCCTGGCCGGAGGTCACACCACCCTGACCGAGAATCGGAATATTGTGTTTATCTGCAATCGCCCGTGTCTGGTGGATTTTCCAAAGAGCTACCGGCTTGATGGCCGGGCCCGAGAGGCCGCCGGAGATGTTGCCGATGACAGGCGTTTTCGATTCAATATCAACAGCCATGCCAACCAGCGTGTTGATAACCGAGAGACCGTCACTGCCTGCTTCAATAACCATGCGTGCCGTTTCGGCAATATCAGCATTGTTTGGCGAGAGCTTGGTAATTAGTGGTTTCGAAGTCATCGGGCGCATCGCTTCGACCACTCTGGCTGCCATCACCGGGTCATTACCGAAGTGGACACCACCCTCTTTGACATTGGGGCAGGAGATATTGATCTCAATGGCAGTAACCGGAGAGTTATCAAACACAGCTGCGATCTCGGCATATTCGGTCAGTGACGTACCATTGGCATTGGCCCAGAACTGGGTCTCGTCATGGGGAAGGCCGGGAAGAATATTCTCCACCACATGTCGAACACCCGGATTTTGCAGGCCGATCGCATTGAGCATGCCTGAAGGTGTTTCATAGACGCGGTGGGGCACATTGCCCATTCTCGGTTCAAGGGTCGTGCCCTTAAGGATAACCGCACCGATATCTCTGTTTGAGAATCCTTCCACATGTGTGTACTCCTCACCGAAGCCGACACAGCCGGAGAGAAGTACGATCGGTGTTTGGAGGGTAAGGCCGGCAAACCGGGTGGTCAGGTTCGGTGTCGTGAGACTGGATGGGGAGTGATCGGATTCTATCATCGGCAAAGCATAACGGTGTCGATATGTTACGTCATGACTAAAGTTTTAATGACTTTTGCCGATGGTTGCACTGTAATATATTTTACATCAAACATATTCAGGGAGAGCGAATGGCAGATGAAAAACGGCTGAAGATGACGTATGCCAAACGTAAATTTTCTCTGCTTATCCTTCTTCTCCTTCTGGCCGGTATCGCGCTTTCGATCTGGCTTGTCACGAAACAGAACGAAGAGCTGTTGATTCAGGATGCTATTGAGGATGCCAATCTTCTGGCCAAGTCACTCGACTCATTCAGAAATTACTACTCTGAAGTCGTGGCATCCAGGGCTATGAATGCGGGCGTCGATATCAGTCATGATTTCAGAGAGAAAGAGCACGCGCTACCTCTTCCGTTTACTCTGCATAGTGAACTTTCCAAAGAGATCGGAGAGGAGCATTTTGGAACTGAAACCCGGATTTTCAGTGCATACCCTTACCCGTGGAATGAAACCGGAGGAGCAAAGGACCAGTTTGAGCGCGATGCACTGGCTTCCTTAACTCGATCTGCGGAGATGCCTTTTTTCAGGGTCGAAGGAATGGATGATGGACGCGTTCTGCGATTTGCCAAAGCCGATGTCATGCGAGAGTCGTGTATAGCTTGTCATAACAACTCTTCCGACAGTCCCAAACGGGACTGGAAGGTGGGTGACCTGGCCGGTGTCATGTCCATTTCAGTGCCTTTGAATCCACAGCACCAGATGCTCCATGGCAAGATGGGGGCCGGATATACATTGGTTGGTATTTTGCTGATATTTCTCATTGTCGCCCTCTACATCGCCAACTCGATTTCTCACGCTTCCATCGAAAACCTGGAATCTGAGGTAAGAGAAAAGATCGATGAACTGGAGAAGGCAGAAGAGAGTCTGGAGGCCGCCCAGAGAGTCGGGAAAATCGGCAATTGGACTCTTGATTTGAACTCGGAACAGTTCTGGGCATCGGAAGGATTATTACGCTTGCTGGGTGTCAGGGAAGATGAGTTTGTCGGTACAATGGACTCTCTTATTACCCATATCCATAAGGATGACCAGAAGAAATTTCTTGATTGCGTGAGACGAGCTTCTGAGAGCCACACCGGTGCGGAGATGGTCTACAGGGTTGTTCTTCCCGGTGGTGAGATGCGTTTTCTAAAAGAGATTGCCGAGGTTATTGAGGAGGATGGGCATAATCGCCTTGTTGCCGTTGTTCAGGATATTACGGAGAGGCAGCAGAGAGAGTTGAAACTCAACATGCTCTCCAACGCACTCGAACAGGCTGGAGAGGCGGTGGTTATTACCGATAGCTCTAACAATATTCGCTACGTCAATAAAACATTTTCAATTGTAACAGGTTACGCTCCCGAAGAGGTGATCGGTAAGAATCCGAATATTCTCTCATCGGGAAGGCAGGGTAAGGCCTTTTACCAGAAGATGTGGGAAGAGATCAGGGCACGGGGTGTCTGGAAGGGTCGCATCTATAACAAGCGGAAAAATGGAGAGGTCTACCCTGAGCAGATTCATATCAAGGCCATTCGCAATGATCAGGGAGACATCGCCAATTACGCAGCTGTTTTTTCCGATATTACAGATCAGATCAAGCTGGAACACAGGCTCAGGGAGAGTCAGAAGATGGAGGCTGTGGGTACACTGGTGGGAGGGATTGCTCATGATTTTAACAATATTCTCGCAGCCATTACCGGCAATCTCTACCTGATCAAGAAAGATGTTGAAGATCGTCCAAAGGTCGCAGAAAAGATTGTAAGTATTGAGAATGAGAGTTTTCGTGCGGCCAAGATGATCGCCCAGCTACTTACCTTTGCACGCAAGGATGTCGTGCATATGGAGGATGTATCCATCTCTGATCTGTTCAAAGCAACCTATCAGCTGGCGCATGTGACCGTTCCGGAAAATGTGAAGCTTGAGTGGGTATCGTCTGCTGAAGAGCTGAGGGTGCAAGCTGATGAAAATCAGATCAAGCAGATTGTTCTCAACCTGGTGAATAATGCCCGTGATGCGGTTGAGGGACTGGAAAACCCAAAAATAAAAGTAAATCTGAGTCGCTATACTCCTGATAAGCATTTCAGAAACAGGCATCCGAATGCCTCGGCTGATTCATATGCCTGTATCAAAGTGCTGGATAACGGCATGGGCATTGCCAAAGATACTCTGAGTCATATTTTTGAACCTTTTTATACCACTAAAAGTGTCGGTAAAGGCACTGGGCTCGGGCTTGCCATGGTGTATGGCTCAATTCAGCAGCATGGCGGAATAATTGAAGTGGAGAGCGAGCTAGGCAAGGGATGCCGATTCTGTGTCTATGTGCCACTTGTCCATCATGGCGAGCATAATACATCCGAAGATAAGACATGGTCGGGTGTGGTATTAGGCAATGGTGAGACCATTCTTGTCGTTGATGATGAGGAGATTGTCAGAAATGTCGCCAGGGATCTGCTCAGCAGCATCAATTACAAAGTGCTTGAAGCCAGTGATGGTGAATCGGCGATTGATGTGTTTAAAGCCAATCGTGTTGATATCGGACTGGTCATTCTTGATGTGGTGATGCCACGCATGGGCGGTGTACAGGCAGCAGAGATCATCAGGTCAATTGCACCGAATATGCCGATCATCTTTGCCACGGGGTACGATCAGGACAGCGTTCTCGAGGGGGTGACTCGTTGGGAGAAAATTGCCGTGCTAAGCAAGCCCTATAGGGCCAAGCAGATCAGTATGGAGATCCGCAAGCTGATCGGTTGAGGTCTAGTGAACCTTCTTTTCGAGAAGCTCGTTTGCCTGCAGGAGTTGCCCCCGGATTTCCCGGGCATCATCAGAGAGAATCTGAAGAAAAGCTGGTGCAATATCGGCTGCAACGGGAACGGTTGCAGGAGAGAGCCCCGGATAGGCGCGTTCAAAGCTGCGAGTCCGCATGCGGCCGGGATTGATGGTGTTAAAGCGTAAGGGCATGGAGGGGTGTTCTGCCTGCCACATGGCAGCAGCATAACCCAATGCCCGTTTGGCCAGGCCATAGCCGTGCCAGTTGGCCTGATCCTCTCCAATCATATCGCAGGTAGTAAAGATGATGGAGGCAGAATCGGCGCGCTTGAGTAGCGGAAACATCATCTGGGTAAGCAGGTTGGGCGCAGTTAGATGGATATCAAGGGCCCCTGTAAATGTCTTTGGTTTAACATGCTGCATCGGGGCACAACGTTTGAGGCTACCGGCACAGTGGACCAGACCATCCAGATGCGGGATATGATCTTTCAGTGCCAAAAACAGTTTGCCGTAGTCATCGAACTTGGTGAGGTCGAAGGGGATGCAGAGACAGCGACCACCAGCCTCTTCAATACGGCTTTGTGTTATCTCCAGAGCCTCAGCGACACGGCCAATAGCAATGATACTGGCGCCCTCTTCACCAAGCTGCTGGGCAATGGCACGACCTAAGCCTGATGATGCACCGGTGACCATGATGATCTTGTTCTCGAATCGCTTGGACATAGTGTGACTCCCTGATGAAGCCGGGATGTTAACCACAGAGCAGCAAAGTAACAAAGAGTGTTCTTCTTTCCCGTTGACGAACTGTTATGCTTCGCAGATCAATTTTCCGGAGTGTTTAATGGCCGATTATCAGTATATCTATTCCATGCAGGGTGTTGGCAAGGTTGTCGATGGCAAGAAAGAGATTCTCAAGGATATCTATCTCTCGTTTTTTCCGGGTGCCAAGATCGGTGTGCTCGGCCTGAACGGATCGGGTAAATCGACCCTGTTGAAGATTATGGCCGGTCTGGATACCGAAATCCTCGGGGAAGCCAGGCCTGCGCCAGGCATCAAGATCGGTTATCTGGCTCAGGAACCCGAGCTTGATCCGACCAAAGATGTGCGCGGCAATATTGAAGAAGCCGTTAAGGAGATCAAGGATGCGTTGGCAGAGCTGGATGCGGTTTATGCATCCTATGCAGAACCCGATGCCGATTTTGATGAGATCGCCAAGAAGCAGGCCAAGCTGGAAGACATCATCAATGCCGCCGATGGACATGATCTGGATCGTAAGCTTGAAGTGGCCGCTGACGCGCTTCGCCTGCCGGCATGGGATGCGGATGTTACCAAACTCTCCGGTGGTGAGCGGCGTCGTGTCGCACTCTGCCGACTGCTGCTCTCCAACCCCGACATGCTGCTGCTTGATGAGCCGACAAACCATCTGGATGCCGAATCTGTGGCGTGGCTTGAGCGTTTCCTTCATGACTATCCGGGAACCGTTGTGGCTGTAACCCATGATCGCTATTTCCTTGATAATGTGGCCGGCTGGATTCTCGAACTGGATCGTGGTCGCGGTATTCCGTTTGAAGGCAACTACTCATCGTGGCTTGAACAGAAAGACGCTCGCTTGTCACAAGAGAGTAAAGAGGAGTCCTCGCGTCAGAAGGCGATCAAACATGAGCTTGAATGGGTTCGTCAGGGCACCAAAGGTCGTCATGCCAAGTCGAAGGCACGCCTGAAAGCATTTGATGAACTGGCGAGCAAAGAGGTGCAGCAGCGCAATGCCACTAAACAGATCTTCATTCCTGCCGGCGAGCGTCTGGGTGATGTCGTATTCAAGGCTGAACATGTGAAGAAGGGATTCGGTGATCGTCTTCTGGTTGAGGATCTGAACTTCAGCCTGCCTCGTGGTGGTATCGTCGGCATTATCGGTGCCAACGGTGCGGGTAAAACCACACTGTTCCGTATGTTCACTGGTCAGGAGACGCCCGATGCCGGCAACATGATCAAGGGCGAGACGGTGCAACTCTCCTACGTCGACCAATCCCGTGATGCACTGGATGACAATAAAACGGTATTTGAAGAGATCTCCGGAGGGTCCGACTTTGTCACCCTCGGCAAAGCTGAAGTGCCGTCGCGTGCCTACTGCGGGCGTTTCAATTTCAAGGGTTCGGATCAGCAGAAGAGGGTGTCGATGCTATCAGGTGGTGAACGTAACCGCTTGCACTTGGCCAAGATGCTGAAAGAGGGTGGCAATGTGCTGCTGCTCGATGAGCCAACCAATGACCTGGATGTGGAAACCCTGCGTGCCCTTGAGGAGGCGCTGCTTGACTTTGCCGGTTGCGCTGTCGTGATTTCACATGATCGCTGGTTCCTTGATCGTATTGCCACCCACATGCTTGCCTTTGAAGATGACGGGCATGTCGAGTGGTTTGAAGGGAACTTTGCTGAATATGAGAAAGATAAAGAGCGCAGGCTCGGTAAAGATGCAACCCAACCGCACCGCATCAAGTACAAGAAGCTCGCCTGACTGGGACTAATCATCATCGCCGGCCCGGTTCAGTAACCCGTCCAGACCTGCAAAAGGATTGTGGGTTCCCTGGTGCTCCTTGCGCTCCGCTCCGGAGAGAAGGTGCGCATCTTCATACTTGCTGTGTTCATGATCGTGGCAGTAGATGCAGAGAAGTTCCCAGTTACTTCCATCAGACGGATTGTCATCGTGGTTATGGTTTTTGTGGTGAACAGTCAGCTCTTTCAGCTGTTTGCCTTCGAACTCGCGTCCGCAATGGGCACAGACCCAGGGGAATAGCTTCAGGGCCTGTTCACGATAGTTGCTGGGCTTCATCGGCATCTCCTCTGTTAACAGGTGATAGCATACGCTTTTACTTTCAGTCAGCCAAAAACTCTTTATCTGGCAAGGTGATAACGCTCACAGATTGATTTTCCCCTCCCGACCATAGTCCTCCCAATATCAACGATTGGAGGTGTACCATGGGAGTTGATTTAACATGGCTTGAAGCCAATGCACTGCATACGACCTTGTCTCCGAAAGAGAAGAAGGCTTTGATGCCGTTGGCAGAGTTAACCTTTGCCAAGGGTGATACCATCATTAAGCAGGGTGATGAAGGCGGTTCACTCTATATCATCAAATCCGGAGAGGTCAGTGTCCAGGACTACAACCGTTATGAGGGGCGTCTCTCCTTTGTAACCCTGAAAGAGGGTGACCTGATCGGAGAATTATCCTTTCTGAATGGCCGTCGTGCCGCAGCTGATGTGAAGGCTGACAGTGACTGTGTGCTCTACAGGTTGAGCAAGGGCGACATGACCAAATTGATGAAGAATGAGCAGGGGCTTGCTTTCACTATCATGAATACCATCGTTAATCATGAAGCCAAGCTGCTTGGCAATATGCGCCGCGAATTGGTGCCGATGCTACGAAACTTCAAGGATAAGGCGGATAAGCTTCCTTTGGCCATCAAGCTGGTTCCGGTAATTTTCACTCTTCTTTACATCGCTGGATTTATCTACATCAGCTTTAAGGATTTCTCTTACTAATTGGTGAATTGGAGGAGATAGAGAGAGGCCCTGCATTGCAGGGCCTCTTTTGCTTTATCAAACCCGCTTTTGGCAAAAAAAAGCAGGCAGAACGGGGTTATCCGGCCGGGATCAGTTGACCGCGCTTGATGGTGAAGACGTCGAACTCCTTGCGACCCACACCGCTTTCATCGAAATGGACATGGCCGGTAAGTCCCGGAAAACCATCGACATCGTGCAGGCCTTTAATGCCATCACGGCCATTTAAACCAAGACGACTGCCGAGTACGGCAGCGATGAGTACAGAGTCGTAAGCCATGCCGAAGAGTTTTCCGGGTTCCCCACTTCCCCATGTTTCACGGTAGGCGCGCAACATGCGACGAACGCTGTTGTTCTCGGCTACAGGGAAACTGACGTTGGCAAAACGTGAGCGGGAGAGGTAACGGCCACGGTCATCAAGCAGATGCCCATCCTGCCAGCGACTGCTGCCGTAAATCGGAATACCGCTGATATCAACATAGGCCAGCTGACCAGCCAGCACCGAGACGCGTTTGCCCGGAAGTGCGATGTAAACGGCATCGAAGTTAAGCGGCATGCGAACCTCAAGTTCGGTCTCAGCCGACAGCAGCGCAATGTCGTCATCGAGTTCCGCCAGAAGTTCTTCATCGTCGGTCTTCTCACGGAGAGCCTGCAGTTCAGGTCGGTTATCAGTGATGTCATCGAGGAAGAGGTGCTCGGCAATTTCACCACCCAGCTTCTCAAAGGTGCTGATAAAAGCTTCTGCTTCATCACCGCCATCACCGGCAGCCTCACTCAGCACCACCACTTTTCTTGCGCCCTGTTGCCAGGCGAACTCGGCCATGTAGGCGGCCTGAACGCTTTTAGCCAGCGAATGGACAAAGAGTCTTGGTGATGCTTCAGCGACAGAGATCTGATTGGCCAGACTGATGACAGGCACATGCGAAACCAGATAGGGCAGAAGCGCCTCGGTATGTTCGGAGACAAGAGGGCCAACGATCCATTCGCAACCGCCGGCAACCAGTTTCTGGTAGCCGCGGATGGCCGCACTGCTTTCGCTTTCACTGTCGGCGATGCGCAGGTCAATCGTTTTAGCATAACTCTCATTGGCGATGGCGAGTCGTATGCCGCGCAGTGCCTCTTCACCGTAACGGGCAAATTTTCCCGACAGCGGTAGTAGCACACCGATGGTGACATGCTGGGTGATGCCGGAGGCCCAGGCCTCCACTTTTCGTGTGACGGCATCATTGGGTGCCGATGTTGCAAGAATGTCGGAAATGACACGCACCTCATCAATCTGCCCGGACATCAGCCTTATACGTGCAGCATGCAGGTAGAAGCTCTTCAGGGCATCAGGACCAAGTCGAGGTGTTTGATGAATCCCCTTGATTGAATCGATGGAAGCCTTGTTGGCGGCAGCTCTCAACCAGTGCTCCTGCCGGTTGATGTCGATTTCAGCGGCGGTAAAGAGCCAGTCGAGCGCCTCCTGTTCCGGTGCGCGCTGGGCAACTGGTGTGGCGTTGTTCAGCGCTTCTTCGGCAAGCTCGCGTGTCAGTCTGGGGTGTTTGAGTACCTGAATAAAGGCATCCAGAGTCTGGGCATCATTATTCTGGCTGATCCACCAGCGAGCCATCCATGTGTAGGCATAGGGTGCTAAAGCATGCAAAGGATATGCGGCAAGAAGTTTCTCCGCCTCAGTGACAGCTTGCGGATATTGGAACTCCAGCATCAGTTCCACGCGCCTGAAGGCTGCCTCTTCGTTAATCGGCGGCGGGGCCAGGCTGGACAACTCTTCAAGACCGGTGAGCGCCATGTCGATCTCATTATGAATACGTGCCAGCTCAAGAAGGGCCTGAATCTCCCTGCTGCTTTGCGGGGGGGTAGAAAGACGGGTGAAAGGGTGCTCCTGTGCTGCTTTGGCGGGGCCGGTGGAAACATCTTTTTTCGGTCCGCAAGCACCGATCAGGAGCGTTGCCAGTACCAGAAAAAGAAGTGTTATCCTGAAACGGGAGCTTTTTTCAACTCCTCGATTGCAAGTCATTGCGACAGGGTGATTCCGCGGATAAAGTAGTGAGCACATGGAATCGCAAGATAATCAACTAAGCAGAGAAGGCCAACTGTTCATTGTCGCAACCCCGATCGGGAATCTCGGCGATATGACTTACCGCGCTGTTCAAACCCTCCGGCAGGCAGATATTATTGCTGTGGAAGATACACGTGTCAGTGGCAGACTGCTTTCTCATTTTGGCATTAATAGACCCATGATGACCTGTCATGAGCACAATGAAGAGAAGGTTGCTGCCAAGATCATCAACTATCTTGAAGAGGGCCATAAGGTGGCGTTGATCAGTGACGCCGGAACACCACTGATTAATGATCCGGGCTACAGGCTAGTGAAGCGGGTGCGTGAGGCAGGGTTTTCTGTATTGCCGATTCCTGGTGCATCCAGCCCGATTGCGGCTTTATCTGTGTCGGGGCTTCCGACCGATCAATTCACCTATGCCGGTTTCTTCCCGCGTAGTGGCAAGAGCCGAAGTGAACTGATTGCCACGCTTGAAAAGGCACGGCACACCTATTTGCTTCTTGAATCCCCGCGACGTCTGGTGAAAACCCTGGAGGCTCTCGCCAAAGCCAAGATGGCCGGGCGGGAGATTTGCGTGGCCAGAGAGCTGACCAAGCTGCATGAAGAGTTTGTCAGTGGATCAACTGAAGAGGTTCTAGCCCATTTCAGGGAACACGAACCGAGAGGCGAGATTGTTTTGCTGATTGGCCCGCTGACGGGCGATGTGGAGGTGAGTGATAATGACCTTCGGGAAGCGCTTACGAGTGAAGAGATGAAAGTTTTGCCACCATCCAAACGGGCAGGTGCGGTGGCTAAGAGGACAGGTGTGGCCAAGTCGCGCGTCTATGCACTTCTGGATCACGATAAAGCGTGAGTACAGCCAAGGGGCAGGATGGAGAGGAGCGTGCATGTCGCTATTTGAAGCGGCGCGGTTATAGGATTGTCGACCGCAATGTGCGCGCAGGCCGGGGTGAACTTGATATTGTTACCTGCAAGGATGATTTGCTGGTTTTTGTCGAAGTGAAGAGCTATCGGGACCGTGAGCAGGGATTGCTGGCTGTTCATGAGGATAAGTGTGAGCGAATCCGTTCGGCCGCATCAGTCTATCTTGGCAGCCACCCTCAGTTTACAGCATTGCAATGCCGCTTTGATTTAATCATCCTGACGCCAAGCGGCGGCATTAATCCCTTTCCAAAAGTTGAACATCTCCAGGATGTTTTTCGATAGATGCCGCTAGAAATACATATAAGGACGTGCAGATGAATCAGATTTTGCCCCGTCTTTTTCTGCAGGCAGTGGATGCAGCCAGAAACCTAGGTAAGCGGATTGACGGTTTGACGACTGCAGTGATTGATCCGGCTGCATCTTCCTCCTCGGTTGCAGATGTTGTCGGGCGTCTCTCTCAGCCGGGAAGCAGGGGGTTCTGGCTTTCCGGGCCGGACGGGATTCTGCTTCCTTTGCTGTTTGGCGCAGTGCTTGACAGCTTGGGTAGTGATGTTGACTAATTGCACCATCAAGACTCTTTTTAATAGTTGGAGCGGGTAATGAAGGACGAATTTGAAGATAAATCTCTTGATCACGAAACATCGTGGAACAGACGTGAGAAGAAATCTCCATTCTTTCTCTATGCATTGCTCGCAATAGTCTGTCTTGTGCTGGCTTATGTTTTAAGTGGAACGGCCAAATAGGCGTAAAAGAATTGACAAGGAGTCTGAAGTGTTGATCCGGATAATGTTTGCCATGGTTGTAACCATGATGCTCTCTTCCTGTGTCGCAACTGCGATTGTGGGTGGTACCGCTGCAGTGGGCAGCGCAGTGCATGATGAACGAGGTATAGGACAGCATTTCGATGATGTCGGCATTGCCTCAAAAATCGATGCGTTGCTGATAGCAGAGAAAGATATGCCATCACGCTGGGTCAGTGTCGAGGTGATTGATGGGGCGGTAACCCTGACCGGTTATCTGCCAAGTCAGAACCATATTGATCGAGCCATGCATATCTCCAGAACCGTGAAGGGAGTTCATCGTGTGAAGTCGGAACTCCATATAGGTACTCCTTCCACAGGAAGTCTTTTTACCGATAGCTGGATCACAACAAAAATCAAAAGCGCCTATCTTGAGGATAAGATTGTTCCCGGATTCTCCATTCATGTTGAGACAGTGAATGGAAAGGTCTATTTACAGGGGATTATAGGGAGCCCGGAACAGCGCTATCGGGCCAAAGACATTGCTCACAGGACAGATGGAGTAACCGCTGTTGTAGACCTTCTTCAGGTTCGTTGATTGATGATGGAGACAGAGCGCTTTGTTGAGTTGTCCGATGCTGTTTCTTTGCGTGAGAAGTGGAAGCTTCAGGGTAAGCGGGTGGTGTTTACCAATGGCTGCTTTGACCTGCTGCATCCGGGTCATGTGACCTATCTGGAAGATGCCAGAGCACTTGGTGACGTCCTTGTAGTCGGCCTGAATAGTGATGAGTCGATCAAACGATTGAAGGGTGAGAATCGCCCGGTTAATTCACTTTCGGATCGCGCACATATGTTATCAGGCCTCAGGTCTGTCGATCTGGTCGTCCCTTTTTCAGAGGACACGCCCATTCATGTTATCGAGGCGCTATTGCCCGATGTTCTTGTTAAGGGGGGGGATTACCAGCAGGATGATATTGTTGGTGCCAGAGAGGTGCGTGAGGCGGGAGGAAAAGTGGTCGTTGTGCCGTTTCTCGATGGGCACTCCTCAACTTCGCTTATCGGTAAAATCCAGAAGATCAACTCTTGAATCGGGCACCATTAAAGATTGTTGCTGACGCACATATCTGGGGTGTGGAGTCGGCATTTTCATCGCTTCCCGGTATAGATGTCGATCTGCGCGTGTTGGAATGCAGGCAAATCAGCCATGATCTGCTTAAGGATGTTGATATCCTATTAACCCGCTCTTCCACACAGGTGGATGAAAACCTGCTGAAGGGGACTTCAGTTCGATTTGTGGCAACGGCCACGATCGGGGATGATCATTATGATAAGCGGTGGCTTGAGGCTAATAGAATCGAATGGGCAAATGCTGCCGGAAGTTCAACCGGTTCGGTGATCGAGTATATGATGGTTGCTCTGCTGGAGCTTCACATTCGAAAGCTCATCTCAATACCGGATATGACACTTGGAATCGTCGGCGTGGGACGGATAGGCGGGAGGCTGGCAACCGTGTGTGAATCATTGGGTGTTAAGCTGCTGCTGCTTGATCCGCCAAGAGAGCGTATTGAGAGCGATCGTGCTTTCTCTTCTCTGGACAGGGTGTTGAGGGAAGCTGATGTGATAACACTTCATACTCCGCTGATTCGGCAGGGAACGGATAAAACATTTCACCTGATTGATGCGGACTTTCTATCCCGCTTCTGTGGACGAGGTATTATCAATGCGGCCCGAGGCGGGTGTGTCGATAATGATGCTCTGGCCGACTGGCTTGATGGGGATATGGAACGTTTTGCGATACTGGATTGCTGGGAAGGGGAGCCGATGGTCTCCCGAAGGTTGCTCGCACATCCGCAACTGGTGATCGCCACACCTCATATTGCCGGCCATTCACTGGATGGAAAGGCGGCAAACACTCAATATGTCTACGATGCCCTGTGTCATTACCTCGGTGTGAAGCCGGAGTGGAATATAGATATGGTGCTGCCACCAAACCCAACGGTTGAAGTGACCGGTTGCAGCATGGATTTCTGGAGCGATGCACATGCTGCGGCAACGGCGCTCTATCCTATCATGCATGATGTTGATAAAATGAGAAGTTGGACCGAGTTGAGTGATGTAGCTTTGGCCGGGGCATTCACTGAATATCGGCGACACTACCCTGTACGCAGAAGCTGGAATCATGTTGATGTGAAGGTGCCGGCCGGAAAACTTTCCGAGCACTTTGAAATGCTGATTCACGTCATGCGGTCACATCTGCTAGGTTCCTGCTGATGAATGATGTTGCAAAAAAGAACAAAGATTATCTGGTCTGGATGGATCTTGAGATGACAGGACTTGATCCTGAGATTGATACAATCCTTGAGATCGCCACCATCATCACCGATGGCCAATTAAATGTAGTCGCTGAAGGTCCGAATCTGGCCGTTCATCAGCCGGATAGTGTGCTGGATGCCATGAATGATTGGTGCAAGCAGCACCATGGCGATTCAGGACTAACTGAAAGGGTCAGAAACTCAAACATTTCACTGGCCGAGGCTGAAAAGCTGACTTTCGATTTCGTCAGGGCCTATGTGCCTGAGCGCTCTTCGCCGTTATGCGGCAACTCCATTCATCAGGATCGCCGTTTTCTGGTTCGTTATATGCCCGTTTTGGAAGCCTATCTGCACTACCGTAACATTGATGTCAGCACGCTAAAAGAGTTGGTCAGTCGCTGGTATCCGGGGTTGCCAATGCCTGCCAAGCGCGGAGATCATCTGGCACTGGCCGATATTCGGGAATCGATTCATGAGTTACAGTTTTATCGGAAGAGAGTCTTCTTGTCCGATTAACTGATAGTAACCAGTTTTAAATTAAAACTCGAACTTGGTCTTGTGAACAACTTCTTCAGCAATACCCACTTTACAGAAAGAGTAGTTGGGACCCGATTTCATCACCTTGATGACTTTGAAATGAGCGCCTTTGCCATCATGTGAAAGCATGAATGTCATGTTCTTGTAAATCTTGGGGTCGGGGAAAACCGCAGTATGGTGAGGTTGCCCCGGTTTAACCAGTACCGGCCATTGGCGGGATAGGCCTTCATCATCCTGCCCACCCATCATAACACCCTTGTAGAGTTTAAAATCCTGATGGAAAAATTTAATGCCCATTCGCTGCTCGCCCGACTTCGGTTCGCGAATCCAGCGAACCGTTCCCAGCATTGGCTCATTTCTATGGGGTATCCAGCTTAAGCCGACAATGGCACCCACGCCCAGCTTGAAATCCTTTACATCTCCCAGCCGTTCCAGCCCGGTACCCTGGTCGCTAATGTTGTTAACGGCCCAGGCTAATCCGCTGTTTCTTTCGGATGGCGCATATTCATAGTCATCAAGAATGACCGCAGTATGGGCATCTTTAAATGCTTTGCCGGCATTCCATTCGAGGATGACGCGGGTGCCGGAGTAATCGCTGCGCTGAGCGTTCCTGTCTTTGGTTCTCAATGTGTCGAGAATAGCGTTGCCGCCAATAATCGTCCGGTAAAGAGCTTCTTCGGTATGCAGGTCGCCTTTTTGCAGGTCGGGGCTTTTGAGAACGGTTTCGACACGGTTGATGGCGGTGACCATGCGATCAACAAAGGCATCAAGAGGGATCACGATCATATCCATGTCAAACTTTTCCGGCAGTTTTGAGATGATTTTTGCCCCTTCGTTGGGCTTCATGAAGTTGACAACCATGAACGTCTCATCTTTGAGGGAAGGGGCCGTATCATTTTTGCGGTACAGCTTGGGCTCAAGGGTTCCGACGTGGCAGATCAGTTCATCCCAGGTCATCTTCTGCTCTTTTTTTGATTTACCGTAGAAATCCAGTAATCGTAGAAATTCGTGGGAGCTTACTGCCTTGAAAAGGCGCCCTTTCTCTTTGTCTGCATCATCTGGCAGTACAGGAACAACACTCAGACCAAGACGCATCAGATCGAATGATTGCCGATTGGTCAGTACAGCTGGTGCTTGGTAGTTCTCATAGCCGATGCGAAGCATCTTCACAGCCAGCTCAAGCGCATTGCTCACCATTTCAACCAGTACACGGAAGTAGCTAGGCTCACCCTGTGCCGCTTTGCGTACCAGATCCACGCCGATTTTGTGTGCGTTGAGTACTGCGGCAGTCATTTCAGAGTCGAAGAGTTCAAGCTCACGTTCGAAATTGCTCAGGACCTTGAGGCGGAACTGGAGCGGGATGAGGGGGTTGGCATTGAGCTTGGCCAGATAGGCCTTCATGCTCTTTTGAAGAAAGAGCTTCTCAGTTGCCGATGTACCGATCACGTACTGGTTCAAACGCTTCTCAATATCCATAAAGGGGAGGGTAAGTGCGTCCGTCAGCAACTCTGCCCGACCGAGTTCGAGTTTGGTGGGGTGAAGGCGCAAATCCGTATCCAGTTCAAAGGATACGGTCTCCATGAGCCGTTTTGCTTCCTCGCTTGATGTACCTTGAGCCATATGTCTAACCACTCTCCCACAGAATGTTCAGCGCTATCATGCATGTAAATAGCTGTTTTGACTACATTTGTCAAAATATGAGGCCACAGACGGATAGTTACTAAGGTTTTCGTTGACCCTTATGCACCAATAACCATAATGCCGCCTGCATTCATAGGCAGTTGGGTTTGTATGGCCTCCTGTTGAATGTGGAGGAAAGCGTAGTGCAGCAGCAATTAAGCTTGAAGTTGCAGGAGTTATCATCTTCTGGGAGAGCGTGGTCGCTTGAGATTCCGCAATCACTCTTTGAAGATGGTGAACGAGGTGTGATTGATGCACCTTCGAACCTCTGTCGGGATGTTTTTTGGGAAGGGGAGATCTCTTCGCAAGGAGATGTTTTTACGCTGCATGGCAGGTGGCAGGTCGAGCTGATTCGCCACTGTGTACGCTGTAATGTAGAGTTCCCGCTATTGATGGAAGGCGAATGCAGTCGCCATTTCATGATCGGTTCCGCGGAACTGGGGCAGGATGGCTCCGATACGTGTGAATATTTGGAAGCTCCCGGATGGATTGATCTGGTGGATATGCTTCGTGAAGAGGTTTGGCTGGCTTGGAAGCCGATGGTTGTTTGCAGTCAGTCATGCAAAGGGCTTTGCCAGCAGTGTGGTGAAAATTTAAATAGAGATGAATGCAGGTGTTCGCAGCATGGTGATGACCATCCGTTTGCGGCGTTGCGTCAAATCAGGTTTGATACCTGATGTAACTCATCAGTTTTGATGATAGGAGTATTGTAAAGATGGCAGTTCCAAAGAGAAAAACCAGTCAGTCCAAGCGCAACATGCGTCGGGCCCATGATAAGATCACTGTGGCCGGCATGAGCGAGTGCCCTGAATGTGGTGAGATGATGCGTCCTCATTACGCATGCCAGAGCTGCGGCCACTACAAGGGTCGCGAGGTTGTAGCGAAAGACGAGGCCTGATGTCTTCGGTGTCGCAGGGGAGTAAGACCATTCGCATCCTGGTGGATGGGCATGGGGGCGATGGCGCTCCGGGCATTGTTGTTGATGCGCTGAGCCAGACTCTCAAAAAATACGGGTCCAAATTGGAATTGGGCATCTCAGGGCAACCTGAGGTGCTTCTTCCTGTGCTTGAAGCAGCAGGAATTGCAGATCGTATCGAGATTGTTGAAGCGGCAGATGTGATTGACATGTGTGAGGCTCCAGCCATTGCAGTTCGTCGCAAAAAGAACTCGTCGATTCATGTCGGCGCGCGCGCTGTTCGCGATGGCGAGTGGGACGCACTGGTCAGTGCCGGTAATACAGGAGCGCTGATGGCCATCTCCAAGCTGATTCTTAAAACCATTCCATCCATAGATCGTCCCGCACTTGCATCACTGGTGCCGGCAGTGGATGGCGGTTCAACCTTCTTCCTCGATATCGGCGCTAATGTCGATTGTACCTCTGATCATCTGCTCCAATTTGCCGTCATGGGCTCCTGCTATATGCAGGCTGCCGAAGGTGTTGAGTCTCCACGCGTGGGGCTGCTTAATATCGGCAGTGAAGACATCAAGGGTACGGATGTTGTGAAGGTGGCGGCAACGAAGCTGAGTGAGTCGGGTCTTAACTTTATCGGCAACGTTGAAGGTACGGATTTGTTTGGTAATGATGTTGATGTGGTTGTCTGTGACGGATTTGTTGGTAATGTAGCTCTCAAGACCATGGAGGGTGTTGCCAAATTGATTCTGACCCAGCTGAAAAGTGAACTGACCTCTTCTATTGTCGCAAAGACGGGCGCTCTGCTTGCATCCAGTGCACTTAAACGTGTGAAGAGTGCTTTGCATCCAAGTGAACATAACGGAGCTCCTTTACTGGGCCTTAACGGGATTGTGGTCAAAAGCCATGGCGGTGCAGATACGTATGCCTATGCTTGTGCCATTGATGTGGCGGTACGTGAAGTCGAGGCCAATCTGATTAATAATATTGTTGAGACGATGAACCGGGTTTCCGAAGTCTGATGGCTCTGCGCAGTCATATCACCGGCGTTGGCGGCTATCTGCCCGAACGTATTCTGAGCAACGAAGAGCTCTCCACCATGGTAGAGACCAATGATGAGTGGATTCGCGAGCGGACAGGAATTCGTCAGCGCCATATTATTGCCAAAGACCAGCAGACCTCGGATCTGGCTGTCGGTGCTGCAAAACAGGCGCTTGAAGATGCAGGCCTTTCTGTTGATGATATTGATGCCATTGTTGTGGCTACTACAACGCCTGACCTGATCTTTCCATCGACGGCCAGCATCGTTCAGTACAAGTTGGGCGGTAAAGATTTTCCTGCTTGGGATATTCAGGCGGTCTGTTCCGGCTTCGTTTATGGCCTGGCCCAGGTGGATGGTATGATTTGTGGAGGCATGTTCAAGCGAGTACTCCTGATCGGCGCTGAGTCGATGAGCCGCATTCTTGATTGGCAGGACCGTTCTACCTGTGTTCTCTTCGGAGATGGTGCCGGTGCTGTCGTGCTGGAAGCACGTGATGAAAAAGAGCCCAACGGCATGGTCGGTTCGGTATTGCACTGCGATGGTTCCTATCGTCATCTGCTGATGGCGGAGCATCCGCATCCCGGAGCGGCTCCGGGTGTCGATCCGATGGATCTGAAAATTGATTCGGCTGGAGCTGCTGCCGTTGAGATGAAGGGAAACGAGGTGTTCCGCGTAGCGGTTACCAAGCTCGGTGAAGTGGTCGGTGAAGTGTTGGAGAAACATGGGATTGAGCAGTCGGAAATTGACTGGCTGATTCCGCATCAGGCCAACATTAGAATTCTCCAGGCAACGGCAAAGAAATTGAAGATGAGCCCTGATCGTATGGCTTTGACGGTTGATCAGCATGCCAACACATCGGCTGCCAGTGTGCCTTTGGCTCTGAATCATATCTACCGTGAAGGCAAGTTGGAGAAAGGCCAGCTGTTGCTTCTTGAAGCATTTGCAGGCGGCTTTGCCTGGGGTGCAAACCTGGTTCGCTGGTCGAAGGATAATTAAATTAGATGACAAAAAAGCATGCCCATATGCTTTTTTTTGTCTGACGCAGGTCTACACCACGCTTTTGGCCTGCTTGCGAAAGCTGAAGCTTTCGCCACCCATGGATGGGTGGAATAGAGATTCAGGAGTTAACATTGTCTAATATGGCATTTTTCTTTCCCGGTCAGGGATCACAATCGAAGGGTATGTTGGCCGAATTGATCGGCTCCGAGGCAGTCGTCGCAGACACCTTTTCTCAGGCATCCGATGTGCTCGGTTACGACATGAAGGCGCTGGTGGTTGAGGATGCAGATGGCAAGCTGGATCAGACAGAGTATACCCAGCCTGCTCTGTTAACCGCTTCTACAGCTCTCTATCGCCTCTGGATCGCCCGTGGCGGTGCTGCAGCCGCACAGATGGCCGGACACAGCCTTGGTGAATATTCAGCACTGGTGGCTGCCGGTGCGATCGCTTTTGACGATGCTGTGGCGCTTGTTGCCTTCCGTGGCCGTGCCATGAGCGAAGCGGTTCCTGCCGGTGTCGGCAAAATGGCGGCGATTATCGGACTGGGTGATGATGTGGTTTCGGATGTTTGCGAGAAGAGCTCTTCTGAAGGTGATCATGTTTGGCCGGCCAACTTCAACTGCCCGGGCCAGCTTGTCATTGCCGGTAATGCGGCGGCCGTGGAGAGAGCCATGGAGGCTGCGAAGGGGGCGGGTGCCAAGCGCGCACTACCGCTGGCTGTGAGCGCTCCATCGCATACGCCACTGATGCAGCCTGCTGCGGACGCCATGCAGGAAAAGCTGGCCGGTGTAATGATCAATGTTCCGACATGCCCGGTATGGAGTAATGCAAGGGCAATCTCCCTTTCGGATCCCGATGATATCCGCGTAGCTCTTGTTGAGCAGCTGGTTTCACCTGTGCGCTGGACAGAAACCATCGAAAAGTTAAGTGCCCAGGGCATTACGGCATCTATTGAGATGGGGCCGGGTAAAGTACTGGCCGGCCTGGTGCGCCGTGTAGCAAAAGATTTGAATGTTTCAGCAGTCTTTACATCCGAATTGATGGATCAGGCGATAGCTGATGTCGGGAGTGAACCATGAGCGACAGAAAAGTAGCAATTATCACCGGCGCAAGCCGGGGTATCGGTCTGGCGATTGCCAGGAGCCTTGGTGAAGCAGGTTATAACCTCGCCATCTGTGCCACGAGCGAAGCTTCGGTCGGCGGCGCGGCCGATAAGCTGTCAGATCTCGGTGTTGAGGTTCTTCCGCGGATCGTTAATGTGGCTGATGGAGAGGCTGTACAGGCCTTCGTACAGGAAGTGGCCAAACATTTCGGCAGGCTCGATGTGCTGGTCAACAATGCCGGAATTACCCGCGACAATCTCTCGATGCGGATGAAGAGCGAAGAGTGGCAGTCGGTCATCGATACCAACCTCTCTTCCGTCTTTTATGCCTCGCAGGCGGCGCTGAAGCCGATGATGCGTGCCAAGGGCGGGCGAATCATCAACATCTCTTCCGTCGTTGCCTCGATGGGCAATCCCGGCCAGATGAATTATTGTGCCAGCAAGGGCGGTATCGACGCCATGACCCGTTCGCTTGCACGCGAAGTGGGTTCCCGCAATATCACGGTCAATGCCATTGCGCCGGGCTTTATTGCTACCGATATGACCGATGAATTGGGTGATGAGGCCAAGGCCTCACTCTCTTCACAGGTGCCGCTGGGTCGCCTCGGAAGCCCTGAAGATATTGCTTCTGCCGTGCTGTTTCTGGCCGGTGAGAGCGGTGGGTACATTACCGGTCACGTGCTGCACGTGAACGGCGGTATGTACATGTAAAAAAAATCTGTCACATTTCGTGATGGTTTGTAGGTGAGGCGCATAGGAGAAGAGCTTGTACAGCCCCTCGGGCTATGATAGAAGCCGCACCTAATTTCAAATGGGAGGACATATATGTCTGCAGAAATTGAAGCTAAAGTTATTAAAATCGTTGCTGATCAGCTGAATGTTGATGAGAGCGAAATCAATTCCGATTCCTCCTTTGCGGATGATCTGGGCGCTGATTCTCTGGATACCGTAGAGCTCGTGATGGCTTTCGAAGAAGAGTTCGGTATCGAAATTCCAGATGATGATGCTGAGAAGATTCAGAGCGTTCAGAACGCTATCGACTATATCGCTGCAAAAGCTGAGTAAGTCGTGACTAGACGCGTTGTTGTCACCGGTGTCGGGTTGGTTACCCCGCTCGGCACTGGCACGGATCTAAGCTGGAATAATCTGGTTGCAGGCAAGTCCGGTATCGGCCGTATCACTAAGTTTGATGCGGAAGGTACGGGGATGGCCTGTACCATTGCCGGTGAAGTGAACGACTTCAGCGTTGAGACATTCATCAATAAAAAAGATGCCCGTAAAATGGACACCTTTATCCAGTACGGCGTTGCTGCTTCGCTGATGGCATTGCAGCAGTCCGGACTGGAGATTAAGGAGGAGAATGCCGAGCGTGTCGGTGTTGCTGTCGGTTCGGGTATCGGCGGCCTGACCATGATCGAGCAGACCATGCGGGCCTATGAGGCTGGCGGAGCACGTAAGATTTCGCCTTTCTTCATTCCGCAGACCATCATCAACATGACCTCCGGCTGGGTTTCCATGATGACAGGTGCCAAGGGGCCGAATACGGCCACCGTGACAGCCTGTGCGACGGGAACGCACGCTATTGGTGATGCATTCGAAATCATCGCTCGCGGTGATGCCGATGCCATGATTGCCGGTGGCTCTGAGGCCTGCATCTGTGAACTCGGTGTGGGTGGCTTCTCTGCCGCTCGCGCACTTTCGACCCGCAATGATGAGCCTGAGCGCGCTTCACGTCCCTGGGATAGTGGTCGTGATGGCTTTGTGATGGGTGAGGGCGCAGGTGTACTGGTTCTCGAATCGCTTGATGCAGCCAAGGCACGCGGCGCCGAAATTCTTGCCGAAGTGGTGGGGTACGGTATGTCCGGTGATGCCTACCACATGACATCACCCTCGCCGGGTGGTGAAGGTGGCGGACGCTGTATGAAGGCAGCACTGAATCGTGCCGGCCTGAACCCTGAAGATGTCGACTATATCAATGCCCATGGCACTTCCACGCCTGCCGGCGATGTTGCTGAAACGCAGGGTATCAAAGGTGTTTTCGGTGATCATGCCAAGAAACTGATGGTTTCCTCATCCAAGTCTATGACAGGCCATTTGCTCGGAGCTGCGGGCGGTATTGAAGCGGCTTTCTCGGTGTTGGCTGTCCATAAAGGTGTGATTCCACCTACCATTAATCTCGACGATCCTGATCCGGAATGTGATCTCGATTACGTGCCGCATACAGCACGCGAGGCTGAAATTGATGTGGCGGTCTCCAACTCTTTCGGGTTTGGTGGCACCAATGCATCCGTTATTGTCCGTAAATTCAGATAATCCGGAAAACAGACTCTATACCGAAGTATTAGATTGGCCTGGTGATGCGCCGAATGCGCATGACCTTTTTCGCCTCTTTCCGGAAAAGTTCTCCGCAATTCTTGAAGACCCATCCTCGAATGGACGCGACTTTCTTGTCTCTTCGCAAGGCGTTTCACAGGTTTTAAATGGTCTGGAGGACTCTTCCTGTTTTATAGATGCGTGGAAGCAGAGTGTTTCAGCGCCGGTAAGCGGTTTCCCCGGTATCAGACAGCTTTTCTATGCTTCCTATGAGGCCGGCGGGATTATTGAGTCGCTGCCGGAGCCCAAATCGGATCTTTCGGGACCCATGCTATGGCTTTTTGAACCGGAGTGGAGCATCTGCGTAAACTATCACGAAAAGAGGCTCCATATCTCTTCTCGGATCGGGCAGGAACAGTTGGCCGAGGTGGTTGCGCTCCTTGGAACGACCCCATATCCACGCCTGTCAGAAAGCTCTCCGGTAAAGGCCGGTAAAGTGATGTCGACGGATTCGGAAAGCTACAAGCAAGCGGTTGAGCGGGTGAAGTCTTATATTGCCGCAGGCGATATTTTCCAGGCCAACATTGCCCGCTTCTGGAAAGCAGAGTTCCCCGAAGACTCATTATGTGATCTCTATGCATGCCTGCGAGAGGTAAACCCGGCACCCTTTTCCTGCTTTGTGAACACGATCGGCACCCTTACTCCTTTCTTTGTTGTTTCAGCCTCGCCTGAGAGGCTCTTTTCGCTGTCGGCCGATGGCGTCGTGGAGACCCGACCCATTGCCGGAACACGCAGGCGCGGTGAGGGAGATAGCGATGAGTCATTGAAGGCTGAATTGCTGCTGTCGGACAAAGAGAGGGCCGAGCATATCATGCTGGTGGATCTCGAGCGCAATGACCTCGGACGCATCTGCAGGCCGGGTAGCGTTGAAGTGAACGAGCGTATGACAGTCGAGCGCTACAGCACGGTTCAGCATATTGTATCCAATGTCCGCGGAAAACTGGCTGATGGCATGGATGTCGTGGATGTGTTTAAAGCAATGTTTCCGGGGGGGACGATCACCGGATGTCCGAAGGTGCACTGCATGGAAATTATCCATGAAATGGAAGAGCAGGCGAGAGGTGCCTACACCGGTGGCGTCGGTTATGTGGGCTGGGATGGGTCTGCCGATATGAATATTCTTATTCGAACCTTCTGGCACCACGATGGTCGACTTCACTGGGCGGCCGGTGCCGGCATTGTGGCTGATTCCGATCCGGCTTCTGAGCTTGAGGAGACCGGGCATAAGGCGGCCGGTCTTTTGAGGGCCCTTCGTTTCTAAAATGAAAGATGGGATGGGGCCAAACCGTTTCTTGCGTCGGCTTAACAGGTTTGTCTGCCGTTATTGGCATCGTCTCTCCTCGGAAGCTGTCGAGCTGCCGGGCGGCCCCCTTATTTTGATCGGCAACCATCGTTGCGGACTCGACCCCCTGCTGGTTCAGGCTTCGGTCGATCGCCCTTTGTGCTTTCTTATGGCAAGAGAGTATTACCATGGGATGTTGGGTATGAGATGGTTCTTCAGGGCTGTCGGAGCTATTCCTGTCAATCCGGGTGGTGCCAATCGTCACGCTTTGCGTGGGGCTGTTGAGGTGCTTCAGCAGGGCGGCGTGGTCTGCGTTTTTCCTGAAGGTGCTGCCAATCCCAACATTCCACTCAAACGAATACTTCCGGGTGCAGCCATGCTCGCCCTTGAAACGGAAGCGCCGCTACTACCGTTCCGAATCACCGGCGTCTGGCCATTTGATCATGTGAATATCTGGAAAGGTCTGCTCAGACGCTGCCGGGCATCCGTAAGGTTTGGTCATCAAATGCACTTGGAAACATCTCATTCGGATGCAAAGTCCAATATCAGGGCTGGCGCAAAACAGGTAAAGCAGGCGCTTCACGCCCTGCGTTAGCAGTTTCTATTCACGCCCCATGCGCATGGCGAAATCCTCCGGGAAGGAGGAGCAGGCAAGTGCCTCCTCATAATCCACCTGGTCAGACTCAACCAGTTTCTCCAAGTGCTGGTCAAAGGATTGACTGCCGTAGAGTACGGATCCCTCTTCCATAGCTTTGGGAATCTCGCGCCAGCGATCCGGATCAAGAATAAAGTGTTTGATAACAGAGTTGCGAATCATCACCTCAAGCACGGCAATACGACCCTTCCCATCTTTCTTCGGTAGAAGCTTCTGCACCACAATGGCGCGCAGGTTTTCAGAAAGGCGTTCGCGAATGGCGTCCTGCTCATTCAGGTTGAATGCCGACATGACGCGCTGCATGGTACCGATCGCTGTGGTCGCATGGACAGTAGCCATGACCAGGTGGCCGGTTTCGGAGGATTGAAGGGCGAGCTGAATGGTATCTCGATCACGAATTTCACCGGCGACAATGATATCCGGAGCCTCTCTCATAGCATCATTCAGGCCCTGAGCGTAGGTCATCACATCCAGACCAAGTTCACGCTGGCAGACTGTGCCTCTTCGGGTAGTGCTATAGCGGTATTCGATGGGATCTTCAAGGGTGACTACATGGACAGGACGATGTTCAATAATGTGATCGAGAATGGCAGCAAGCGTGGTGCTTTTTCCTGAGCCGGTCGCCCCAGCCATCAGAATCAGCCCGTTGCGGTAGTTACAGATTTCGCGAATCACCGGTGGCAGTCGCAGTTCATCAAATCCGGGGATCTTTTGCGGGATAATACGAGCCACTATGCCGAAGTTGTTGTTGGTGCGCATGACATGAACACGGAAATGGGCAACATTCTCCAGAGAGTAGTGAAAATCTTTGCTTTTGATCTCTTCAATCGTCTCATCACCCGGAACATCTCTGATCAGATGATCAATCATTTCGATCACCTGCTCACGACTTGGCTGGGGTACTTTGTCAGGCGCAATGGTGACCACCGAACCATGGATACGCATGCGCACCCGGTCATTGGTGCGAATAACGAGGTCGGATGCTTTATGCTTATGCGCGGCAAGCAGCAGGTCGTCGATCAGATGCCAGTCAGCCATCAGATTTTAAGATCCGAATCGGATGAACCGGATGTCAACTCATCAATACCGCCACCGGATTCATTGCCTTCGAGTTTACTCATCTTCATTTTCAGGCGCAGATCATTTACCGAGTCAGCGTGTCTGAGTGCCTCTTCTTCGGCTATGCGTCCCTGCTTCCAGAGCTCGAGCAAGTGCTGGTCAAATGTGTGCATGCCATAGTTTTTACCGGCTGCCATGGACTCCTTGATTTCACCGATCTCCCATTTGTCGATCAGATCGGAGATACGTGGTGTATTGATCAGGATCTCAATGGCGGGCATGCGTCCTCCATCCAGTGTTTTTACCAGGCGTTGAGAGAGAATCCCTTTGAGGTTCAGTGCCAGATTGAGTCGAATCTGGGGGTGCACCTCTTCCGGGAAGAAGTTGAGAACGCGTTCCAGTGCCTGATTGGCATTGTTGGCATGAAGCGTTGCCATGCAGAGGTGGCCTGTCTCGGCAAACTCAAGTGCGTGCTCCATCGTCTTCCTGTCTCTGATTTCTCCCACAAGGATCACATCGGGTGCCTGACGCAGTGTGTTCTTCAGGGCAGCCTCATATTCAAGTGTGTCGGTACCCACTTCGCGTTGGGTGATAACGCATTTTTTGTGTTGGTGCACGAATTCAACCGGGTCCTCAATCGTAATAATATGGCCGGCTTGCGTGCGGTTGCGATGGTCAATCATCGCTGCAAGGGATGTTGACTTGCCCGAGCCTGTCGCACCCACCATAATGACCAGTCCTCGCTTGGTCATGGAGAGCTCTTTGAAGCTTTCAGGTAGTCCCAGCTCATCAATGGTAGGTACTTCAGTCTTGATCTGACGAATCACAAGGCCGACATGGCCCATCTGGCGGAAAACGTTGACACGAAACCTTCCGAGATCCGGATAGGCTAGGGCCAGATTCATCTCGTATTCAGCGGCAAAAACAGCCTTCTGCTTTTCGCTCATACAGGAGTTGGCCAATTGTTCACACTGAACGGAATTGAGAGGCTCCTGCTTCAGTGGCATTACTGCACCATTGATGCGGTAGGCAGGCGGCATGCCGGTGGTGATATAGATGTCAGAAGCATCCTTTTTCACCATAACCATCAATAGCTGTTTGATCGTCAGTTTTTGAGGTTCATTGGCACTCATCTGTTGCTCCTAGGGTTGTCAGTTTATCCATGTTGTTATACGGCGCCGCCACCGAATATCTGCTTGTTCTGTGCTTTTTCCAGTGCTGCCTGTTGGGTAATTTTGCGGGATTTCACGAGGCGCTGCAGGTCTGAATCCAGTGTCTGCATGCCTTCGCGAGCCGAAGTCTGCATCACTGAAACCATCTGCGGCACCTTGTTTTCACGAATCAGGTTTCGAATGGCAGGTGTGCCGAGCATGATTTCATGGGCAGCAACTCGGCCATTTCCATCTGCAGTCTTCATCAATGTCTGCGAGATGACTGCTCGCAGCGATTCTGAAAGCATGGATCGAACCATGTCCTTTTCGGCGGCAGGGAACACATCGATAATACGGTCGATGGTTTTGGGTGCAGATGAGGTGTGCAGTGTGGCGAAGACCATATGACCTGTTTCGGCAGCTGTGAGTGCAAGTCGAATGGTTTCGAGGTCACGCAGCTCGCCCACCAGAATGACATCGGGATCTTCACGAAGTGCACTCTTCAGTGCATTGGCGAACGAGTGGGTGTGGGGGCCCAGTTCGCGTTGGGAGATTAGGGAGCTCTTGGAGCGGTGAACAAACTCGATCGGATCCTCGATGGTGAGGATGTGTCCCTTCTCATTCTGATTGCGAAGGTCAATCATGGCTGCGAGCGTGGTTGACTTACCCGAACCTGTCGGGCCGGTCACAAGGCAGATGCCTCGCGGTGTCATGGCGATGTCACTGAATACATCGGGACACTTGAGCTGTTCAAGGGTGAATACCTCGGTCGGAATCACACGGAATACGGCAGCCATACCGCGATTCTGCTTGAAGCAGTTTACACGGAAACGGGCGATGTCGCCGAGGGCAAATGAGAAATCGAGCTCCAGATGTTCTTCGAACAGCTTGCGTTGCGTGTCGTTCATGATGTCATAGACCATGGTCTGTACTTCCCGTTCGGGAAGTTCCGGCATCTTGATACGGGTCATGTCGCCATGAATTCGGATCATAGGCGGTTCGCCGGAAGAGAGGTGCAAATCGGAAGCACCGTTTTTAACTGTAAATGCGAGTAGCTCGGAGACGTCCATCATTCCTCCCTGATGATCAGTTCATTAATCTGATGTACGGAGCATAGGAGTCGAGAGCGATAGCTGCAAGCGGGATTCGATATCTTTTGTCATGTGAATTCCTCCCTTTGCGTCAATCAAAATGGCATCCATACCCATTTCCCCAATACTCTCAATCGCCGCTTCACCTATAACGAAGAGGGCCGTACTCCAACCATCGGCCATGGCCGCATGATCGGTGATTACAGTCGCGCTCCGGCTCTTGCGTGCAGGTTGGCCGGAAGCCGGATCAAGAATGTGATGGTATCGTACATCATCGGAAATGTAGAAACGTTCGTAATCGCCGGAGGTGACGATGCTCACATCGCCCTCCACCCTGAGTGTTGCAATGACCGCTCCGGGTTTGCGCGGATGGCGTATGCCAACCTGCCAGGGTCGTTCACCATGGCGACCGATCACTCTGATATCACCGCCGGCATTGATGATGGCATTTTCGATTCCTTTTTCCCTGAGCACATCGATGCCACGATCAATAGCATAACCTTTGGCAATAGCACCGAAATCGAGTCGGCACTCCTGTCTGAGGCGTTTCCAGCGATGATTGGGTTGCTGCTGTAGGCAGTTGTTTGAGAGTCTGGCCAGCCTTGAGGCTTCATCAATGCCCGGAGGAGAAGAGGGCGAGGGAGATTGAGAGAATCCCCAGAGCTTATTGAGATAGCCCAGAGTCGGGTTGAAGGCCCCGTTGCTTTCATGTTCGATATCTCTGGCTGCAGCCAGCAGAAGGTCTACCTCTTCGGGGAGTTCAACCGGAGTGCCGGGTTCGGAGGCATTGAACTGTTTGACCGGATTGTCACTTTTACCATAAATCGTAAAAAGATTTTCTACGCGTTGCATCTCATCGGCAGCCGCCTTGATGGCAATAGGCGCATTTTTTGTGTTGTCACCATAAATAGTGAAATCGACTAGGGTTCCCATCATGAAGCGTGTTTCATGAAGCGTTTCCGATGCCGGTGCGCATGCGACCATGATAATGCCGAGCATTAACATGAGAACATGATTTGAAATGGTGGTCCGCATCGTGCGATTGTCATGTTTACTGCTGATGACGCAAGCGTGTCTTGAGCAGGACTTGCATCGATTATTAAAATTGTGATGATTTAATGGTCATTTCATCCTGATGGGTGAAAATGCGGTCCGACTATAATTATTAAGTATGAGGTGGATATGTCACTGACACTGACCGAAGCTGCAGCCAAAAAGATCGGCGGGCTTCTCGAAAGCGAAGGCAATGCCGATATGAACCTGAGAATTTTTGTCTCCGGTGGCGGCTGTTCAGGTTTCCAGTACGGATTTACCTTTGATGATGAGATCAAGGATAATGACCATGTGGTGGAGAATCACGGAGTGAAGCTGCTAGTGGATCCGATGAGCCTGAACCTGATTGACGGTGCAGAAGTCGACTACCAGACCTCCATCAACGGTGAGTCATTTGTGATTCGCAATCCCAATGCCGCTTCCTCATGCGGTTGCGGTAAGTCTTTTACGCCAGCCGAGTCCGGCGGTGGCTGTGCCAATGCAGGCTACTGACACCAGTGTTGGTAATCATTTAAAGACGGAGCCTTTTCGGCTCCGTTTTTGTATGATGTCGTCATGAGTGCTTCAGCCCTTCAGATCAGTCAATTAAGCAAGCGATACAGCAATAACAAGCTGGCGCTGAACGATGTCAGTCTGTCCGTTCCTGAGGGGAGCTTCTTTGCCCTTCTTGGGCCCAACGGAGCAGGCAAGAGCACGATGATCAATATCATGGCCGATACCGTCATTCCCACCTCCGGTTCGATAGATCTGTTCGGACACTCTATGTTCGATGAACGGCTCTGGTGCAAAAAGAACATGGGCGTGGTGCCGCAGGAGGTGGCTTTCGATCCTTTTTTTACACCGCGTGAAGTGTTGAAGGTGGTCTGCGGCCTCTACGGTCAGAAGCCGGACATGAGGTGGATCGACGAACTGTTGGAGCGGCTGGAGCTGGCTCAACATGCCGACAAGAATACGCGCCAGCTCTCCGGCGGCATGCGTCGTCGCTTGCTGGTAGCTCAGGCGCTGGTGCACAGGCCACGCCTGGTTATTCTGGATGAGCCGACAGCCGGTGTGGACGTGGAGTTGCGCAAGCGGCTCTGGGACTACATGCGTGAGTTGAACAGGGCCGGTACGACCATACTTCTGACTACCCACTATCTCGAAGAGGCCGAAGAGCTTTGCGATCACGTCGCTATCATTAATCAGGGCAAGGTGATTGCCTCAAGCCGTATGGATGAGTTGATGCACAATGTCGCCGGGTCATTTCTGTGGCTGCGTTATGGGGAAGTTTTGAATTTGACCGGTGAGGATGAAGCGGCTTTGAGCGAATTTCTGCCCCGCATGCAGGATGGCAAGCTCTGCCTGACGTTGAGTCGGATCGACGCACAGCAATCCTCATTCCATGCCGCCTATGAAGCGGCCCAGCAGCGATTCGGCGCACCGCTGGATGCCGGTGTTTGTCAGGAGGACCTGGAAGATGTCTTCCTGCGCCTGACCCAGCAAGGGGTCGATCTATGAATCCGAGAGGTACATGGACACTGTTTAAGCGCGAGACGCACAGGTTCCTGAAAGTAAATATGCAGACGGTTGCCGCGCCGGCCCTGACTGCCATTCTCTACCTGATCGTATTCCGCTACGCGATGGGGGACCGACAGGTGCCTGGTATGGATGTCGACTATTTCTCTTTTCTGATTCCTGGGCTTGCCATGATGAGCATGCTGCAGAACGCCTTCGCCAATACCTCAAGCTCGATTATCATCGGCAAGGTGATGAACGTGCATATCTACCTGCTGATGGCACCGATGTCGGCGCTGGAGATGGTTCTGGCCTTTCTCGCCGGTGCGGTGCTGCGTGCCGTAATCGTAGCGACCGTTTTCCTCGCCGTACTTGTTCCGTTTGTCGATCTGCAGATTCATCACTTCGGCCTGATTCTGGTCTACGGCATCTGCGGCAGCATCATCATGGGCGGATTAGGTTTGATCGGCGGTATGTGGTCGAACAACTTCGACCAGATGTCGATGGTGAACAATTTCATCATTATGCCGCTTACATTCCTCTCCGGCGTATTCTACTCGATCAGGCAGCTACCGCAGTTCTGGCAGGATTTAAGCCACTACAATCCTTTCTTCTACCTGATCGATGGCTTCCGCTACGGATTCCTGGGGGTGGGGGATAGTGACCCGTGGCTCTCGATCGGTATCGTCACCGGCTTTGCCGTCTTCATCGTGCTGCTCTGTTGGCGCTTGTGGCACATCGGCTGGCGTTTGAAGGAGTAAGAGATGTCGTTTTTTGATCGGGTTCCCTATGTGATGCTGATTATCTGGGCCGTGTTCATGGCGCTGGCGCCATTCGTGCCCGAACCGCATCTGATCGAGAAGATACGGATGTTGTCCGAGGGTACGCTGGTCAAACCGATCGATATCTTCGATCTCTTCTGGCATCTGCTGCCCGATATCCTGCTGGTGATGAAGCTGTTGCGTGACCGCTCACGTAAGACGGAGGGGAACTGAATGGGCGGTTGGGGTTGCCCTTACGAAAAAGAGGGTAACTGCAGTCGTGTGACGGGTAAAAAGTGTGATCCGGGCATGAAGGGGTGTACGCTCTCCGGCAAGTTTGTTTTCAGCAACAGCGATAAGAATGTCTCTCGCCACCAGAAGGCGAAAGAGGCAGAGAGAGAGAAGAAGTAATCCATGGCTAAACAGTCGAAAAGCAAGAAAGACCGCAAGACTTCGGCATGGTTCCAACGCCATGCCAATGATCCGCATGTCAAACAGGCACAACGTGAGGGCAAGCGTTCCCGTGCCGTCTTCAAGCTGACCGAGATTCTTGATGAGCATGGTCTGGCGATCAGAAAGAACAGTGTCATTGTTGATCTTGGCTGTGCGCCGGGTTCATGGAGTGAGGAGATCAGCAAACGCATCGGACCCGAAGGTCTGGTGATCGGTATCGACCTGCTGCCGTTGAAGCCGATTGAGGGCGTTACCCTGATTCAGGGTGATTTCGATTCGCCGGAAGGACAGAAGGCGTTGAACGAGGCACTGAACGGACGGCAGATTGATATGGTGGTATCGGATATGGCACCGGAGATGAGCGGAAGCAAACTGGTCGACCAGATGCGCATGATCGGCTTGAACGAGATGACCCTCCACTTTGCCAGAGAGCATCTTAAACCGGGTGGGGACCTGCTGATGAAGACCTTTATGGGCGAGGGGTATGACCAGTTCCGGCGCGAACTCGGCATGGCCTTCATCAGGGTGAAAAACATCAAGCCAGCCGCCAGCCGTAAGACATCAAGCGAGTTTTTCCTGTTGGCTCAGGGCCTTAAAGGGAAGTGAGACAGAGGTGAGACTCTTTGCTGCTCTGGATACCCCTTATGACATTGCAGAAAAGATCGATGCCTGGTGGCAGGAGGCGGCGACGCTTCTGGAGCCCGGTGACTGGCGCGATGTGCCGATGAAAAACTGGCATGTGACCCTGGCTTTCTACGGCGATGTGGTGGGGAGTGAAACAGACGATCTGGCCGAGGCACTGGGCGAATATGTCCGGGGAACAACCAAACAGCAGCCGGGCCGCTTTGCCCGCCGCCGGGAGGGTGAAGAGCCGGGTGTCAGCGGCCCGTTGCGCTTGAAAACGAACGGCTTCGGTGCTTTCCCGAGACTCTCCCGCCCAAGGGTTCTCTGGGCCGGTGTCGACGATTCCGATGGTAGTGGCAGGCTCAGGGAAATGGCACGTTGTTGCAGACGTGCCGGTCATGCTACCGTTCGCAAAAGCTCGGCCAAGGTTACACCCTTTAAGGGGCACATCACCCTGGCGCGGGGCAATGAATTTACGGCACCGATCAGTGTCGAAATGCTTGCAGCTATGCCTCCGTTTCCCGAGCTGGAGTGGGAGGCTGATAGCCTGGTGCTTTATCAGTCCACACTGCATCCGGACGGGGTAAAGTACCGCAAGCTTGAAGAGTTTAATTTTGAGGGGAATAGATATGTCCGATAAAGCAAAAGCACTGGATACCGCGCTGAGCCAGATTGAACGTCAGTTCGGCAAGGGCACCATCATGAGAATGGGTGAAGAGGCCAAGGTGGATGTCGATGTCATCTCATCCGGGTCGCTGGCAGTGGATGCCGCACTTGGCATCGGCGGTTACCCGCGTGGCCGCGTGATTGAGATCTACGGCCCGGAATCATCCGGTAAAACCACACTGGCACTTCATGCGGTGGCTGAGGCCCAGAAGCTGGGTGGGACGGCTGCCTTTGTTGATGCCGAGCATGCCCTTGATCCGAGCTATGCCAAAAAACTGGGCGTGAACATGGATGACCTGTTGGTCTCCCAGCCCGACTCGGGCGAGCAGGCACTGGAGGTGGTCGATATGCTCACCCGTTCCGGCGCTCTCGACATCATCGTTGTCGACTCGGTGGCAGCCCTGACGCCACGTGCCGAACTGGAAGGCGATATGGGTGATTCACACATGGGTCTGCAGGCACGACTGATGAGTCAGGCACTGCGTAAGCTCACCTCATCGATCTCCCGTTCCAAGACGATGGTGATTTTCATTAACCAGATTCGCATGAAGATCGGCGTCATGTTCGGCAATCCTGAAACCACGACCGGTGGTAATGCATTGAAGTTTTACGCATCGGTTCGTATCGATGTGCGCCGTACCGGGTCGATCAAGAAGGGTGATGAGATTCTCGGCAATGAGACACGCGTCAAGGTGGTGAAGAACAAGATGGCACCGCCGTTCAAGCAGGCCGAGTTCTCCATCATGTATGGCGAAGGTGTATCCCATGCCGGTGAAGTGCTCGATATGGGCGTGAAGTTCGATCATGTGAAGAAGAGCGGGGCGTGGTACGCCATCGGTACGGAGCGTATCGGTCAGGGGCGTGACAATGCGATCACCTTCCTCAAGGAGCATCCGGAAATGTTGGCTGATATTGAGGCGAAAGTTCGTAATGAACTCGGTATCGGTAGTGATCGGGCCGATACAAACGCGGCGACCAAAGCGGCTTCAAAGGCCAAGGCATAGTCATTCCGCTTTCGGACTCACGGCGTTAACCTCGAATGGGGCCTGATGTTAAAGCTGCATATGCTGTAGCGCTCAGGATGCTGACAAGGCGGGAGCACTGTGAAGCAGAGGTTCGGCAGAAGCTGGAATCGAGAGGTTTCGACGAGATCGCTGCAGACTCGGCCATTGAAGAGCTGAAGAACTACGGTTATCTCAGCGACCTCCGTTTTGCCGAGGCCTTCCTGCGCTACAGAACCAGCCGTGGTGAAGCGCTGTGGATGGCCGCAGCCAAGGCCAGACAGAAGGGTGTGGATGAGTCAGCCCTGCAGCAGGCAGTCGAAGAGGCGGAAGCCGGATTCGATGCACTGGAGGCGTGTAGAGCGTTACTCCATAGTCGTGATCCACAACGGCTGAGAAGAGATGATGAGCGGGTATGGCAACGTCATGCCCGTTTTTTGCGGAATAAGGGCTACGATGCTGCTACGATTCTGCGGGTCTTGAACGAAGATGATTCGTTTGATGCGCAATAAGGGCATCTTGCCTTTTGCTTAGAAGGAATGTGAAAAGTGTGATTTTCATATTCCTTACAAAATCGGAATGATCCGATTTTGGCAGCCCGTCCATGGGCTGTATGGTTTTAGATACAGGCTTTTGAACAGATGAGGATGTGGAATGAAAACGTCGGAAATACGTAAGAAGTTTCTCGATTACTTTGTAGGAAAAGGGCATGAAGCTGTGGCTTCAAGTTCACTGGTTCCGCATGGTGATCCGACCCTGATGTTCACCAACGCAGGCATGGTTCCGTTCAAGCATGTCTTCCTCGGCAATGAAACCAGACCATATGTGACAGCTACGAGCAGTCAGAAGTGCGTGCGCGCCGGAGGCAAGCACAACGACCTTGAAAATGTCGGTCACACCGCCCGTCACCACACCTTCTTCGAAATGCTCGGTAACTTTTCGTTCGGCGACTACTTCAAGAAAGAGGCAATTGCCTATGCCTGGGAGTTTCTTACCGTAGAGATGAAGCTCGATCCGACTCGACTGTTCGTGACCGTCTTTGAAGAGGATGACGAGGCGTACGATATCTGGACCAAAGAGGTCGGTATTCCGACAGATCGCATCGCCCGTATCGGCGCCAAGGATAACTTCTGGTCGATGGGCGATACCGGCCCATGCGGCCCGTGCTCCGAAATCTTTTTTGATCATGGCGAGCATATCTGGGGTGGCCCTCCGGGTACGCCGGAAGAGGAGGGAGACCGTTTCGTCGAGATCTGGAATCTCGTCTTCATGCAGTACGACCGTGATGAAGAGGGCAGTCTTAATCCGCTGCCGAAACCTTCCGTCGATACAGGGATGGGGCTTGAGCGTATGGCTGCCGTCATGCAGGGCACCCATGACAACTACAGTATCGACCTGTTTAAAAATCTGATTGCCGCCGCCTGTGATGTCACCGGTGTGACCTTCGGCGAAAATGACGAGCAGGATGTGAGCTTGCGTGTGCTGGCCGACCATCTGAGATCGGTCTCTTTCCTGATGGCTGATGGTGTATTGCCTTCGAATGAGGGGCGCGGCTTTGTTCTGCGCCGTATCCTGCGTCGTGCCTGCCGTCATGGCCGTCTGCTTGGTATGGATGAGGCCTTTATCTACAAGCTGGTTGATGTGCTGGTACGCGAGATGGGCAATCACTTTGCCGAACTGGTTGAGGCACAGTCCAACATTGAGCAGGTGATCCGTATTGAAGAGGAGCGCTTTATCAAGACCCTCGATAAAGGTCTGCGGTTGGTGGAGCAGGCTGTCGATGATGCGGGCGAGGGCGGAACGATCCCCGGCAAAACCCTGTTCACGCTCTACGACACCTTCGGTTTCCCGACCGATCTGACCGCTGATATCCTCAGGAACCGCAATGTCGGGCTCGATATGGATGGGTTTGAGGTCTGCATGGAAGAGCAGCGTCAGCGTGCCCGTGCCGCCTGGGGTGGTTCCGGCGAGTCGGCCATTCCGAAAGCCCTGTTCGAACTGCGCGAGAAGCATGGTCCGACGGAGTTTCTGGGTTACTCGACACTATCTGCAGAGGGCGTGATCACCGGGTTGATCAGTGATGGAAAAGAGGCCGTATCACTGGCTGAAGGTGAAGAAGGTTGGCTGATCGCCAACCAGACACCGTTTTACGGTGAGTCCGGCGGTCAGGTCGGTGATATCGGTGTGATTACAGCCGAAGGCGCGGTCTTTGAAGTGTCGGATAGCAAGAAGCTGCTTTCTGATCTGGTTGTTCACGTGGGCAGAGTCACGAAAGGTTCTCTCCGCAGTGGTGGAACAGCCCATTTCGAGGTGGCAGCCGCTCGTCGTGATGCTATTCGCCGCAATCATACCGCCACTCATCTGATGCATGCAGTGCTGCGTGAAGTGCTGGGCGAACATGTGAAACAGGCCGGTTCCTTGGTGAATCCGGAGAGGCTCCGTTTCGACTTTTCCCATCACCAGCCGCTTACTCCGAAAGAGAAGGCTGAGATTGAGGCAAAAGTGAATGCCGCCATCTGGGCCAACGATAATGTTGAGACCAGTTTGATGACACAGGATGAAGCGATTGCCTCCGGTGCTATGGCGCTGTTTGGCGAGAAGTATGGCGAAGAGGTGCGCGTTGTCTCTGCCGGTTTCTCTACAGAGTTGTGCGGTGGTACACATGTGTCCAGAACCGGCGATATCGGCCCGTTCCGTATTGTTTCAGAAGCAGGTATTGCTGCCGGCGTACGTCGTATTGAGGCGGTCACAGGTGAAGCGGCCTATGAAAGCTTTGTTGCCGATGTTGAGGATCTGAATCGCGTTGCGGGCCAGGTGAAGGTGCGGCCGTTTGAGGCTGTCGAGGCAGTTGCCGCGTTGCAGGCGAAGCTGAAAGAGGCAGAAAAAGAGCTGAGCAGCCTGAAGGCCAAGCAGTCCACAGGTGTCCTTGATGACCTGATCGGCACAGCCGTTGATGTCGACGGTGTCAAACTGCTTGCCGCCGAGGTTTCCGGCATCGCCGACATGCGCGACTTTATGGATAAGGCTAAGGGCAAGCTCAAGTCGGGTGTTATCGTCTTCGGCATGAAGAACGGCCCCAAGGTGCAGCTGATTGCCGGTGTGACCAGTGATCTTGTCGGTCAATACCATGCCGGCAATATTGTGCGTGAAGTCGCCACTATCTGCGGTGGTAAGGGCGGCGGCAAGCCCGATATGGCGATGGCAGGCGGTACAGAGCCTGAAAAGCTGAAAGGGGCGTTGGCGTCTGTTTCAGGCCTCCTGAAAGGGTAACCATTGTTTGACTGGGGAGCGCTGAGTGAACCTGTAGCCATCGGGCTATTGGTGCTGACAGCTCTCTTTCTGCTGGGGTGGTTGCTTACTTACCATGGTCAGAGCAGGAAGATTGAAGAGTTGGAGGCGCATGCCGATGCTCTCAAGCAGGTGATCGACACCAACATGCAGGACATCACCACACAGATGATGAGCAATACCCAGCTTGCCGAGCAGGTACGCAATTTCGAAAAACAGACCGCCGACCTCGAGCATCGTCTGGCAGCCGGCAACGCAGCGGTTGAGGGGCTGAACCGGGAAGTGTCGGACTACAGGGCGAATATCCGCGAGCTTGAAACACGTATGACCGAAGAGCGCAAGGCAGCTGCCGAAAAACTTGCACTGCTGGAAGAGGCGAAAGAAAAACTCAGCAATGAGTTCAAGCTGTTGGCCAACCAGATCTTCGAAGAGCGGGGTAAAACCTTCTCCGAACAGAATCGCAACAGTATCGATGAGATTCTTAAACCGATGCGCGAACAGCTCAGCGAGTTCCGCAAGCGGGTGGATGACGTTCATCTGACCGACTCGAAAGACCGTGCATCACTCAAAGAGCATCTGGCACAGTTGGAGAAGCTCAACCGTCAGATGTCAGAGGATGCTGTCGGTCTGACGCAGGCTCTGAAAGGTGAGAGCAAGGCACAGGGTAACTGGGGTGAGATGATCCTTGAGCGCATTCTTGAGACCTCCGGCCTGCGCGAGGGTAAGGAGTTCGCCCGTGAGCAGTCCTTCATCAATGAGGAGGGCAGGCGCCTGCGCCCGGATGTGGTTATCTATATGCCCGGTGACAAGCAGGTAATCATCGATTCGAAGGTGTCGCTGACCGATTATGAGCGAGTTGTCTCGGCTGCAGATGATGTCAGTCGTAAAACTGCGCTCACCGCCCATCTGCGCAGTCTGAAGAGTCATATCCAGAGTCTCTCCGGTAAACGCTATGATCATCTTCCCAACGTCAATGCGCCTGACTATGTGTTGATGTTTGTACCGATTGAAGGTGCCTACCTGATGGCGATCGAGGAAGATGCCACCATCTTCGAGTCCGCCTTCGAGCAGCGGGTGGCGGTTGTTACACCATCCACACTCTACGCTACACTGAAGCTGATTGAGCAACTCTGGCGCTATGAGCGGCAGAGCGAGAACGTGGTCAAGCTGATCGACAGGGCAGGGAAGTTACACGACAAGATGGCGACATTTGTCGAATCATTCGAAGAGATCGGCCTTCGACTAAATCAGGCCCAGAAGGCTTATGATACGTCACTCAACCGAATCAAGTCCGGCCCCGGTAACGTGATCAGTCAGATCGCCACGCTCGGTAACCTTGCGGGCAAGACCAAGAAGGAATTACCGAAGCACCTGACCGAGTCCGCATCCATTTCTGATCAAGCCGATGAGAGTTGACGCTTCTACCACTTAGGGCAATGCATGTGACATTACTCGCTTTCCTGTTCACATACCTGCTGCCGATAGAGATAAATCAGCGTGAAGATGATCAGGGCAACACCGAAGGTAATCATGTAGGGGTCGGCCAGCGCGAATACGACCGAGTAACCTCCGAACAGAATCACGGACAACACTGCGACACGCCTTGAATTGCACGAGATGCATTTGTGCTCTTCCCAGTTTCTGATCATTGGACCGAAAGTGCGATTGGCAAGCAGCCAGCGATACCAGCGTTCCGAAGATTTGGCGAAGCATCCGGCAGCGAGCAGGACAAACGGTGTGGTGGGTAGCAGTGGAAGGAAGATGCCTATGAAACCCAATCCGAGAAACAGAAAACCGAAAGCTTTGTATATCATCATTGCATGATCCTAGTACCATTTATCGGCGTGATGGAAGCATGCTTTAAGCAAATCCCCGAAATGGTCTGCCTGTCCCTTCATATGGATGACGAAACGTCCGGCGCGGTTTATCGTTGGGGTATGTCTAAAAAGAAGAGATATCAGGTATCACCGGTTCTTGTCGGATTGATGGGGTGTGGAAAGAGCAGTGTCGGTAGAAGGCTGGCAAAGCAACTTGATATTCCGCTCATCGATCTGGATGAGTACATCGTCAAGAAGGCGGGAAAGACCATTCCTGAAATCTTTGCCGAGCAGGGCGAGGAGGCGTTCCGCGACATGGAGAGCGCAGCCTTGCGTGAAGTGCTTGGGAAGCAGGCTGTGGTCGCCACCGGCGGCGGTGCGATCATGCGCGAAGAGAACAGGGAGTTGCTGAAAGAGCATCCGCCGGTGATCTGGTTGAAGGCTTCACCCGAATTTCTGGCCAACCGTATCGATGGTGACAGCAACAGGCCCCTGATTGCCGAGGGTGAAACAGTGAAAAAGCTGCAGGCGCTGG
>JBNKZS010000014.1:0-48269 GCA_050301755.1 Mariprofundaceae bacterium
TATGGAAGCAGGCGGAAGATATGGCACCACTTCCGGGGGTCTGGGTATTACAGGTGCTTCAGACGCCGGTGTGAATTATGCTTTCAACACAAGCAGCTTGAGAACTCGCGGTGTATCGATGGCGGCTAACGGTAACGAAAATGATGCACATCATCTTACTACAATTTCAGGGCGTGCTGGCATTCCTGTTGGCGATGGAGTGTTAGAGCTAATGGCACGAGTATCGGATGGGAAAACAGAGCTGGATGGATTTGGGCCCGCAGATGTTCTGAACTACACAAGTACAACCAAACAGACCGTGAGCAGTGCCAAGCTGACTTACCCCTTGAGCGATATGATGGAGAGTAGCCTTCAACTGTCACGTTCAACCGATAAAGCAATTGGCCGAGATCCCGTTACTGTATGGAACAATTCGGATTTCAGCACGCGTATTGATCAGGTGACATGGCAGAATCATATTGATTTGGATACGCTTTCAATGCTGTTCGGTGCGGATGCGCATAAAGACAGTGGCAGGAGTGCCAGCGCCGGACTGGACAAATCGGTGACACAGACAGCCGGGTTTGCATCGATAGCTTGGCATGCTGAAGTAGCGGATATGAATGTCGCCGTGCGTCATGATCGTAACTCGGTGAGCAGCAATAAAACCACTTATAAGATAGGCGGTGCAGTACATCCACTGGAGGGGCTAAAACTTACAGCCAATTTCGGAACAGGGTTTAAAGCACCATCCTTGAATGATCTTTACTTCCCGCCAGATGCTTTCGGCACAGTGGGAAATCCTAATTTGCGCCCGGAGACCAGTCGCGGCTGGGATGTGGGCTTTCGTTATGAATTAAAATCAGATGCAATGCAGGCTAGCCTAGGCGTTGTTCACTTTGAGCAGAAGTTTAACGACCTGATCTCCTGGGAGTTTGACCCGGCTACTTTCGGGTTCAGTCCGGTTAACCTGAATAAAGCAATTTCGCGTGGAGTAGAGTTCTCCGGAGACCTGTCATTCGGCTCTCTGTTTGTGCATGCTAACTGGACGTTCCTTGATGCAACCGATTCAGCAACGGGAGATCGTCTGCCGCGTCGCGCCAAGGATTCAGGCAGCTTTGTATTGGGCGCTGATATGGCCGGATTCCACGCAGAGGCGCAAGTTGATGTTGTGGGCCCCCGTTTTTCTACCACCGGCAATTTAAAGCCATTGGCCGGTTATCATAAGAGTGATCTGCGATTATCCTATACCATCAACGATATGTGGAAGGTCAAAGGGCGTGTCGAGAATGTCGAGAATAAAATATATGAAGAAGTCTCTGGGTATGGTGTGCTAGGTCGCGCATGGTATGCCGGAGTCAGCGCGACCTTCTGATGATCAGACAAGGGCATGTACGCTTGCTGGTTGCACTGCTTGCAGCCGTAAGTCTGCATGCCCTTTTGCTGATGCGAACGGATGATTCAAGCCTGACAATCACAGCCCAGTCTGAAGGCGATCTGTTACAAGTGGCTCTACTGGCACAGGCAGAGAGGCCTCATAAGCCCGTCAAACGGGAAGCAAAGCAACCATCTAATCCTGCTTCCGAGTTGACCCTGAGGCGGAGGGCAATTCCTATGGTTGAGCAAGGTATACAAGATGTTGAAGAAGAAACGAGCGAGAGCAGTGTTTCGCCTGAGTCTGAAGATGTTGTGATGGCTCAGGTTCCTGCAGCTGTTCAGTCGATAATTCTGGCAAAAGTTGATTATCCTCGGCAAGCCAGAAGACGTGGGTATGAGGGTAAAGCTGAGTTCAGATTTGATGTGAGCCGTCAGGCGGTACAGCAGGTGAGTATGCTTGTCTCCAGCGGTTACCCTGTTCTCGATAAGGCGGCCAGAAAAGGCCTTCTATCTGTTGGTTCGTTACCGCTTAATGATGGCAGTTATCGACTGCCTGTGATCTTCCGGCTGCAATAAAGATGTATTGGCTACGAATTGTTCTGGTCTCACTGGTATTAACCCCAGTAGTGGCAAATGGAACAGAATCGTCGCGAATTCTGGCGCTGACTCCTCACGCCTGTGAAATGCTCTTTGCCATGGGAGCCGGTTCGCAAGTGGTGGGAGCGGTCTCTTTCTGCGACTACCCAGCCGAAGCGAAAGCCCTGCCGCGGATTGGAAGTTACGAGCGCATCAATGTCGAGGCCGCCCTGCGCCTGAAACCAGATTTGGCCGTGGTGATGAGCCGTAATGTTGTCGGTGTGGAGATGTTGGAGAAGATGGGCGTCTCGGTTATGGTCTCAAGTCCTGACAGCTTCGAGTCGATGTTTGCCGATATGAGCAGGCTTGGCCAGATGACCGGGCGCGGGAAAGAGGCTGAAGCGCTGATTCAGGGGTTACAGAAGCGTTTGCAGCAGGTGCGATCTGTTCGGCGCTCTGACAGGGCTGTTTTCTATGAGGTGTGGAGTGACCCGATGCTCACGGCCGGCGGTCCCAGCTTCATCAGCTCGCTGATTCATGAGGCGGGGGGGCGGAACGTCTTTGCCGATATTGCTGTCGAGACAGCGCATGTGAATGTCGAGTCGGTGATTCGTGCCGAACCGGAGCTAATCGTGATTCCGCTGGAGAAGCGAGGTCTGGATGAGCGTCGTACCTTTTGGGAGGGGTGGTTTGGCCAGGGAAAAGTGAGTTTTGTCGCCATCGATCCTGACATCATGCATCGTCCCGGTCCGCGTCTTCTGGACGGGCTTGAAGCACTGCAAAAGGCATTTGCTAAGCAGGAATCCAGATGAATGCATTGATGATTCAGGGCACGGCCTCGGGTGTTGGTAAATCGGTTCTGGTAGCGGGTCTCTGCCGTCTTCTGGCGCGCAATGGCATCCGGGTGGCCCCCTTCAAACCGCAGAACATGAGCAACAATGCAGCTGTTACGATCGATGGCGGTGAGATTGGTCGGGCGCAGGCGCTTCAGGCTTTTGCTTGCGGTATCGAGCCGACGGTGCATATGAATCCGGTGCTTCTCAAGCCTGAGGCAGATTGCACTTCGCAGCTGGTGGTGCGTGGTAAGGTGGTCGGCAAGCTCGAATCGGCCCGTTTTCGTGAGGATCGAGAGCAGTGGCTCTCCATGGTTCTCGAATCGTTCGAGTTGTTGCGGTCACAATATGATGTGGTTCTTATCGAGGGAGCAGGATCGCCTGCTGAACCCAACCTGCGTGAAGGCGACATCGCCAATATGGGTTTTGCCGAAACCGCCGATATTCCAGTCTGGCTGGTCGGTGACATCGATTGCGGCGGCGTGTTCGCATCGCTGACCGGCACACTGAATATTCTCTCGGAAACGGAGAAGGCACGGGTGACCGCACTGCTGATCAACCGTTTTCGCGGTTATCTGGATCTTCTCGATGACGGGCTGACATGGCTGGAGAAGAGAAGCGGCAAGCCGGTAGCCGGTGTGATTCCATGGCTGCCGCTGGAGCTGCCCGAGGAGGATGCTCCCTACAGGCTGGGGCAGGCTGCAGTTGATTCGACTGGCCGGCTGAACATTGCAGTTGTGATGTTTCCCAGAGCCAGCAATCTTGATGATCTTGATCCGTTGGCTGCCGAAGCTGACGTATCGCTTCGGCTGGTGAACCGTCCCGAGCAGCTACAGCCTGCCGACTTGGTGATTCTTCCCGGTTCCAAACATGTGGCGGCCGATCTGGCATGGTTGAGGCAGCAGGGCTTCGAAGAGGCGCTGGAAAAACATCTTCGCTATGGCGGTAAAATCGTGGGAATCTGCGGCGGCATGCAGATGCTTGGCAGGGCAATTATCGATGAGGCGGGCGTTGAGTCTTCGGGCGTGGTCAGAGGATTGGGCTGGCTTGCGATGAGTACACATATGCTGGTAGAGAAGACATTAAAACGAGTGGAAGCAACTGCCAGGTGGCCGCAAGAAGTGCCGGTCAATGGTTACGAAATTCACTACGGCGACCATCATCCGGATGCATCACTATTTCCCTTTTCGCACAGGTCGGAGGACGGACAGGTAATGGGCACTTATCTGCACGGGCTGTTTGTCAGCGGCGAGTTCCGGCAGGCATGGCTACAGGAAATGGGTGTAACAGGTAAGGTGACAGAAAACCATGAGGCGCGGGTGATGGCTTCGCTTGACCTACTCGCCGATGCATTGGAGCAGGCGATTGATCCGGCAGTTCTGGCTCCATTGCTGGGGAGAGAGAGATGCCTGTTACGCTGATTCTCGGAGGTGCCCGAAGCGGTAAGAGTCGAAGGGCAGAAGCTCTGGCTGAGCTAACAGGATTGCCCGTGGTTTATGTGGCGACTGCGCCGAAGATCGATGGCGATGAGGAGTGGGACGCCCGCATTGAGCACCATCGACAGCGTCGAAATGGAGCATGGGAAACCGTTGAGGAGGAGTTGGAACTGGCAGAGCTGATTCGCTCGTGCGCAGGTTCCGGGACGTTGCTGTTTGTCGATTGCCTTACCCTCTGGCTCTCCAATCTTATCTTTGCCGGATGCGATGTGGAGAAAGAGGTTCAGAGTCTTTGCGATGCCCTCTTAACTGCAAATGGAGAGGTTATTCTGGTCTCCAACGAAGTGGGAATGGGACTGGTGCCGGAGAATTCCGAAGGTCGAATCTTCCGTGATGCTCAGGGAAGATTGAATCAGACTGTGGCCGTTATTGCAGACCGCGTCGAGTTTGTTGCTGCAGGCCTGTCGCTTACCCTGAAAGAGAGAAAGGAGTAATCATTGTCCACTATAGTGAACATAGAAATAGAGCGCCGGGCGCGAGAGCATCAGGATCAATTGACCAAACCGCGCGGAGCGCTCGGTCGGCTTGAGGATATCGCCTGCTGGTTTTCAGCTCGTCAGGGCAAGGTGATGCCCGATCAGCTTCGGCCGCATATCGCCGTATTCGCCGGAGATCATGGTGTTTGCGAGGAGGGGGTCTCCGCCTTTCCGAGCGTGGTCACCGGTGAGATGGTGAAGAACTTTGCCCTGGGTGGAGCGGCGATCAATGTGTTGGCACGCCAGTGTGGGGCATCGATGAGCGTCGTGAATGTCGGTGTTGCCTCGGATGTTACTGACGTTGAAGGAGTGATACAGGCCAATGTGCGCGCAGGCACAGCAAACCTGTTGCATCAGTCAGCCATGGCCGAAGCTGAAGTGCAGGCTGCTCTTGAAGTGGGCAGAGACGAGGCAAAGAGAGCCGTCGAGGGAGGGGCCAATTTGCTGATTGCCGGAGATATGGGTATCGGCAACACCACAGCTTCGGCATGCATCATCTGTGCCCTGACCGGAGCCGATCCCGAGCAGGTTGTCGGGCGCGGTACCGGAGTCGATGATGATGGCCGTGCACGTAAGGTGGCGGTGGTCAGACAGGCTCTTGCCCGGGTTGGTGAGCTTCCCGCCGACCGGGTACTGCACGAACTGGGAGGGCTTGAGATCGCAGCGATGGCGGGCTTCTATCTGCAAGGGGCGGAGAGCGGTGTGCCGGCCCTCATCGATGGTTTTATTACAGCGGCGGCTGCACTGGCTGCGAGGGTGATCGAACCGGATGTGGTCAATTGGATGCTGGCCAGCCACATATCGCAGGAGAGCGGCCATCAACAGGCGCTGAAGGCACTGGGGCTGAATGCGCTGATCGACTTCGGCATGCGGCTGGGCGAGGGGAGCGGGGCTGCACTGGTTGTGCCCCTGTTGCAATCGGCCATTTCCCTGCATAATGAGATGGCAACATTCGATAGTGCGGGAGTGACCGACAAAGATGGATGAACCGATCATCATCGACCTGCTTCGCCACGGTGAAGTGGAGGGAGAGAGATGGGCGTTCCGGGGGAGTACGGACGTGCCGCTGACCGCACTGGGTCGCGCCCAGATGGATGCGGTCGGAGCGGCGCTGGCGGACAAAGCGTTCTCATCTGTTGCCACATCTCCGCTTCAGCGCTGTCGCCTGTTTGCAGAGAGACAGGCCGAAGTTCGCACTGCCCGGCTAGAGGTGCTGCATGAGATGCGTGAAATCGATTTCGGCGACTGGGAGGGGAAGGGGGCACAGGAGATCGATGAATCGCTGCTCAGAGTGTTCTGGTCCTCTCCAGTTGGCTTCTGCCCTCCTGGCGGCGAACCCTTCGATCTGTTCGCTTCGCGGGTGGTTTCGGGGTGGGAAGCATGGCTGAGCGGTGCCGATGAAGAGCATCGGTTGCTGGTAGCCCATGGCGGCGTGATCCGGGTGTTGCTGGCGCATCTTCTCGGTATGCCGCTTACGAGTATCTGGCGCTTGCACCTGCCCTATGCCTCATGGAGCCGGGTGTCTCTGTTTGAGGGGCAGCAACCGAGGGTGTTGTTTATGAACCGGGAGCCAAAACCCTGATGCCGCGTGGCCTCATTCTCGCCTTCGGCTTTCTAACCAGATTGCCGATGCCTGCGCTTGCCGGTTTCAAAAAGGAGGAGCTCTCCTCATCAGCCTTCTGGTTTCCGCTGGTTGGACTTGCCATAGGCCTGCTGCTGATGGTTGCAGCACAAATCGGATCGGTTGCCAATCACTGGGTGGCTGCTTTGCTGGTTATGCTGGTTTGGATCGGGATCACCGGTGCGCTGCATCTGGATGGCGCTTCCGATCTGGCAGATGCGCTGGGCGCGGCACACCGCGATCCGGAACGACTTCTTGCGGTGATGAAAGACCCGCACACCGGTTCATTTGGCGTAGTGGCGATTGTGGCGATTCTTCTTTGCAAGCTGATTGCCGTGGCATGGCTTCTGGGGTCCGGTGAAACACTCTGGATGCTGCTGCTGATTCCGGCTTGGGCACGATTGGGTGCGATTTACTGGTCGCAGTCGCTTACACCGTTGGCGGCGGGAAGCGGGGAGTCGTTTTCATGGCGGGTGGCGCACAATACGCTCTGGATATGGGGGGGGCTGCTGTTTGTTGTCACGTTGGTTGCTGTGTCGATGTGGTTTGCAGTGGCGGCAGTGGCAGCAATTATGTTCTGGCGCTCATTTCTGAAATGGCGATTGGGTGGCATGACAGGCGACTGCCTGGGAGCAGGCATTGAATACTGCGAGTGCATCATGCTGCTTGCTGCCGGGTTTCTCTGAGATGGCGCGCTGGATTCTGTTAACGGTTGTTGTCATCGCCTGTCTGACCATCGGACTGGCCAGCGGCGAGCAGTGGATCAACCCCTTTGCTGCAGGCGATGCTCTGGAGAAGACTATTCTCTGGGATTTGAGACTGCCGCGTCTGCTCACGGCTTTTGCTGTCGGCGGACTTCTGGCTCTGGCCGGAGCGTGGTTTCAGGTGTTGCTGGGCAATCCTCTGGCCGAGCCCTATGTACTCGGCGTGGCGGGGTCGGCCTCGGCAGGTGCTGTTACCGGACTGATGCTGATGCCCGATTCGGCATGGGTGATGAGTGTCGGTGCGTTTTCCGGAGCCTGGCTCGGTATCGTGACGGTCATGTTCTTCTCGCATCTGGGGCCCAATCGCATGTTGCTGGCCGGCGTGGTGCTGGCGGCTTTCTGGTCGGCCCTGTTGGCGCTGTTGCTGGCGCTGCTTCCCGAACAGGGGCTTTTCCGTGCCTTCTCGTGGATGATGGGCGACCTCTCCCACTCCGACCTTCCGGTGCCTCTCTTGCTTTTAACCTGGGTGATCGCTCTGGTCTGCGGCCTGCTGCTCTCCGCTTCGCTGGATCGGTTACTGCTGGGGGAGCGTCATGCCGAGGCACTGGGTGTGGATGTGAAACGGCTGCGACAGCGGCTGCTGCTGCTGGCATCGGCAGTGACAGCTCTGGCGGTAACGGCTGCCGGAACCATCGGTTTTGTCGGTCTGGTGATTCCGCACCTGATGCGTCTGCTTTTCGGCTCCCTGCACAGAGCGGTGTTTCCCGCTTCTGCTATCGGTGGCGGGTTGCTGCTTGTGCTGGCCGATTCGACAGCTCGCACGATCATTGCACCTGCCGAACTGCCGGTTGGCATTCTTACCGCCATTATCGGTGTGCCGGTGTTTCTCTTTCTGTTGTTGAGGCGTAACTGAATGAACGTCGTGATGAGCCTCTCCGGTGTTGCCGTCGAGCGTGGCAATCGCACGCTTCTCTCCGGTCTGGATTGTGAGCTTCTGTCCGGAAAGGTGGTGGTGGTACTCGGCCCCAACGGGGCAGGCAAGTCGAGCCTGCTGCTGGCTCTGGCGGGATTGATCCCGGCAAGTGGAGATATCGAGTTAGTCGGCAGGCCACTTGCCGATTATGGTCGTGATGAGTTGAGCAACAGCGTCGCATGGCAGGGTGATCTTCCACCCACCGAGTTCGGCCTGACTGTCAGGCAGCGTCTGCAACTGGCGGCCGGTGAAGTGACCGAAGAGTTTAATGCTGCGGCTGATGCGATGGATATTGCATCGCTGTTGCACAGGCCTCTGGGGGAACTCTCCAGCGGCGAGAGGCAGCGAACGGAACTTGCGGCATTAATGTTGCGGAGTGCGTCGGTATGGCTGCTGGACGAACCGACCGCACACCTCGATCTCAAACACCAGATTCATTGCATCAACATGCTCAAACAGCAGCGGAAAAGAGGCCGTGCGATCGTGACAGTACTTCACGATCTGCAGCAGGCGATGTCGGTGGCTGATGATCTGATTCTCATTGATGGCAGGGGCGCCGCCGAATATGGTGAGGCAAGTCAGCTGTTTGATAGCGGTAAGCTATCCCGGTTGTTTGATGCGCCGCTCAAGCTGCAGGGAGCGTTGCTTGTCCCTGACTACGGAGAGTTGAAATGAAGGCTCGTGATAAGCGAACAGGATTGATTGTCGTCAATACCGGCGAGGGGAAAGGAAAATCCTCCTCGGCTTTCGGTATGGTCTTTCGTGCAGCGGGCTGGGGGATGAAAATTTGTGTGATTCAGTTTATCAAGGGCAAGTGGAAAACGGGTGAGCAGAAGGCGGCCGAAAGGTTCGACAATATCGAGTGGCATGCACTGGGCGATGGTTTTACCTGGGACACGAAGAACCCGGAGCAGGATATTGCCACCAGTCGCGAGATATGGGATTTGTGTAAGGCAAAGGTCAGGTCGCATGAGTTTGATATGGTGCTGCTTGATGAGATCAACTACTGCAGTGGCTATGGTTGGATTTCCGGTGAGGAGATTGCCGCTTTTCTGCGTGAGGAGCGACCCGAATGGATGCATGTGATTCTGACCGGACGCAATGCTGCGCCCGAAGTGATTGAAATAGCGCATACGGTGACGGAGATGACCAAGATGAAGCATGCATTTGATCAGGATATAAAAGCAACACAGGGGATCGAGTTTTGAATATTTTGCTGGCACATGGATCAAGCGACTCCAGGCATGCAACACAGGCAAGGACGCTGGCAGAGCAGGCATCGGAGGAGCTCGGTGAGCCTATTGAGCTTCGTTATCTCAACAGTGAATCGTTGCCAGACGGGTCGACTGTCCTACCGCTTCTGCTGGGCGAAGGGTGGCATGCGAGGATCGATCTGAAGCGACTTTCCGAGGTATCAAGTTGCACGATGCTGCCATCGCTATCCAGTCGCGCGGTTCCCATTGCCTGTATGGCTGCAGATCTGGCCAAAGAGACGCTTTCCGGCGATGCCAATGCCATCTTTGCTGTTTACCATCTTGCGGGATTCGAAGCGATAACCGGCGCCCTTATGGGGTTGTCAGCACGTTTTAATCATTTGAGCGTGGTTGAGATGCATGGCTCGTCAAGTGTGACTGAACAGCTGCTGCAGTGGCAGGATGAAGGAGAGGTCGTTGTCCAGCCGATGGCTCTGTTCGAAGGCCGGACGATGGAGTCGGTTCGCAGAAACGTTGAACGATCAGGTACAGGTGCTCTGGTCGGCCCCGTGCTCTCGTCCCACATCGCCTTTCCGGCATTTGTTGCGGATTGTTTCAGAGAGAGCTCCGGAGGACGGAATGCGGCTTGATGCTCCACTGACACCGGGTGAGGTGGCACAGGTCGGTGCCGGCCCCGGGGATGCAAGCCTGCTGACTCTGGCAGCGGCCAGGTTGATCGCAGATTGCGATGTGATTGTTTTTGATGCGCTGGTCTCCGATACGGTGATGGCCATGGCTGACCCGAAGGCCGAAAAGATTCCGGCCGGCAAACGTGGCGGGCGCCCATCCACAGACCAGAAGGATATTTGTGAGACGCTGATCCGGCTTGCCAAAGAGGAGAGGCGGGTTGTCCGCCTGAAAGGGGGGGACCCCTTTGTCTTCGGACGGGGTGGAGAGGAGAGTCGTGCGCTTGTTGCCGCCGGAGTCAAATTCCGGGTGATTCCCGGTATTACGGCCGGTGTGGCAGCGCCTGCCATGGCCGGTATCCCGGTAACCGACAGGGTTGTAAACGGTTCGCTTGCGTTCCTTACAGGGCATGAAGCTCTTGATCACAGTCGCATGGACTGGAAGGCGCTGGTTGAGGCTTTCCCAGTACTGGTTTTCTATATGGGGGCCAGGAATCTGCCGCAGATTGCCGGGAAACTGATGGATGCCGGGCTTTCTCCCGAGACACCTGTAGGTGCCGTGAACTCCGCAACGCTCGAAGATGAGGCGTACTGTGAAGGGACACTGGCGGAGGCCGCCAGAGGAGAGGTGCATGCCAAGTCGCCTTCGATTGTAATTGTCGGTGAGATTGTATCGGAGCGTGTCGAGTGGAGGAACAATTATGGAAAAGCCTGAAATCGAAGCCTATCGCTACCATGCCGTACTCTGTTGCGGCACGAAGTGTGAACCGGATGGCAGTCGCGAACTGGTCAACTATATGAAATCACGCCTGCTTGATCAGGGCATGAGCGATATTCGGGTAAATCGGGCCGGGTGTCTGGGTGTCTGTGTGCAGGGGCCGATCATGGTGGTCTATCCGGGAGGCATCTGGTACTGCAATTTGAATCAGGAAAATGTCGATCGGATTATCGAAGAGCATCTGAAATCTGGTCGTGTGGTCGAAGATTTAGTCTTCCATCAGATGAGTGTGGATTGACCAGCGAGGCTTATTCAACATCTTCATCGGCCTCAGGAGGAGGAAGAAGCCCCGCCTCAATCAGCTTCTCTTCCGCTTTCTCAAACAACCCGTTTGAGAGAGCAATATGGGCAGCTTCTATGCTCTTGCAGTCGGCTAGCACTTCATTGGCAAACGAATCGGCAATGGAGCATATTCTCGCTCCGATACAATCATTTCCGGAATAGTGACCGGCTACTATTTTGATGATCTGCGCAGGCATTTCCCAGCGGGTAAGAATTAACTGGCCGACTTCGGCATGATCCATGCCAAAAGCGGCATGTTCAGCATCTACCACGCTCTCTCCGAATGACCTGAACTCCTTTTTCTCGAAGTATGAGAGATCAATGCGAATACCGAGAATGGCCTTGCCGATATCGTGAAAAAGACCCGCTAAAAACATAGTCTCAGGATCGGGAAGGTCCATATGTTTGGGAAGTTTCATGCTCAGGTGCTTGCACAGCAGGCCGACGGCATAGGCGTGAGTCCAGAATGATCGGATTGTTGCGATGCCGGCAGGAATGGCAAAACCGTAAAGAAGAGACATCGACAGGGCAATGTCTGCGGTTTCACCGGTTCCCAGACGGGCAATGGCCTGAGATAACGTGCCGATGGGTTTGTTCATCGGGTTGTATGAGGGGGAGTTGGCAACCTTCATCACCATGACCGCGGTGGCTTGATCCGTCTGGATGATTTTTGCAATGTCGCCGGAACTTGAATTGGGGTCATTAATGATATGCTGAATCTTCAGAAAGCGGTCTGGAAGCGTAGGCAAGTCCTCAGTTATGCCGAGGAGCTCCATGGTGTGTTGCCGGGATATCACCTGATGATTCATAAGGCGTTGAATAGCAATGTTCAGGCCAAATTTGCCAGTTGTTCGTAGGCGGGGAAAATGACGATGGCACCCACTGACCAGTCCAGTAGTGGCGTCGCAGCCAGAACGGCATGAGTGAATGTCGGGTGTTGATGGATGATGTCGTGCTGTTCTCTGGATACCCACCTTGAATTAATAAGCAGTTCCCCTGTCCACTGCCCCGGCAGTGGAATCAGGTGCATGGCTGCCATGCAGAGATTGAAAAACATGAATACTTTTGTCCACCAGTGATGCAGCGGGGGTAGTCCGGCAGGTGGCTGGTGTGCAAGGCTGATACTGTATAGCAGAAAGCCGAGTCCACAGAGTAGCAGGTGAGTCAGGCAGCGTATGGCGGCAGGCCTGATGCCGGTTTTAGCCGGTTGTGGCAGAGCGATGATGATGGCGCGACCAAAGAGGATAGAAGTCAGCCATGGCAGCCATGTGCCGGTCCAGCCCACTGCATAAAAGGGATGAGGAACCTCCCTTCCGGTCAGTTTTGATTCAAACAGGCATACGAAGGTCAGTGAAATGAGTACAGGCAGGCTGTAAAGAATGAATTGCCTGATAACATTCTCCAGCCAGACCTCCACTTTCTATTTCTCCGCTTGAGTCGTGATTTTAAGGGTAAGGTCGGGACCAAACGTGTTGTTCTGAAGGTTGAAATAGAGAGAGCCATCGCTGCTGCTTTCAATGCCGGTGATTTCGCCGTGCCGGTGCGAAGCAATTTGTGTCAGCGTTTTGCCATCCCAGCGCCATAAAACCGATGGCGAGTTGTCGGCAGTGATCCAAAGAAGATGGCGTTTATGATCCCACTCAAGGTTGTCCGGGTGAATCAGGTCAGGGTGCTCAAAATAGTGCTCGACAGTTGGTGGGCTGATACGGTCATCGAGTACCCAGATGCGTCCATGGTCATGACTGGATCCTGTTTCAGCCAGCAGGATTCTGCCGTCTGGAAGTAGCTCCAAGTCCTCCAGTCGATTAAAGTATTTCCCATGCAGGACCTCTGCCTTGAAGCGCGAGTCATCCGGGGTGTTGATTTTTAACCACCCTTTACTCTTATGGAACACTTCAAGCTGCCCGGTGGCCAATGTGTAACGGTAGAGGCACCCCTCTTTCCACTCATCCGCCAGGTAGAGATGTTTGCCATCGTTTGAGAAGGCTAATCCTTCGTGGGAGAAGCGGCCGGCAGAGATGATCGGTGTTATGTCGGGCGTGCTGCTCGCCAGTCGATCCCGGTCAATCCGCTGCTCGGCGGGAATTCTCTCAGGCGAATTGATTTTATAGATGCGCCCATCCTCTATCTCTTCGCCAAGCCAGAGGTCGCCATGGCGATCCATTTTCAGGCCGTCGGCACGGTTCAGTCCGTAGAGAAGGGTCTCACGTTTTCCGTTTTCAAGGTCAATACGTACCAGTGACGGTGCAAGCATGTCGACATTCATTTCACAGCTGACAAAAAGTGTTCTGCCATCGCTGGAGAGTACAAGCATGTCGGGCTTCTCATCCTGCCATTTGCTGATGACTTCGGCTTGCCACTCAGGCTTGAGATCAAGGCCACTGTCAGCTGTGCAGGAGGCGGCAAACATCAGAAAGGCAGTGAATAGGAGAAGTCGTTGCATGCGTTGATGATTGTCGATTCGGCCCGATGCTGCAAGCAGGTCTGCAGGGCGCTATGCTCTGCTGATGGTTTCACCCGCATCACTGCACGCTATCCGTCTCTTTTATGCCGCATATTTCGCGGCAATGGGGCTCATTCTCCCTTTCTTTCCTGTCTATCTGGATGGGCAGGGACTGGATGTGGTGACGATTGGTTTCATGACCGGTCTTCTGGCTGTTGCCAAGGTTGTCGCGCCACCCTGGATAGGTTATCTGGCGGACCGGAAGTCCGCCGGTCATTCGCGACCATTCATTATGCTGTCGGCGATTGGGGCGGCGCTCTTTTCCATATCGATGATCTGCCTGCATGAAATATGGGCCCTGGCGCTTGTGGTCTTGGCTTTCGGCATCTTGTGGTCGGCCATCCTGCCGCTGACCGATGGATTGTCCGTGACCATCTCCGAGGCCGCTCTGGCAGATTATGGACGGTTGCGGGTGTGGGGATCGATCGGTTTTGTTGCTGCTTCACTGGCCGGCGGAGCATGGCTGGCAGATGGTCGAATGGAACAGTTTCCGGTCTGGCTCTTCATGTTGATGCTTTTATTGGCTATCGCGGCTATCCGCTTTCCAGACCATCGCATGCTGGTTGCTGAGCGTATAGAGCTGGAAGAGAGCTTTGGCAGGAACTTTGTCCTGCTACTGACCGTTAGTTTTCTGATGCAGGTATCCCATGGAGCCTATTACGGTTTTTTCAGTCTCTATCTGGTCGATATCGGCTATCAGGGATGGCAGGTCGGTGCTTTCTGGGTATTGGGCGTAGTGGCCGAGATTGTTCTGATGTGGGGGTGGTCAAAACCTCTTCAGAAGGCCGCTCCGGCATGGGTGCTTTCCACCTCGCTTCTGTTGGCTGCGGTTCGATGGTTGGGGATCGGTAGTACGGAAGTTTGGTATGGACTGATATTCTGGCAGCTATTACACGCGGCAAGCTTTGCCGCGTTCCATCTGTCTGCCATCGCCTGGGTGAAGAGGTTTGCTCCAGCCCATCGGCATGCCACGGCGCAGGGGTGGTACTCTGCCAGCGGATTCGGCTTGGGCAGCACGGTTGGGATCATGGGTTGCGGTGTGATTGTTAGTGCGTCCGGTTTTTCTGCGGCATTCTATGTCTGTGCACTGATCGCCATCATCGGAATGCTGCTGGCATGGAGGCTCCCGAAAGCAGCATGACCATGCCATTGATTATTCATGATCTTCATGATTCGCAGATGTTCGCCGTTGCACAGGCGGCAGGTCGTGCTGGTATTCCGATTGAGGGAACCTTCTGGCCTATGGAGAGGTGGGGGTTAGAAAGTCGCTATGTGCGAAAAGGTGTGGAGTTGCCGTGTCTTGGTGAACAGCTCAAGGGAACCTATGCGCTTGGTCTGAAAAAGGCCGGATTTTCTGGCGTCTGGCTTCCCTGCGTTGATGACATGGCCGATTTTACGGCACGCTATCAGGAGCTTCTTCGTGGTATTGGACTCAGTTTTATCACCGCTGATGTCAATACGATCGCCTCAGCCTTTGCAACCGAGTCATTTCCTCAAACAGCCATTCTGAAAACAGCTCCAATGCAGGTTGTTCTTGCCAGTGAGCTGTATGAAATGGCTGACAGGCAGGTTTTCCCGATTCTTCTCAAGACGGTGAGGGATCATTTTGAAAAGTTCCATGATGTGCGGTCGTTGCGTGAGTTCCTCGAACGTGAGAGGGCGGCGTTCGGCTTGAATCACTATCATCGTGTGCAGCAGTTTGTCGAGGGGGAGGTGGAGAGGATGGCATCGGCGATCTTGCTGTTTGATGATGAATCAAGGCCGGTACGTGGATTTACCGGACGCCGTTTGAGGGTGGCAGAGACGGTCCATGGCCCATACGGTGAAACGACTGCTGCGAGGGCGGAGTGGATTCCTGAATTGTATGAGGGCGCACGCGAACTTCTCACTGCCCTGGGTTGGAAGGGATTTGCTGAAGTGGAGTGCAAGCAGGGTGAGGATGGCAGTTGGTATGTGATGGAGATCAATCCCCGACTGTCCGGATGGACACCCCTGGCCGAGGCTGATGGCGCCGGCTTAATCTCAGCCTATTACCGGATGTGCACAGATGGAGTGAGGCTTGAAGAGGCGTGTCTGCAGCGTTCAAAAGCAGAGTATGTCCGCATGGTTGCGACCTCCTATCATGATCCGGACTGGGCTGTTGAACGAGAGGGGAACGGGGGGCTATTGAAGCAAATTGGACAGTTGATTGGTACGGCCATAATCTATTGGAAGAGGCGTCCGAATATGCTGTTAGGGGCATGGGATGAGCTGGATCGACCCGCCAGTTTCGCCATTTTACGCTCTACAATAAAAAAATTCCGGCAGAAAAGGAATTTTATGCGAAAAGGGAGCGGCTAAGCAGCTTCCATGCTTCATGTACATCGTTAAAGCGGATGCGGTGGAAGGAGACCTCCTTCGGAATTCTCTGATTTAGTGTCTGCAGCATAACATCAGCCCGTTGCTGTTGGTGCAGATGCTGGGGCAATTCCATCAGTGCCTCACCCCGCCGGATGGTGGTTAGTTCGGGGGCTTCAACCGAGGCGTCATATTTTGGGAAGATCACCCACCGAAGGGGCAGGGGGCTGTGCTGTACACGCTTCGGCAGCCAGAGCAGTGCTGTTACGATATTTCCATCTCGGTCAGGAAAGCGGAAGGATGCCTGTTTCATGCCTGCGGCCTTCATCATCTCATGTGTGAATGCCGGATGCTCCTCTTTACCCCACTGCAAAGGCCTTGGGAATGGTTCGATCTCACCGGCTTCGGTAAGAAGTGAGAACTCGTCAGAGAGGTAGTTCCACCCTTCCAGCAGTGATTTTGTGCAAATGCTGCTTTTCCCTGCGTCAGATACTCCGGCAAAGACGCATGCCTGATCACGGATGCCAACACATGCAGCATGAATGGAGGCCAGTTCGGGCACCAGCTGGTGAACAATACTGACATAGAGGTGAACCTCGAATGCCGCTGTGATTTCACCCGGATCACCGCCTCGCCACAACTCCTCGCCGTTGAGAGACAGGGTAATACAGTCTGAATGCCGGATCGAAAATGTGAGGCTGGGTTGATGCTCCGAATCTGCAAAGAGCGAGGTGATGGCTTTAAGGTCTTTGCTGCATTGCGGGTGTTCGGACTCAAGAGCGACTGCGATATGGCCTACGCCGAAGGTGTGTTTCCACATGGCAGGCGGTTAGGCCTGCGTGAATAGCCCGTAGGCGGCATACTCCATCAGGATCTGGTCGATATCTTTTTTTACCTGTTGACGATCACCGGGGAGGGATTCGAGAACAATTTCAGTAATATGATCAGCTGAATGCTCGCCATCACAAAGCTCAAGTATGGTCGCTCCGATGACGTTCAGTGAAATGTTGGTGCCGTTATCGGTATCGACATAGACGATTTCGTCCATCCCCTCAAGCTCTTCACCAATCAGGGTTGGGCGTTTGATCGGGTATTCCGGCACGGATATGTTCAGTTGCTCACTCACAGTTCATTCCCTTGGTTACGTACGCAATAATGCGGCAATCACCACAGCTTAGTTGCTCGCGACAGGAGTTCCAGCGTTTGCTGTTAAGTTCGGCCTCCTGATTGTAGCCCAGTGTCGAAAAAATCTCCTTCAGGGAGTGGTTGATAATATTTCCCAGCTTGAAGCGGCGGGCGAAAACACATGGAAAAACATCGCCATTTGCGGCAATACACAGTTTGCCTTTCCGCTCAGGGCCAGATGAAGGGGTGTGAGAAGGGGTGATGCCTTGCAGCATCTCAAGGTTTTTTCCACGCCCGACCTGATTGACCGCATCGAAGCGGATTTGATCAACCGTTAAGCCAAGCTCTTGGTTGAGAAAGGGAGCCATGTTGTCGGCATGGGTGATGTTGTGCTCCATCAGGGCGATGCCGGCTCTGATTCTGAAGCCTGCTCTTTGAGCCCTTTTCATGGCATCCAGTGTTCGCTTCCAGCTGCCGGGAACACGAGTTATTTCATCATGGATTGCTGCATTGTCGGCATAGATAGAGAACGAGAAGCTTGGTTGAAACGGGATCAGGCTCTCTAGCATCCTGTCGCTTAATAGCAGGCCGTTAGTGTAGATCTCCATGCCTTTGAAAGGGAGTGCAGAGGCATACTCAACTGCCTCAATCAGGTGGGGGTGAATGAGTGGATCACCTCCGGTGAATTGGAGGTATGGTTGACCGAAATCAATTGCCTGGTCGAGGGCTGATTTAATCTGCTCAAGCGGCAAGAACTCATTTTGTTCGGGGGAAGAGTCGGCATAGCAGTGTATGCACTTCTCATTGCACTTGTCAGTCAGTTCGATGAAGAGCATGCCGAGCCGAGTGCCGGTCAGGGTCTGTTGAGGGGGAGAGACCGGACTTGTTGATGCACAGCTTAAGCCTTTAATCCATTCGTTTTTTTCCAGAAGAGCGAGTCGTTTCCGGTCGTTTTCGGATGCGAGATTGTTGATCAGTGCAGTAAGGCTCTCTGCAAAAGAACCCGAGATAGAGACCTCATTTTCATAACCGTGAAGACGATAATCCGTGTCGTTCATGCGTTCAGCCAGAAGAATCTGGCCACCGGGAAGATAGAGGGGGGTTGGTTGATGGTTATTCAATAGAACAAAGGCTTTAAAATTGGCTCTAGCAGCCGGTCATTCCCCACCATGAACCACCGCCGCCTGCACCTGCACCGCCTGGGACTTGGCCGCCACCGGGCGCATTTAACGGCACACAGGTGCAAGGACAAGGGGATTTGGCTGCCGCAGCATTGCAGCTTCCCTGACTTGGAAAGACCATTTGACCACAGGATGGGCAGTGGCCGAGTTGGCACCGTTTCTGGTTGCAGGTGGCTGGGTTGTACTTTGGATCGCCCGGCACACATGGACAGCATGCACTGCCACCGGCTGATACGGTGATCTGCCCGGTTTTGCATTTTTGTGTACCGCCTAAAGTGAGGGGGCCGGCTTCGACTGTGTTGTTGCCGGTTATCATGACGCCAAGAATGGCCGGCGGCACATAGGCGGCAATTTGCAAAAGCTTGCGGCGAGCTATTTGATCGTTGTTGAATGTCTCGGTTTTATGCTCTTTTCCCATGTTGGTTCCTGCACTTGTAGTGGCAACTGTCTATCCGCCAATCTACTCTTTTATTTCGGCTGGACAGGTCAACACTTTAGCTTAAAGTGCTTAACCATGGCTAGCGCAAAGATGAACCGGGCAGAAGCTCGAAAAAGATTGGTCGAGGTCGCGATTGGTGATGAGGCTGTAACCAAGGCCGATATCTCTAATGTCAAACTTTTTACCATTGCCGCTGAAGAGGGGGTGAATGGATTTCTCTGGCAGAAAATCCTGCAGTCGGATGGATTGATTGAAGATGAGTTTAACCAATCTCTGGGTGAGCAAATACGGGAGCTTCAACTCAGGTACCTTCGTATGCAACATGTCTGTGGTCGGGTTCTTTCAACGCTTAATCAGGCAAAGGTTCCGGTTATCTGTATGCGTGGTGTGTCTGTGGCCGAGCTTTTATACGGTGATCAGGCGGCGCTTCGTCCGATTAGTGATATGGATCTTCTTCTCGATGAGAGGCAGATGCTGGCTGCCAAGCAGGCGCTGTGGGATATTGGCTTCAGGCCGGACTCAAAGTACCGGAATATCTACTTCCGAGGCGATATTTCCATTGATCTGCATTACGAACCCTTGGGAATCGAGCGGATTCTGATGTGGAAGCACCTGACGCCTCTGCGTATTGACGATTTTATGAAGCACGCCCATGAAGGTGTGCTTGCGGGTGAGGGGGGCCTGCTTCTGCAGCCTAGCGTCAATCTTCCCTATCTCTGCTTCCATGCTCTGAAACACTCATTTGAACGACTGGTCTGGCTGAAGGACATCGCCTTGCTGGCCAATCGTGTGAGTGAAGAGGAGGGGTGGGATGAGGTGTTGCAGGGCGTTCGGGAGTACCGGCTTGAGCGGCCCTGCTTCTATGCGCTCTCTTATGTGAAGGAGCATCTACAGGCATCTGTGCCTGATGAGTTGTTGTCAAAAACAAGGCCCCCTATGGGGTTTGTTGAGCGAAGTCTTTACAGGCGCTTTATGAATCATGAGGTGATTCCATTTCTGGCCGAACGTCTTTTTGCACGCATGCAGCCGGATTTCGCGCATCGTATTCGCTTCTGGAGAGAGACGATCTATCCTCGTTATGAGGTTCGTGCCCAGATGGTGGAAACAGGTTGCGTAAAGTGCAACTTCATCCGGAAACGTCTGAAACAGCTTGCAAAAGCGAGTTGGTTATTTGTAAAAGAGGGTGTATCGCTGGTTCGATAAGGCTTTGATTGCCTTACAGGCCGGAGTCAAAGAAATCACGGTTTACATCGACCTTTGTATCAGTCGGAGCCTCGTCGGTAGGTGCGGAGCCCTCTTTAAACGCCTCTAGTAGCGTCTGTTCGGTCTCTGCATTGGCCAATTTTCCGGTTTTCCGGTCAATCAAAGCCCACTCGATCCCTTCCGGCGGCGCAAAGGATTCTATCTCCTTGCCAGAGTGTGCATCCTGCATAAAGGCTAGCCAGGTTGGCAGTGCCGCACGAGAACCGGTTTCCGATCTCCCCATGGGTGTCGGGGAGTCCCGCCCTGTCCAGACGCCGGTCAGAATTTGAGGTGTATAGCCGATAAACCAGGCATCCACCTGATTGTTGGTTGTGCCTGTCTTGCCGGCAGCTGGGCGTCCCAGGGCTCTGGCCCGGCGACCTGTTCCTCGTTCGATCACGCCTTTCATCATATGGGTGATCAGGAAGCTGCTGCCCGAATCCAGTATCGGCTCTGCAGGGCGCATGCCTTCCCCGACCGAAAGCACGGGGTTGACATGGCATGTCTGACAGCGATGGCCTGCCACTGAACGTTGAAGGCTTTTGCCGGTACGGTCCTGTACCTGTTGGATGCTCACGGGTTTCCATTTTTTTCCACCGCTGGCCAAAGGGATGTAGGCCTCGGTCAGTTGTTCCAATGGCGCTTCGGTTGCTCCCAGTGAGAGCGCAAGCTGTCTCGGGAAGTCGCGATTGAACGGAAAATCACGCAACTTGTTGGTAAAGGTGTCAATACCGATGTTTTGCAGCAGCTTGATGGAGGCAAGGTTGCGCGAATGTTCAAGTGCATCACGCAGTGTCACGGGGCCAGCGAACTTGTTTTTGTAGTTTTCCGGGCGCCAGAAGTTGTCAGAAGACTCGCTATCAAATACGACGGGGGTGTCCATGACAATGGTGGCGGGCGTGAAGCCCTGCTCGAGCGCCGTGGCATAGAGAAGCGGTTTGAATGATGAGCCCGGCTGTCTTACGGCCTGGCTAACCCGGTCGAAGTCGCCGAATCTGTAGTCAAATCCACCAACCCTTGCCAGGACGGTGCCGCGATTAAGGTCGACACTATAGAGGGCCGACTCAATAGAGGGTTGTTGTGTCAGACGTACGCCACCCTTGCCATCGCCTTGCAGCAGGACTTCATCACCGGCAATCCAGGTGAGGGGTCGCTGTTCGAAATTTTCCGGTAATGTTTCAGGAAGAGCCTCCCACTCCCACTTGGGGTGGCTCAGCAGCCACTGCTCTCTGCCATCATTAACTTTCAAGTCTCCATTAGGGAGAACCTCTTCAATCAGGGCGTGAAGTGTTTCATCTGTAGGCAGTGGTTTACTCTCCAGCTCAGGCCGTTCTTTGGCCCAGGTGGCGAGAAGTTCGGCCCATGTTTCAGGTTGGTGGTGGACAGGCAGGCGATAGAGTTGGCGCTGCTCCACCTCTAGGATGCCTTCACGTACGGCATGAACAGCCTGCGCCTCTGTTTTTTCGTGATAAGGGATAATAATGGTCATGCCCTGCTTGCGAAGCGTGTTCAGGCCGAACTTCTGCACCAGCTGATTATGAACTTCATTGCCGTAGGCATCTGTCAGGCTGTTTTGCTGAAGTGGAACCACGTTCAGCTCCTCTTCGAGGGCAAGCTTGACGTCATCAGCTTTGGCAAAGCCGCTCCTGTCCATCAGGTAGAGGATGGTGTTGCGCCGTTTTTTTGCCAGCTCGGCATTAAGATGGGGGGCGTATTTGCCCGGCGCTTTTGGCAGGCCTGCTAATACCGCGCATTCGCCCAGTGTCAGCTCATCCAGACGTTTGCCGAAGTAGCGCCAGGCTGCTGATGCGATGCCGTAGGATCCCCTGCCGAGATAGATGTGATTCAGGTAGAGATAAAGGATCTCATCCTTGGTAAAGGATTGCTCGATACGATATGAGAGAATGGCCTCGCGAATCTTCCTCGAAAGTTTTTTCTCTGAGGTTAGCAGGAAGTTTTTTGCTACCTGCTGGGTGATGGTGCTGCCGCCCTGAACGGCATGGCCTGCCCGCAAGTTGGCAATGGCCGCTGAAAGAATGCGGGCCGGATTGATGCCCGGGTGCTCATAAAACTGTTGATCCTCAGCGGCAAGAAACGCATTGCGCAGCTGTTCGGGGATGTCCTCGAAGGGGGTGAGGATACGATGCTCATCGGCAAACTCTGCGAGCAATTCGCCATCCGTGTTGTAGATTCTTGATACCAGAGGCGGCTGGTAGGCTGATAGTTTGTTCAGTTCGGGCAGATTGCTGGAGAAGTAGAAATAGCCGCCCGTGGCTATAAGTACGGAGATAAGCAGCAGGGCAGAGCCGATTTTCAGTATAAGAGAAATTGCACGCATTGCCGAGACTCTAGTGTTGGATGGGAGCGAGTCCAAGTGCTGATAATCTGTAATGGCCGTTTGTTTTGCATTTGTGATAATGTGGCCTATATTTGATTTTACAGAGTTGTGATTTGAGTCACATGTTCAATTTTAATGCGGGTGCATGGTGTGGAGTGATATGAAGTCTATTAAAAAAAATCCGCATGACTGGTCTCGCCCTGGCGGGATTGCTTTGTCCGGACAGAAGGGATTCACCCTGATTGAGATGACGATGACGATTTCGATCATGGGGATCATTATGGCGATTGGATGGCCTGCTTTTCAGGAGTTTATCAATAGCAGCAGGCGGAGTACAACGATGAACGAATTTACCGCCTCCTATCACCATGCGAAAAGTGAAGCTATCAAAAGGAATGCCAATGTAACCATTTGCAGGAGCGCGAACGGAGCTGTTTGCGGTGGCGAGTGGGAAAATGGCTGGATTGTTTTTTTGGATGTGGACGGCGGTGGAAGTGTGGGTGCTGGTGATGTGATCATTCAGAGGAGACCTGCGCTTGTTAACGGACTTACGCTTAGGGGCAATACTTTTGTGGCTGATCATATAACCATAAACTCTCGGGGACATGCGCTCGGTCATGCCGGCACTCTAACATTGACCGATTCATCGGGCCGAACTTCGACTCGCATTATCTCATCTAGCGGGCGGATAAGGCGATGATAGGGTTGTTGATAAAGGTTGGCTCTGTTGTGCTGCGAGAGATTGGCGGCCGGTATCCGAGCTTGGTTTGGTGGTAATGATGGACAAAGGATTTTCTCTTGTAGAACTGCTGGTGGCAATGGTCCTCTTTGCCTTGGGTATGCTTTCACTGGCTGCTTTGCAGGGTCACGGTTTGCAATACAATACGGATGCGTATGAGCGGAGCCAGGCGGTTTTTTTTGTGTATGACATGTCTGACAGAATGCGGGCCAATATTGCCGGGGTGAATGCGAATAACTATGCAAGCTTGACCGCGGCCCCGACTCCTCTCTCAAGTTGTGTTGCCGCAAATCCCGTATGCAGTAATGCGGCCATGGCGGCTGCCGACGCCAGCGAATGGTTCACGGCGATTGCTGCCACGCTGCCGGGGGGTGGAGGCAGTGTGGTTTGTCAGGATAGTGTTGTTGATGGTGACCCGTGTACGGATGGTTCGCTTCATAGAATTACAGTGACATGGACCGGAAAATTCCGTGCTCAATCACTGCAGGTGGATGTGTTGCCATGAGTACTCCGATGCGTTTGCCCCGAGAGAAGGGCTTCACCCTTATAGAGCTGATGGTCACGTTGTTGATATCAGCAGTACTTCTGGGTGCGATATATGAGAATTATCTGGCTTCACAACGCAGTTACAGATTGCTGGATGGGTTGTCCCAGCTTCAGGAGAATGCGCGTTTCTCCATGTATATGCTTGGAGCAAACATCCGTACTGCCGGATACCGGACAGATACTGAAGTCGCCGATATTGCAGCATTTCCTGTCGCTGGTGCAGCAGCGCCTTCGCTCGCCGTCTTCGGCGCTTCGGGGCAGGTTGTTACAGGCTCTAACAACGATGCGGCCGTGACCGCTATTCTCGATGGAAGCGATAGTGTGAGCATCCGTTATCAGGGTAATATTGATGGAACTACCAGGGATTGCCTCGGCGCTGTCGTGGCTGCCGGTACAGTTGCGGTAAATACCTTCTATGTCGATACGGCCAATGAGCTGCAGTGTAACAATGGCGCGAATGATTTTCCTCTGGCTGATGGTGTCGAGAATATGCAGGTGCTTTATGGTCTGGATACGGATGGTGATGAAGCAGCTGATGTCTATCAGAATGCGGCCGGAATCGCCGGAAATGCGTGGCGAAATGTGGTAAGTGTGCGGATCGCGATGCTTCTAACATCGGTGAACCCCTCTCCGGGGATGGGAGCGTCGAGCAGGAGCTTTACGCTGCTCGATAATGCGCCGCAGGTGTTCAACGATACTCTTCGGCGTCAGATGTTTGTGACCACGATCAACCTGCGAAACAGGACTCTGTGAGGTGTCTATGATGATTTCCCGAACCTTTGACTTGCGGCAAAATGAAGAGGGTATTGCACTGGTCACCGTCCTCGTCTTCCTTGTTATCATGACCATCATTGGCGTTGCAGCTATGCAGTCCAGCAGCTTGCAGGAAAGGATGTCAAGTAATGTCCGCGATCAGAACGTCTCTTTTCAAACCGGCGAAGCATCTGTACGTGAGGCCGAAGCATGGCTGCAGACGCTGGCTGGCAGGCCTTCCATTCAAATCGGAAACTGCGTAGCGCCCTGCCAGCAAATTGTGTGGGTGCTTGGAAACGGGGCGAATAACGGGAGTGATTTTCTCAATCCGGACTTCTGGGGTGGAGCGAATGTCTGGATCGGAACGGCCGTTCCAGGGGCGAAGACCCCTCCTCGGTTGGTTGTTGAGGCTGTCGGCGTCAGTACGGTCGGAGAGAGTCTGAAGTGGACCTCCGATCCTCAGGGTGTTGATATTTTCAGAGTGACCGCTCGTGGTACGGGTGAAACGGATGATTCACAAAGTGTGATCCAGACCATATACGGCGTTAGTTTCAACTAGCTATGGTTTTCTACTGGCTGCAGAGCAGGAGGTTTATATGTTTTTGACAAGGTATATCAGATTTTGGTTCTTGATCCTGCTGGTGATGTTCGGCATTTCGCCAGCCGTCTCTGCTCCCCTGTCAATCTCCAACCAGCCGGTTTACCTCGGCGGCATGGCAGATCCGAACATTGTCTTCACCCTTGATGATTCGGGATCGATGGGCTGGGAACTGATGCCGGATGCCCTGAGCAGTAGCATTAGCCGAACCTCTTTCCCTACATCTACCAGATGGAACAGAAGAAAGGTTTATGATGATTATTTTGATCCCACCAATATTGATGTGAATCAAATGCGTTCGGTCGACGTGAATACAATGTATTATGATCCCACGGTGCGATATCTGCCATGGGCCAACTCTGACGGCTCTTTCATGGCCAATGCCGATCCAACCTGTGCCCACTATGACCCTATGAGCCCGGACAATACCACCTGTGTGGATTTCAAGGTGCAAGCTTCTGTTTGTAGTGGAGATTGTACCAGTGTCAATATCTGGCCTGCCAACTATTTTCAGCATAAGGGTGGTTCGACCACCAATACGGCCAACTATACGCATGTCGAAATCAAGCCCGCAGTGACCACCTATACCGGTGGTGCGGACCGGAGTGACTGTGCAGCAGCACCTACCTGTACTTATGCCGAAGAGGTGCAGAACTTCGCCAACTGGTTTCAGTATTATCGCACGCGCATGATGTTGGCCAAGGCCGGCGTGAGCCGTGCTTTCTCCATCCAGGGCGCTGATCTGAGGGTCGGTTTTGCCACGATCAATACGGGCTCCCGAACCCTTGACGGCGTTACCAGCAACGGTGCCATGTTAAGGGGGGTGCGAGCGTTCGCTGGCACTGATCGTACCGACTGGTTCAATCTTCTCTATAATGCCAACACTAGCGGCAGCACCCCTTTAAGGCGCGCTTCCAATTATGTGGGTCAGTATTACGGGCGAAGTGATAATAAGGGGCCCTGGGGCAACGATCCGGGTGTGAATGATACGACAGGGCACAGTGTGTGCCGGCAGAATTACCACATCCTGATGTCGGACGGTTACTGGAACGGCAGTAGTCCGAGCGTAGGTAATGTCGACAACTCCAATGGTCCTACCATTACCGCTCCTGATGGCACGACGTATCGATATACACCTGCAAGGCCCTATAGAGACGGCTATTCCGATACGTTGGCCGACGTGGCCATGAAATACTGGTTGACCGATCTGCGTACCGATCTGGTCAATGCGGTTCCGACAACGACTGCCGACAACGCCTTCTGGCAGCATATGAGTACTTTTACCGTCGGACTGGGCCTGGTCGGGACGCTCGACCCGGCTACAGACCTGCCTAACTTGACGGATGGAAGTGCCTCATGGCCAAGCGCCTCCAGCAATCAGATCGATGATATGTGGCATGCGGCGGTGAACGGCCACGGCAGATTTTTTAGTGCGAAGAATGTGAATGAGTTTGCGGCCGCACTTGCCGACTCCCTTGTTGAGATCAAGGCCAGGCAGACTACGGCTGCCAAGGCGGGGCTGAGTTCGACCAAACTGCAGATTGATACCGATATCTATCAGGCGGGGCTGAACACCGGTGACTGGAGTGGCTCCCTCTTCTCGACAGCTATTTCAGATGGCGCCAGCGGCACGGTCTGTCCCGGAACGGCTCGCGGGATTCCCTGTCCGACGCCGAACTGGAATGCGGCAACGGTTTTAACCAACAGTATTGCTGCAGACCCTGCCCACTACAATACGGGAAGAAAGATTGCGACTTATAAACCATCGACGCATGCAGCCGCCCCTTTCCGCTGGGCGAATCTGGATGCGGCTCAACAGACCGTCATGAAAACCAATCCTGATGATGGTACTACGGAAAGCACGGCCATAGGCATGCGTCGCCTCGATTATCTGCGAGGTAAGGCAGATGGTGTTTTCAGGTTGCGGAGTAACTACCTTGGTGATATCACCTACTCTGCCCCGGCTCATATCGGGCCACCGAAAGCAGGCTATCCGGACGACTGGAACGGTGCTGTTGTAGAGCCCGAGGATGCTGCCGGCAAGGCGTACTCAACGTTCAAGAGTGCCCATAGCTCGCGGTCGCGCATGGTCTACGTGGGCGCCAATGATGGCATGATGCATGCGTTTGATGCTACAACGGGTGCAGAGGTGTTTGCTTATGTTCCCGGTGAAGTTTACGGAACCGTTAATGTGCCCAATAAGGACTTTGGGCGCATAAACCAGCTGACTTCGGCGACTTATGTCAGTTCACACCTCTATTTTGTGGATGGGCCGATCAGTAATGAAGATGTTTTCTACAATAATGACTGGCACTCGGTCATTGTTGGCAGTCTGCGAGGTGGTGGCCGTGGGATCTATGCCTTGGACGTTACGTCAGCAACTGCAGCGGATGAGGCTGCAGTTGCCTCAAAGGTGCTGTGGGAGTTTACCGATGCCGATGATGCCGATCTCGGCTTGACGTTCGGCACGCCATATATTGCCCGTATGCAGAATGGTAAATGGGCCGTCGTGGTGGGTAACGGATATAACAACAGCAGTGCGTCCGGAACTGCCAGTACGAGCGGAAATGCGGTTTTGTTCATCCTGTTCTTTGATGCGGATTTGACCGATGGCAGCTGGGATCTGGGAACCGATTACATCAAGATTGATACGAGGGTCGGATCGACAGCGACGCCCAATGGTCTTGCATCGCCGACTGTGACCGAAGTGGATGCCGACTTTATCGCCGATTATGCCTATGCAGGGGATCTTCGCGGAAACATGTGGAAATTCGATTTGACCGACTCTAATCCTGCGAACTGGAAGGTGGCACTCGGCACGGTGGCAGCACCGGTGCCTCTGTTTACGGCCACGGCCGCTGACGGAACGCCACAGGTGATTACAACAGCGCCTGAAGTGGGCGCTCATAGTTCAGGTGATGGATTCATGGTCTATTTCGGTACAGGTAAGTTGATTGAGCCAAGCGACAATCTCACAGTGGGCCAGCAGACCCAGACGGTCTATGGTATCTGGGATAAGAACGGTCTTGCCGGAGGCTTTTCAGCCTTTAATCGCAGTCATCTGTTAGAGCAGCGGATCACTTTCGAATCGGCAGTGCTTGGCGGGTATCGTGTCATCACTGATAATCCTATTACCTGGCATGATACGGCCGGTGTGCCGATCTCCCCGGTGCAAAAATATCTCGGGTGGCGCATGGACCTGCTCAATACGCAGGGGGGAAATACTGATAACAGGGGCGAAAGGCAGATTACCGATATGCTGCTGGCCGGGGGAAGGTTGATATATACCACAGCGATTCCATCGGACGATCCTTGCGATCTCGGTGGTGACGGCTGGGCGCTGGTTGTGAGCCCTGAGCACGGCGGACGCCTCTCATTCGATGCGCTCAACGAAACGGCCAGTGTGGACATCGATGGCGATGGTGTTTTGGATACGGTATATTCAAGTGCACACTATTTTGAGAATATTCCGTCGGCACCCACCCTGGCTAAGGATAAGTCCCAGGATCGGGATGTTGTGTATATTACGGACTCGAGCGGCAATATTGTGGTGTTGCCATTAGCAAGGAATCAGTCCGGATTGGGCAGGCGCTCATGGCAGCAGTTGCAGTGATACATTTCATTGCAGATATTGGAGGTGAGTCATGATATTAAGAAAAGCGCTGTTGCTGGCGATGCTGTTGTTTGTGATGGTCGGATCGGCGTTGGCAGAAAAAATCGAAAATGGAAAAGTGACGGCTATCTATCGAGGCGAAAACGTGATTGAAATCGATGGCAGGAAATTCCAGTGTCCGAGGCGAGAGTTGCGCCATATTCGCAAGGGTGATCAGGTAAGGTTTAAAGCTGATTACAATCATGATGATATAAAATATCGAAGGGCAATTATTGAGATAGAGAGTCGTTAAGCGCGATTCTCCGGCCCTTGTTGGTGTCGGAATAGCATGAAACCAAAGGTTGGATTGTCTGCTATCTTGTGTTCTTGCATTGTGTGAAATTGCTTGATATTTATTATATTGACTTGACAATATCCTTTTAGATAAGCTAAGTTGCGATTGTTGATGTGAGTAAAACATCAGCTTAGGAGGGTAAGTGGGCCTTTTTTCTCGAAGTAATGAAGGATTAATCGGCATCGATATCAGTGCAACGGGTATTAAACTTGTTGAGTTGGCACATAGCCGTGCAGGCTATGAGTTAAAGTCCATGGCAATGGTTCCGCTTCCTCGTGATGCGATTGTTGAAAATACTGTTATTGATTCAATGGCAGTATCTCAGGCGCTACTTGACGCCATCGAGATTGCTCACCCTTCCACGCGCAAGGCGGCAATTGCTGTGTCGGGCAACGCTGTGATCATCAAGACAGTTACAATGCCGACAACAACTGAATTTGAGTTGGAAACCCAGATCGAGTTTGAGGCTGACCAGCACGTTCCATACGACATTGACGACGTCTATCTTGATTTTCAGATATTGGGTGAAGTGGCGGATAATCATAACGAGATGGAAGTGGTTCTGGCTGCATGTAAGCGAGAGGTCATTGATGATTATCAACTCGTATTGAGTGAGGCAGGCATTGAAGCCAAATGTGTCGATTGCGCTGTTTTCTCTCTTGAGAATGCATACGAGATATGTGCTCAAAGCAGTGATGATAGCAGTGATGAACTGCTGGATGATGAAGCCGCTCCAGCCGTTGCGCTTGTAAATATCGGAGCGAATCTGGTTAATGTGAACATTCTCATTAAGGGTCAGATGGCTTTTGTGCGAGATCAGTTTTATGGTGGCCAGAATCTGACCGAGGAAATCCAAAAAGAGCACAACCTTAGTTATCAGGCAGCTGAAGAGATGAAACTTGAGCGCTTTACTGAAATATCGCCTGAGGCCATCGAAAATTTTTATGTCGGTCTGACCTCAGAGCTTGTTCGTTCCTTGGACTTTTATGCTGCAAACCATGCTGAAAACCCTGTGCAAAAGCTCTTGTTAAGTGGGGGAAGCGCTTTAATTCCAGATGTAGCCACTGAGTTGGAACAGCGGCTGGGTATTGAAGCAGAAGTTCTTAACCCGTTTACGAACATTAAGGCTTCAACCAGAAAATTTGATCCGGACTACCTGAATAAAATTGGTCCTTCTATGGTTGTACCTGTCGGCCTTGCCATGCGGAGTTTTGACGTATGATTCGCATTAATCTCCTACCCTACAGAACAGAGAGACGGCAAAGTCAGATCCTACAGCATATCGCAGCGCTACTCGTTGTGGTGTCGATTGCCGGTCTGGGAATATTTGTCGCTGATTTTCTTAAAACAACAGAATTGGAAGCTTTAGAGGATGAGTTCTCGGAGCTGAAATCCCAGAACGATATACTCCGTATTAAAATCGGAAAAATTAAAGACTTAGACAAGTTGCGCGTTGATGTGGAGAAAAAGCTGGCTTTAGTCGATCAGTTGCAGGAAGGCCGCTTTTATTCATTGCTGACATTGAGCGGCCTGGCTGATTTGATTCCTGAAAATGTCTGGTTGAGTAATATCAGGGATTCCAATGGAAGTTTGTCGATCAGTGGTATGGGAGAGAGCAATAAGGCGGTCGCTAATTTCATGCGAGCTTTGGATGAATCTGAAAAATTTGCAAATGTAAGACTTCAGACAATCACTCGGAGTAACTCTGGGGATGTACCTGTACGAAGCTTCAGTTTGACACTGTCTCGAGTTGTTGAGCCTAAGGCAAAAGATGTTGGCAAAAAAGGGGGGGCTAAATGAATCTTGATAACCTGAATCTTGATGCGCTACGCCCAATCCTTCCAGTGCCTATGTGGCAAAAGCTTGTGGCTTTGGCTGGAGTGTTTGTTTTGATTATCGTGTCTTACCTCTACTTTGGCTGGTTGCCATTGCAAGATAGTATCGAGTCTCAGCGCCAACAGGTTGAAACACAAAGAATAGTGCTTAAACGAAATCAGATGCTGGCAAGAAACCTGCCGAAGAAGCGGGAAGAGTTTGCAAAGCTGGAGTCACAATTGAAAGTGGCGTTGAACATGCTTCCGAAAAAATCACAAATACCCGATTTATTGGAAAATGTCTCTTGGGCAGGTACAGATTCCGGTCTCGAATTCGCTGTGTTTACACCACAGGCCGAGCGGGTAAAACAGATATATGCCGAAGTTCCAGTTGCCGTTAATATGACTGGCAGTTTCAGGCAGGTGCTGACCTTTCTAAAGCGGGTTGGAGAGATGCCCAGAATCGTTTCGGTTCGAGACCTTGTGATGACATCAAAAGATCCGGGTGGAGATCTAAACATTCAAGGAAGTGTCATGACATACCGGTTTGTAGATCAAAGTGAAAAAGCAGCAAATAGGGCGAGAAAGTGAAAATGCGAAAGATATGTTCGGTCTCCAGGAGGCAAAAGTGATGGTTAAATTCAATAAAGGAATTGGCTTGAATAGATATAAAGTTTGCATTCTGTTTGCTTCAATTATGTTGTTTGCTGTTTCCGCAACCGCTTCCCAGATTAATGCCGTTTCATTGATGGACTCTGATGGGGGAGATGTGTTGCGCATTGAAACCGATGCTCCGCTGCAGTATCAGGTTTTTGACCTGGATGGGCCTCCGAGAATGGTGATAAGTTTCCCTGGGGCATCGCTAACGGATGGTTTGGCACCACTTAAATCCGACACCCATGGCGTTACCAGTGTATTCCCATCCACAGATGGGAATGGTGCGCGCCTGGAAATCGGACTGAGCGAACTTATTGGTTATAAGATTGAGGAGTCGGAAAACACGATTGTTGTGAAGTTTTCTGCAGCTGACAACGGCTCTGAAGAGGCTGTCTCTTCAGCCGTAATTAAAGACATTGAAGTGCGTGACAGGGGTTCCATGACAGAGTTGATCCTTCGTGGCGACAATATGGATGCAAGTCACAATGCCTTCTTAACAAACAACAATCAGACAATGATCCTCGATTTCTGGGGTGGCTCCTCATCTTTGGCGAAAGAAAACTACAAATATGCATCGCAGCGTATTCAAGATGTGACTGTGGGAGATGCTGACGGAAGGGTTCGTCTTGTTATTGGTTTGTTGGCAACAGATAAGGTGAAGCAACAGATTGATGTCAGTAAGGGTGAGCTTATTGTTCGTGTGGGCGATATCGCTACCAAGAGAAATGCATCATCACTGGTTGTGGAGGATGTTACGTTCCAGCCAGACGACAGGATTGCACATCTTCTAATCCGCACGGACTCAGTCAGCCCGATTGTTAATATTACTGAGAAAGATAACAGTGTTATTATTGACCTGAAAAAATCAAATTTAGCCCAGGGTCAAGAACGATCTCAGGATGTCAGCGCATTTCCTGGTCCTATCCGTCAGATTGACAGTTATGCATTGGGTGAGAATGTGAGAATTGTTGCCCGCCTCAGGGATAAGGTTGATGTGACCTCATTCCAGCAGGGCAATATCTTTACGATCAATCTGGAACCTCAGGATTTGCGTATGAGCAAATCTTCAGGAGAGACAGGTGATAAATTCATCTATTCAGGGAAGAAAGTAACATTTGATTTTAAGGATATGGATATTACCAATGCTCTGAAGCTTATATCTGAGATGAGCAACCTGAATATCATTATGTCAGACAACGTAAAAGGAAGCCTGACAATGCGTTTGGTCGATGTGCCCTGGGATCAGGCTCTCGATATTATATTGGCTTCACAGGGGCTGGGTAAGCAGGTGGAAGGGAATGTGATGCGAATCGCCCCTGTTTCGATCCTGCGTCAGGAGAACAAAGATGAGCTGGAAGGCATTAAAGATGTTGAGATGCTCGAACCTCTCATTACCGAAGCAATTACCCTGAGCTTTGCTCGCGTAAATGAAATTGATTCGATGCTTAAGGCTTCTAAAGGCCAGAGTCAGACAGGCACTGAAAATGAAGGGGCGGACGATGGGGCAACTATCTTTTCACCCAGAGGGTCATATCTGGTTGACCAGAGAACCAACACTTTGATTGTGACTGATACGGCTGCCGCCATTAATAGTGTTAAGCGCTTTATCAATAATTGATAAGCCGGTAGAGCAGGTTCTTATTGAAGCACGGATTGTCGAAGCGACTGACAGTTTTACCGAAGAGTTCGGTATTCGCTGGGGAGGCCAATTCTCGAGTAATAAACTTGCCGCTGACGGTACTAGAAACCTACAGATTGGAGCTACTAACCCTACTGCCGGAAATGGCTTCCTTGTTGACCTTCCTGCAGCAGCAGCCAGCTCCGGTGGAGCGGTCGGTGTCAGTTTCGGTGCGATTGGCAAGTTGTTAAACTTGGACCTGGAACTTTCAGCCGCCGAAATTGATGGTAAATCAAAATTGATATCAAGTCCGAGAATAATGACCGCAAATGGGGCTACAGCGGTCATTTCGCAGGGTCAAGATGTACCCTTTGTGACTCCGGCAACAAGTTCCGGGCCTGCTACGGTAGAATTTAAAAAGGCAGAGCTGAAGCTTGAGGTAACACCGCAAATCACTGCTAACAAAACAGTGATCATGGAAGTCGACATATCCAAAGATGCGCCTACGGGTGCAACCGTACAGGGTAATCCTATTCTCTCTACAAAGAAGGTTAGCACGAACCTTCAGGTGCAGGATGGTGAGACCATTGTGATCGGGGGTATTTTTACACGCGATAATTCGAACAACGAAAGCGGCATTCCTGGTCTTAAAGAGGTTCCGGTTCTTGGCTGGTTGTTCAAAACCAAAAAGAATACAGATGATAAGACCGAGCTGCTTATTTTCCTGACTCCATCGATTGTTAAAGGCGATGCCAAGACGAGTGGAAAAATTTGATCTGGTAAAATGCTGAGTATGAATCGGGCGGCCATAGGTCGCCCGATTCATTTGAGGATAAGAACCAGTGGAAACTAATTAATGATTTCTGACAGAGTGTGCCAATGAAGAGTGAAAATAGTTATTGTGTTGAGTTGGGTGATCGATCTTATGAAATTCATATCGAACCTGGATGCCTTGCCTCAATAGGGGCATCTGTATCTAAATTGTTTGGCGCGCCGACACGCTGTCTTATCGTTTCAAATGTGGTGGTAGCCCCTCTCTATCTTACTATTGTTCGAACGAGCATGGAGGCAGCAGGCTGGCATGTTGATACATGTATCCTGCCTGATGGTGAACAGTATAAGAATTGTGAATCATGGATGAAGGTCATGGACGCACTAATGGCTGCAAAGCTTTCACGCAACGAGCCGCTTATTGCCTTGGGTGGAGGCGTTATAGGTGATATGACCGGCTTTACGGCATCCTGTTACCGCAGGGGAATCCCCTTTGTTCAAGTGCCAACTACCCTGTTGGCTCAGGTTGATTCGAGTGTGGGCGGCAAGACAGCCATTAATCATCCGCATGGTAAAAATATGATTGGAGCGTTCTATCAACCTCGTCTGGTGTGGATTGATCCGAATGTGCTGAAAACGCTTGAAGTGCGTGAGCTTCGGGCTGGTATTGCCGAGTTGATTAAGTATGGCTTGATACGAGATGCCGGATTCTTTGAATATCTTGAGAACCACGTTTCATCCTTGTTAAAGCTTGAGGCTGAAGTCGTGTCGGAGGTGATTATGACCTCCTGCCGGCATAAGGCAGAGGTGGTGATGGCGGATGAAACCGAACAGGGCATGCGCGCCCTGTTAAATCTCGGGCACACATTCGGCCATGCCATCGAGTCGATGACCCACTACACCACATATCTTCATGGTGAGGCGGTTGCTTTGGGGACGCTGATGGCTGCCCGTCTATCTTACTCACGAGGTGACACTCCGGAGAACCTTGAGCCTCGTATTCAGCAGCTCTATGAGATGATTGGATTGCCGACAGCCATTCCAATGTTTGCGGCCGATGCATGGCTGGATGCCATGGGACACGATAAGAAGAATGTCGGCAGCAGGATTCGTTATATTCTACTGAATCAAATCGGCCGAGCATTTATCGCTGAAGATGTCTCTGATCAGGAGATAAGGGAGTTGATCTCCTCTTACAATAAGTAGCTACCGGGTAAAAAATAAAGGGCCTCTCATTGAGAGGCCCTTTTAATAACTGGCGCCAACCGGTTTTGCCTACTCGTCTCCGAGTACTCCAAACAGGTGCAAAATGTGTTCGAACAGAAGGAATACATCCAGATAGAGTGTTAATGCCGCGGCAACAAACTCATTGTCGGGATAGTCCCGCAATATCGCCGAGGTGTCATAGAGGATAAATGCGGAGAAGAGAAGTACTCCCATGCCGGAAAGTGCCAACGCCATGGTGCCTGATTGAAAAAAGAAGTAGTTAGACAGGCCAAGTACGATCATGGCAATAATGCCTGTCCAGACAAATCCCTTCAGGAATGAGAAGTCCTTACGTGAAATGAATGTGTAGGCAGTTAACCCAGCAAAAGCAATGGCAGTTGTCATGTATGCCTGTGTCACAAGCATGCCGGACTTGGCAGCCACAAAGCCGACCAGTGGTGAGATGGCAGCACCTGTGAGTGCTCCAAAGGCGAGCAGGGCGACCAGATTAACGATGGGAGTGTGACGTACAGCCTGAACAGCAAAGATGCCGCCGATCATGGCAAAAAGCATGATCCACGGGTGCTCATGTGGGAATGCAAGACCCATGGAGAGATAGCCACCGATACTTCCGGATGCGATACATAAAGCCAGCATGCCGTAGGTTTTTCCCAGAAATGAGATGCGTGCATCGGTTTGTGAAACGGAAGCGGTCAGTTGTGATTGCATATGAACCTCGTTATATAAATATGAAATGAACGTTGCATGGATGGAGAAGATGCGTCAAGGCAGGCGATGTTTATCCGGATGAATCACTTCCGCTTCAATCACCACATCCTTCCTGGATGTCTGCTTGATAAGCAGATTCCCGATAAACCAGTGGCCGATCAGGTTGCGAGCAAAAGGCATGAGAAGGAAAAAACCGACCACGTCTGTAATAAATCCGGGGAGGAACAGCATGATGCCCGAAGCGGCAATCATCATCCCGTGAATCATCTGTTCAGCCGGCGGTTGCCCTGCATCCATCATCTGTTTGGCCTGCAGCAGTGTCTGCATACCCTGCTGGCGAACCAGTATGCCACCAATGGCTGCCGTAAGAAGACAGAGAGCAATGGTAGAGAAGCCACCAATGCCTGAGCCCACTTCAATGAGCAGATAGAGCTCTGCCAGTGGCAGGAGAATGAAGAGGGCAAAGAAATATTTAAACATAACGAATATATGGGGTCTGTAGCTGACAATTACAAGGTCTAAATTATTCCCATGCCAGGCAGAGACTTGCCAGCGTCATGATGCCTGCGCGCATGGCCGGTTCATCAATATCGAAACAGGCATGATGCAGGGGGTAGCGTGTGTCAGGAGCATTGCCTGTTCCCAGGCGCATCAGACAGCCCGGAACATGCTGAAGAAATTCGGCGAAGTCCTCTCCACCCATGGATGGTTCAGTAATATCAACGATTGAAACATCGGCGGAGAGATGTTTCAGGATACGGCGAATATCTTCCGCAGCGTTTTTGTCGTTCTCCAGAACGGGCGTGGCGTGACGCATCCGGAAGCTGGCAGTTGCACCCCACGTCTCCGCAGTCTGGCGAATAATATGATCCATCCGGGTCCTGATCTCTTCATGCGAGGCGGTATCCAGGCTGCGTACCGTACCAGAGAAGCGAACCCTGTCCGGAATGACATTGGCAGCATGTCCTGCTTCAATCTGTCCGATGGTCAGTACGGCCGGGTGCATCGGATCGACTCTCCGGCTGATGATATGGTGAAGTGCCTGAATAATCTGGCTGGCAATAAGAATCACATCAATGCACTCGTGGGGGCGCGCTGCGTGCCCGCCTCGGCCTGTGATCTCAACTTCAAACATATCCGCTGCTGCACACATTGGCCCCTGTTTAAGTCCGATGGTTCCAGAGGGTAGGTAGGGATAGACATGTAAAGCATAAGCCCGATAAAGATCCATATGATCCAGTACACCATCCTTGATCATGGCCGAAGCACCTTCCGTGATCTCCTCTGCAGGCTGGAAAACGGCCGCAATCCGGTAGGGAAGAGCTATGTCCAATCTTTTCAACAGCATCAATGTGCCAAGCAGTATTGAACTATGGACATCGTGGCCACAGGCGTGCGAAACACCATCGACAGAGGAGCGATAGGTGCACTCCTTTCCATCCTGAATCGGCAGGGCATCCATATCTGCGCGGAGGATAATGGTTCTACTGGCAGCCGGCTGGGCCAGATTCGGAAGCCCGGCTAGAATGCCGTGGCCGCCAATGCCGGTTCGCATCTCGCAACCCAGCTGTTGGCACTTCCCAGCTATGTAGGTGGCGGTGTGTCTCTCTTCGCCGGAGAGTTCAGGATGTTGATGAAGATGTCTGCGAATGGCGATGACTTCATTCATGATTTCATCTGTAGCGCGTCCCAATATTTCAGGTGATATTTTCATTGATTAACTCCAGCCGTCCTGTTGCCGCATCTGTTTAACCACCTCTTCCAGACTGCCGCTCTGTTCATACATTTTCCGCTGGCGAACAGAGCCGTCTCCCTCTCTGCGCCACCGTTGAATCTGCTGATGAAGAATCGACAGGTCTTGCTGGTCGGCGCCACGGTCAGCAAGCCACTCCCTCCTTTTTTCCAGCCAGTCAAGCAGTGGGACAAGTTCTTCGCTGACAGGATCAATCAGTGCAGCCGCCATACCGTATCTGCAGGCACGCCAACGATTTTCTCTGATCAGTGACGGATGAACCTTCTTGGCTGGCTCTTCATTAATGGCTGCGATCGCTTCTGATCGAACGTAAGCGATATATCCGGTTGTATCATCTTTGGTTGCAGGCATGTCGCCAATGCGTATCTCAAGCGTGCCGAAATCGGGATGCGGGCGCATCTCCCACCAGATATCGCGCACCGAATCAATGCTTCCGGTTGCTAACAGACGTTCGGCACAATGCTCAAAGTCCTGCCAATTCTGGAAGTAGAAGGGCATGCCTCCCTGGCTCAAGCCTTCGAAAATTTTGACTCTGCTTGAAGAGAGTCCCGTGTCATCGCCTTGCCAGAAGGGAGAGTTAGCTGAAATGGCAAGAAAAACCGGCGATATGGGTAGAAGTTGATTCATCACATGGATGCAGCTGTCTCCATTCGGCATGCCGACATGAACGTGAATGCCGAAAATATTGAATCGGTATGCCATCCACTGAAGACGCTCGACGAGGTTGTAATATCTGGGGTCATCGGAGACAAGTTGATCTCTCCAGCGGGAAAAGGGGTGGGTGCCGGAGCTGAGCAGTGCACCATCCATCGGAGTTAAATGACGCAATACCGTTTGCCTGAGTTCATCCAGCTCGTTCACACAACTTAACGTGTCGGAGTGGATGCCGGTATTGACCTCGATGGTGGATGTGAACAGCTCCTGTTTGATGCGCGGTGTTTCACCAATCTTTGCTAGGAGTTGAGGGGCTATCGGGATTTGCCGACCCTGAATGGTGTCGACGGTCATCCACTCCATCTCCACGCCGGTTGAGCCAGGTGCGGATGCTTTAAATGGAATCGTCTTAACCGCTTTGTTTGCCATCACAGGTCATTATAGCTGATGTGCTGTATGCCTTGTAGCAAAGGCAGCCTCATTTTTACGAGGATTGATGCTTTAGCCATGCATCCAGAGCTTTCTGCATGCGGTCGGCCCGGTTGTGATCACCCAGAAGATGCAGTACATCAATGAGCTTTTGACGCGTTTCTGCATCCGGTTGAATGGCCAGACTCTTTTGATAGCTATCCAGCGCATCGCCATACTCTTTTCTGCTCACCTGAATATCACCTGTGATGGTAAGGCAGGAGGCACTGGACGGTTGCAGCCGGGTGGCTTTAAGTGCGTGTTTTAAGGCAACATCAAACTGCTTCTGCTGTTTCATGAAACGAGCATATCGGATATGGGCAAAGCCATTGAGCGGATCAGCCTTCAGCGACTTTTCGTACCATTTTTTCGCCTGAGCCATATTACCGGCTTTTTCGTCCAGTTCAGCCAGAAGGTATAAAGGTGTCGCTTCGTGGCGATATCGTTTGGTGGCCTTCTCAAGTAGTGCTTTTGCACGTGGTAGGTCGCCCCTGGCCACATAAACAGCGGATAGATTCGTGACGGTTGGAAGGTGCCAGCCGAGCTCCATGTTCTTTTGATAAAGTTGTAGTTCTTGGTCCGGGTGACCCGCCTGCTGAAGCAAGAGGGCCAGGTTGTATCTGGCCTGCAGGTTTTTTGGATGGGTGGACAGCTCACTCTCAAAAGCTCGTCTGGCCTCAGTCCACTCCTCCTTTTTAAGGTGCTCGTATGCCTGCTCTTCCATAGAGGCAACCGCGAGGGTGGGAGTGAAGAGAAGAAGGAGAAAGAGACTAATGCGATGCAGTGGTTGCTCCCATCTTTCCGGTTGTCAGCAGCAGCTCTTCCATCTTGGCTTCTCTGTCACGTTTGGATGGAGGGATTTCTGGCTTCTCGTTCATCAGCTTCCAAGGGTTTCGCTTTAGATCGTCGGAAAGAAGTTCGAGGTTTTCAGCTGCTTTACGTAATTCAAACAGCATGCGATAGATGTTTTCACGATTGTCCACGATGGTGGCGTTGCTGTTTTCGAAGAAATCCTTGCCCGCTGATACGGTGGAGGGGAGCTGCTTACTTACCTTGGAGAGATCCTTTAAAATTGCCGGCAATTCTCGATTTAGAGCTTCACTGGTCCTGTTCAGGTTTTTCAGGGTTAAGCGCAGGTCGGAACGGTTTTCATGAATGATGGAAGCGAGCTCTTCCACGCTATGATTGGTTTTTTCCAGCAGGCTTTTAAGAGAGACCGAGCTGTCATCATCACTGAATATTTTTGTCAGCGCATTGCTCAGTTTCTTCAGGTCATCAGTAATAAGAGAAGATTTGGAAATGAATGAGCTAATGTCTCCGGTCGGATCCGAGGGTATCAGGGCTCCGTCAGGAAGCCAGTCCGTATCGCCCGGATTAGCACTGAGCGACAGGTTCTTTTCGCCTACCAGACCACGTCCGATAATGGCAGCCCGGGTTGAGGCCGGCAGACGCACATTCGGATTGAGCGCGATGCGCACAACAGCCTTGCTGTCGCGCAGCAGGATCTCCTGAACGATACCGATTTTTACGCCGGCCATGAGGACTGGAGACTGAACATCGAGCCCCATCAGGTCGTCAAACTCGGTCTCGACAACGTTGGTGTCCTGTTTGACCCAGATGATGTCGCCCACTCTGCCGGTGGCGAAGCCGAAAAGTATTAAAGCAATAAGAACAAAGGCTCCAAGCCTTGCTTGCGGATTCATCGATTCACTGCCTCCTCTATCTGTTTGCCCCACTGACTGCAGTTGATCGGACCTTCAGCCCGACCCTCCATGAATTGCCGTAAAACGGGATCCTGATCTGAGTCTAGCTGATCCGCGGTGACTTGACGATGCATACGGCCATGACAAAGCATGGCAATATTATCGCTGATCATGGCGGCGCTCTTCATGTCGTGGGTGATGGCCATGATGGTCGTGCCCGATCCTTTGTGCAGGCGAACAATCAGTCGATTGATGACATCCGACATGATCGGATCAAGTCCGGTCGTCGGCTCGTCAAGAAATACGATGTCGGGTTTATGGCAGATGGTTCGGGCAAGTCCGACACGTTTGGCCATGCCGCCGGAGAGTTCGGCCGGCATTTTATCTTCGATATTGGGCAGGCCCACCCACTCAAGCACTTCACTGGCATGTGTGCGTGCCTCCGCCTTGTTCATGCCGCGTTCCAGCAGGGCAAAGGCGACATTCTCCCATACCGACAGGGAGTCAAAGAGGGCGGCACCCTGAAACAGCATGCCGACCCGCTTCATCCGTTCGAGGTGTTCATCTTCGGAGAGCTCAAGCCAGTTTTCGCCATCGACGTAGATGGCGCCAGAGTCGGGCTTGAGCAGGCCGAGAACACACTTGATCAATACGCTCTTGCCGGTGCCGGACATGCCGATCACCGTGGTTGATGTGCCAGGCATAATATCAAGGCTTACATCCTCGAGAATCACCTTTTCTCCGAAACGTTTGCTGACATTCCGGATGCTGATGCGGGGCAACTGCTCGCTCATTCCACCGTTGCTCGTCCGAACATCCATGCGGTCAGGAAATAGTCGGAGATCAGAATGCTCATGCATGAGATGACCACGGCGCGGGTGGTGGCACGACCGACACCTTCGGCTCCACCCTGACAGTTGAAACCTTCCGCGCAGCCGATGATGCCGATGAGAAGGCCGAAGAACCCGGCCTTCACCAGACCGGAGTAAAAATCTTTCAGCTCCATGAACTGTGTCGTCTTTTCAATATAGACGGACGGGTTCTGATCCAGCATGAAGACACTGATGGCATAGCCACCATAGATGCCGATAAAGTCGGAGATCACCACCAGAAGCGGCATCATGGCAATGGCTGCAATCACACGCGGCATGATCAGGTAACGCATCGGGTCGGTGGAGAGCGTCCATAGCGCATCGATCTGCTCCGATACCCGCATGGTGCCGAGTTCGGCAGCAAAGGATGCGCCTACTCGACCGGCCACCATCAGACCGACAAGTACAGGCCCCAGTTCTCTCACCATCGATAGCGATACAACGACCCCGATCATGCTTTCGGCGGCAAACCTGTGGAAAACGATGTAGCCCTGAAGGGCCAGTACCATGCCGGTGAAAAGAGCGGTAAGCAGTACAACCGGCAACGACTGGACACCGACCTCCTCGGCCTGCGCCAGAATGAGGCGGGGGTAGCGCGGAGATGAGAGGATGCGTTTTGATAACTGCCCCAGTGTCGTAGCATAAAGACCGAGCTGAATCAGGAATAATTCAGTAACGGAGCCGACACGTTGCAGCAGTTTCACGCTACGTTTTCCTGCGGCAGACGCGTTCGTCAATACCGGTAAAGAGTTCATAGGCGATGGTGTCAATGGAGTCTGCCACATCGCTGGCTGAATGCTGTTCGCCCCAGAACTCCAGCACATCACCTGGGCGGATATCAATGTCACTGACATCGACGAGCGTGAAGTCCATGCAGACCCGTCCGACAATGGGAAGTTTGATACCGTTGTAAACGGCCGTTCCCCTGTTGGAGAGCCGCCTTGGAAGGCCATCGCCATAGCCGAGGCTGACCACGGCGATCTGCATATCCCTGGGTGCAGTGAAGCTGGCTCCGTAAGAGAGAGTCACCCCTTTGCAGACCTGACGTGCCTGCATGATCCTGCCGGTCAGCTGCATCACCGGTTTCACCCCAAGAGGCTCGTTGCTGACCGGTTCGATACCATAGAGTGCGATGCCGGGGCGAATAAAATCGAATGTGCAGTGCGGCAGTGAAATGATTCCGGCACTGTTGAGCAGAGAGGCAGCACAGTGCGGTGCCAGCTCATCCTGTACTTTTGAAAACTCTTCGGCCTGTGCCCTGTTTAACGGGTGGTCGGGTGTATCAGCACAGGCAAGATGAGACATGATGCCGGCGATGTTCATGTCATGGTGGCTGCACTGTGCCATCAGTGCCGAAGGATCGTCCGCGCCGAGACGTTGCATGCCGGTATTGATTTTAATCCAGACGGACCCAGTGAATCCGGCACTGTGGAGAAGCTCGGCTTGATCACTCTCGGTGAGAACGGGCGTCAGGTTTTCTGCGGCGGCACCGGCGGCATCGGCCGCATCGAAGATGCCTGAAAGCAGAACAATGGCTGTTGCATCCGGAAGAATCCCCCGAAGCCTTGCCCCTTCTGTAGCATCGGTGACGGCAAAGTGTCGGCAGCCGGCATCAAACAGTGCCGGTGCGATCAGCTCGAGGCCATGGCCATATGCGTTGGCTTTGACAACAGCCATAATTGCAGCTCCGCGCGCACGCTTTTCCAGAAGATGGAAATTGTGTTTCAGGTTCGCAATATTGATGGATGCAATGGCTGGGCGCATGCCGTTAGTGTTATGGGAAGGGGAGGTGGCGTCAATTGTGGTATTACCTGTCAAATGGTTCCGGAAGGGCAACCCATGATGCGGATGGAAGGCCCGGCCTGGCAGGGAGGCATCAGCTTTCATCGATGACAGATTCAAGATGTGTCAGCGCGAGAATAAGGCGCAGTCTTCCCGTCTCGCTGGTTGTAAGGGGTTCTGATTCGCTAATGCGACCGGATCGGAGTGTATCCTGAAGATATGCCCAGTGTTTGTGATGGCTCCAGAGCCTGTGTCCCTGTTTGAGATAGGCCTGTGACTTCTCCTCGAGCAGTTGTCCGGTCGCGCGCTCTTTCAGCAGCGTCAAACGGTGCAACCACTCCCGCCTTAAAGAGTGAGCCTCGGGGTCTGACCATGCTGCTGAACGCAGCAATGACTCAAGGGGATGGAATGGCAGCAGGTGCATGCACGCCTGTGTGGCCTTCAGGCAGTGATTCAGAGGTAGCTGCTTTATAGCGCTGATGTGTACGGCGGTCCCCATCTGGGTCAGTTCCGGCATGGCAGCCAGATGAGCTGCATCTTCAGATGAGAGGCCGGCCTGGGAGGCTGATTTCAACAACTCCAGGTAGCGGCTGTTTTCAGCGCCACCGATTCCCAGGGCCCCCATTGAGTTGCGGAATTGTCGCAGGCCCTTCTGTTGCTTTTCGATCCATGTGCTATCCAGATTGTGTACATCGCAGAGGCGTAACAGCTCTTCTGCAAAGTGCATGATCTGTTCCTGGAGATGGTGCTGGATTCGGGCTGCGATGCTCTTGTCATAAACGGTAAGCCAGACATTCTCTCTTAACTGATCAGCATCAAGGAGTGACTCCGCCAGCAGCAAGGCATGAACAATGCTGCTGGCGGAGTGATCCAGAAGGCTCTGCAGATGATGCACACATGTCAGGCCGATATGGTTAACAACGTGATTGGTCGCTTCGGTATGGATGATGCTGGTCGATAGCGGATGCTCCTGCATGGCCCTGGAGTAACGGCGCCATAGTGACTCTGGAAAGTAGGCTTTTAGCAGTCGCTGGCTGAAACAGCTGTGTTCACTCATTGATTCGGCATCAAGTGCATCATGAAGCCGGTTTTTCTCATGCCCGAGAAGCACCGCCAGCTGTGGCCGGAGCGCGAGAGTCTCATCCTGATCGATGGCCGGGTCAGTCTGCGTTTCAATGCGCTTATCCCTGATCAGGGTGTCGCGAAGCCTTGTCAGCCGGGGAAGGTGTTTGATGGCATCATGGGCTGCCAGCGTCAGGCAGCGTGACTGCAGCAGGTTGTTGTTAAGGCACTGTTCGGTTACCCGGTTCTCCACCTGCTTGAGCACCTGATTGCGCTTGGCCGCCGATGTGTGAAGCAGTGACGGGGTTGAAAAGAGGATTTTCAGATTGACCTCATGGTCAGACATGTCGACCCCGGCCGAGTTGTCTACCGCATCGGTGTTTAGTGCACCATTTCTGCCGGCAAACTCAATGCGGGCACTGTGGGTGAAGCCGAGATTTCCCCCTTCACAAATGGTGGTTGCTCTCAATTGCGTGGCGTTAATGCGAACGTTGTTATTGGCAGGGTCCTGTACCTCATGATCACTCTCATGGCTGGCTTTCACGTAAGTGCCGATGCCGCCGTTATAGAGCATGTCCACTTCAGCCATCAGCAGAGCCCGGATCAGAGCTTCACCTGAGAGGGATTGAGCATCAACCCCAAGCGCACGCTGTGCTTCATCCGAAAGGACTATGGCTTTGCTGTTACGCTGAAAAATTCCGCCACCCCGGCTGATGGTGTTCAGGTTGCATTGATCCCATCCACCCATGGTTTTAAACAGACGTTGGCGTTCGGCAAAAGCGGTTGCACTGTCGGGATTGGGATCGAGAAAAATGTGGCTGTGGTTGAAGGCGCCGATCAACTGCATATTGGGGTTAAGCAGCATGCCGTTGCCGAACACATCGCCACCCATGTCGCCAATGGCAACGACGCGAATCGGATCCTGGTATGCATCCTTGCCCAGCAGCTCGAAATGGTGGGCCGCACAGACCCAGGCGCCGCGGGCGGTGATGCCGATGACCTTGTGATCGTAACCCTGGCTGCCGCCACTGGCGAAGGCGTCGTCCAGCCAGAAACAGGCAAGACGGGACTCCTCGTTGGCATCGTCGGAGAAGCGTGCTGTTCCTTTGTCGGCGGCTACCACCAGATAGGGGTCGTTGAGATCATTCTCGGCGATGCGCATGCCGTCCGGTGCAATAGGTTCTCCATGCACCAGATTGTCGGTCATCTCCAGAAGTGTTCGTATGAATGTTCGATACTGCTTCAAGATAAACGCACTGCCCGCCCCGCCCCGAATAACAAAGCCGCCCTTGGCTCCGGTCGGAACAATCTGTCCGTTCTTGACCACCTGTGTCGCCATCAGGTCAAGGACTTCGGTCCGAAAATCGGAAGGCCTGTCCGAATAGCGGATACCGCCACGGGCAATGGGTCCGCCACGCAGGTGAATCCCTTCGACATGGGTGCCATGTACAAATATTTCACGATAGGGCCGCGGTCTTGGCGCGAAATCAAGAAGTTTAGGGTCGATTTTGAAGGCGAAGGGTTCTCCGGTTTCCCGAACGAATGCGTTGGTACGAAGTCCGGCCTCGACAAGGCTCTCCAGCGCCCTGAACCAGCGGTCATCAGTCAGGCTCTGGACATCCGTCATCGCCTGCTCGAATTCCGTTTTAACCTGGGCCAGATAACTGTTCGGCATCGAAGGGAGGTGACGAGCAGCAAAAGTGGCGAGCAGCCGTTCGGCAACGAGAGGATAGCGCAGCAGCATCTCCGAAAGAGGGGAGGGTGCCGCATCACTCATGATCTGAACCAGATGGTTCCTGAGTCCGATCAGCATGCCGATCTGATTGATGTCGAGCGGGGTCGAGACCATCAGGGCATTGAGCGGATCATGGTCTGCCTCATCATTGAAAACAAGTTCGAGTCCGCGACGGAGGCGTTGCATGTCCTCCTGATGCAGGTGGGTCATTGCACTGCAGTGCAGGCAGCTGATTCGAACGGAGCGTTCGGCTTCACCGAAATCGATCACCGCCTCCTGAATGGCTGTCAGCCCGAAGGCCTGGATCCTGTCCACCAGCTGTCCCAAAGGTACGGCTTTGCAGGTGATTATATGAAGCTCGATGTCTCCCTCGGTGCCATTCCTCTGGTGTACACGCACCATGGTTCGACGATTTGAGAGAACCGATATGCGCGCCTCAATGTCGGCAAGGAACTGAGTGGGCGGGAAAAGCTCCTGATAGAGGGCCGGCAGCTGTTCCAGCTCTTTGAGTGTGGCCGGCAGGTCAACCTCAGCCGCATGGCTGAGAATCACCTTTCTGGCGCGGTCTTTCCAGAAGATGATGCACTGGGTAACGCTCTCGGCAATGCCATCAAGATCGGATTCGCTATCCTGCTGAATGGCAATGATGATGATACGGTAGGGGCCGATCCCCATGGATTCGCTGCCGTGAACCACGACGTGGTGCTCCCTAACTTTCGACTCGATATGGTGCAGGATATTGGGCCCGAAGCGGTTGGCCGGCATGGCGATGAGCAGGTATTCAAGGTTGCCGATGGCCGGTTTCAGGTGCGATGTCGTTGTCTGGGTCGGCGCATTCATGTCGACAATCGATTTCAGCGGTGCGACCCAGGTTTCAGGTCTGATCGAGTAGAGCAGTGATTTGGGAAGCCTGTCGTAGATGGTCCGTACTTCACGCCGGTAGAAGGCCGAATGTTGCAGGATCGACAGTTGTTTCAATGTCTGCCAATGCTCATTCAGGCAGGGGGTCTGGCTTGCATTGACATGCCTGGCACTGCGCGAAAAGTGGCCGACCAGTATGGCATGTCTCAGCTCTTTCCCCTCATCATGCCAGCAGATCCTGATCACCTTCACATTGGTGGAGCTGTAGAGGTAGTGCTGGCATGCCGCCAGGTGCAACCATTCGATGCCGGGACTGGCAGGGGCCTCTGCCTCGTCGATCTCCTGATGCAGACCGGGAGCGATACGTTCCATGATGCGGTAATCACGCATCAGGCCAAGCCGTCTCTCTCCAACTTGCAGTCCGAACATGATGTATCGATTATCATTCATCCAGTTAAGCAGTTCGGCAGAGGGGTGATGATCATACCGAATCATCTCTGTAATCTCATTGAGTTGATCATGCATCTGGCGGAAATCACGAACGGAGAGATCGACACTTCGCAAGATGGCCGTGATGTCTTTGCAAACCTCCTGACAGTCGGGGACGAGCGTGGCAGAAAGGTGAAGGGCAATGAACATGAAGTTGTCATCGGAGCGCTGGTCGGGATGACGAAGAAAGATTTCGCAGAGCTCATCATCGCACTGCATGGCCGCCACCATCGTCTGCTGATTGATCGGCTGGATACCGCTGCGTAAGAGGTATCCCTTCACAGCATCGAGGTAGAAGGCCTGGTCGGGGCAGCGAATGGTGACCAGGTGTCGATGCAGTGGACCGTGGCTGATGGTGCGGAAATGGAGGTCGATGCGCTGCTTGCTGGCCGGCTTCCCAGGGTGAGGCAGCAGGCGCAGCGTGTCGTGTACCAGTGCGGCCTGCACGCGATCGGGGAGCTCCTGCAGGCCCTGCTGCTGGCGGGCCTCCTCGAGCAGTTCCATCAATTGCGTTCGAAGAATTCTCATGGTTTTTAGTTTAGCCTTAAATTCATGGTTTTGCCCTTATCGGTTTGACGTTACCGGCTTCATCAGCTTACATCAGGATGGTTTCTAACTGTAGGGGGAAGATGTGACAACAGACGTGGCAGGCCATCGCGAACGGTTGCGCGAACGCTTCTCCCGAAGCGGCTTCGAGGGTTTTCACGATTATGAAGTGCTGGAGCTCCTGCTTACCTATGCCATTCCGCGTGTCGATGTGAAGCCGATTGCCAAACGGTTGCTGAAAGTGTTCGGTACACTGGCCGGCGTCTTCGATGCACCTCTGGCCGAACTGAAACAGATCGAAGGGATGGGCGAGCGCGGTGCCGTTTTCCTGACTCTGGTGCGGCAGGTCGAGGTGCGTTATCTCGCCTCCGATCTTCCCGGAAAGTCGGTCTTCGATCGCCCCGAAAAGGTGAAGGCGCATTTGAGATTACTGGTACAGGGGCGGGGCATGGAGTGTTTCGGTGCCATCTTCACCGATCAGCAGAACCGCCATGTCGCTACCCAGATTCTATTCCAGGGTACGGTCGATCGTGCCGCTGTCTATCCGCGCAACCTGATGAAGCGGGCGCTGGAGCTTGATGCCAAAGGGATGATTATCTTCCACAACCACCCCGGCGGCACCCCACGCGCCAGTGATGAGGATATCCAGCTTACCCGTCGTATGGCCGAAGCCGGAGCACCGCTCGATATCAAGGTGCTTGATCATTTCCTCATCGCTGGAACTGAGGTTATCTCTTTCAAAGAGAATGGTTGGTTCTGAATGACCGCTTCCGGCCAAAAGCGGTCATTCAGAAGTATTCGGTTTTTTTAACGTAAGAACCTCGGTT
>JBNKZS010000015.1:0-46409 GCA_050301755.1 Mariprofundaceae bacterium
AACTCCTCCTTCGTCGTCTCGTCCAGGTCACAGCTTAAGTACTCATTCCAGTTACTCACCCGGTCCAGCATCGGCTTCACATTCACCACACCATCACTCTTGCCCTTCCAGGTGTGCTCTGGCACTGCTCCACGGATAATCCTCAGGCCTCTTTGCCATCCCTGCATGCACAAGGTTCAGCTCAACATAACGAACGGCAGACAGAAGATACCTCTCATCCATCGCAAACGAGTGAAACCGCTCCTGCCAGAGATGGCCACGGCAACCCTCCCTGAAGTTGATATGTCGCGTATATTGTCGATGCGCCTCGCCTAGTGCAGACCGCAGTCCATCCTGAGTTGACGGGACAAGCACGAAATGGACATGGTTGCTCATCAGACAATAAGCCCACACCTCTGTTCCAGCCTGTTTGCATGATCTGGAAATTAGATCCAGATAGACCCGATAGTCATCCTCATGCTGAAACACCTCCATGCGACGAACACCACGCTGAGTAACATGATGGGGGATTCCCGATATCACTCGCCTTCCCATTCGAGCCATAACACCACCTGCTTCTACATCTATTTACCGTTTAATAGGTATACTGTCCCCGGAATTCCCCGAAGTAATCATTTATCGTTGCCATGGTTTTCCCCTCAGTTACCTGCTTTGCTTGGAATAAACTGTTTTTGGATCAATTCGTCATACACTTCTGCTACCTTTCGACAAGAAACAGCAGAGTTGTGTGGAGTCATATTTCGAGCAATCCAACCACCCCAATATCGAAAGCCAATAATTTCATTAATTACTTTATTTGAATCTTTTTCAATTGTATCTGAACCATATTGATCTATATGAAACATTCGACGGCGATCTTTAGCTCGTATTTCAACAGGTATATTCAATCTATTAAAAGCATATGATGGTACATCATTGCTCATTGCACCTTTATAAAATTTCGCCTTCCCATTCTCATCCCAATACTCGGCTGGCAGTTCGATGGTTTGATATACCTTGGCTCCGGCCTCGGTTTCGCATAGATGATTGAAATAGATGCGTCCAGCAACCTCATCACCTGTCGGAATAAGAATCCAAACAAGTACTCCAATGAATGTCGCTATTACTTTGGCCTTATTACTCTCCAGCTTACGAAGTACCCAGCGAATCGCAAAAAAACCGATAAGGAGATATATGCCGCCAATGAATAAATAATATAAAAAGAACATCAGACCACCTCACCCATTTGAATTTGAGAACAGAACAGAGAGCCGGTGCTCTTTCTGGAAAGAGCCTTCTCGTGCAAAGCAAATGACAAATTGAATATCATAAGACTCCCTTCCCAAGGTTGGTCAGCGTGGGAGTCTGACAGTAATTTGCCGCCATCCAATCGCATGAACATGCGATCAGTGATGCTGGAACGGGTGTATGAATTGAGATGGTGGAGGCGCTGCGGCGCTGCATTGGCACCGGTCTGTCAGAAATCACGCAAAGCCCCCTCCCATTGAAATCATCAGCACTGTTGAAATGCCGGTTCAGGAGAAGAGATGACCCAATTGTTCTGTTAAATATGAAGCGGCCTTCCCGGGCCGGAATCATGCTGGAATAATCGTTGTGAAAATCCCCTTCCCTTGAGTGGCTCAGTTAAGACGATGCCACCCACCCTGTCAAGAAATTGCCGGTAAGTTTTTTATGGTTACTTTTTTATCCGGAGACATTTTGAAACTCCCTCTTCCTACTCTTCAACAGCCAAGTTGTACATGTTTTTGCATTTTATGTACAACCGGTCTAATATCCCGGTATGGAACATTGGGATAGAGCCATACAATCCATTTATGCCAACCTGTTGGATAGCGTCAAAAGCGATATTGGCCTGCCCTCTTCCGGCTCTATTGTCACAAGCGTCTCTAAAGGCCGAGACTACAACCAGCACAGAATATCCTATGACGGAACGCCGATCTCTTTACCCTTGGAACATGAGAGAGCCAATACGGACGGGTGGCCAAACAGAAGAAAGCTTGTATCAACACTCCTGGCTTCGGGTGCCAATGCGCCTGACAACCCAACCGCCAGAACCATCGAACTGCTTGATGCCATTGGCTGTTTTGCATTCCAGAAATCGATTCTGGTGGGGTCACACGCTTTTAACGCTATCGGGAACAACCTGGGCGTCACATGGGATGCCGGATTTGAAACCAAAGATATTGATCTGGGACGCATGGTGAAGGTCTCGACATCACCCAGTCATAAAACAACCGAGATACTGTTAAAAGCAGGATTCAGACAGGTTCCACAGTTGAATCGAAAACATCCACCGACCAACTTCGTACACAAAAAAAACGGTATGAAAATCGATTTCCTCACACCGATGATCGGCAAGCCGGACCACACCCCTGCCCGATTGCACGGTACCGATATCCACGCTGAACCCATTCGATTTATGGACTATCTGATCAAGGAGCCTCAGGAGGCGGTGATTCTCACCCGAAACGGCGTGCTTGTTTCTGTGCCGCAATCTGCCCGGTATGCACTACACAAATGTATTATCTATCAATATCGACGCGATGACGCGAAACGCCAGAAGGATCTGCTTCAGGCGCAATCGATTCTAACCGTACTGGAAGAGCGTATGCCTCATCTGATCATGGAAGCGTGGAACGACCTTGCATGGCAGGAGAAGGCGATGACCGGCATCTCCGAGCTTCAGGATAAAGAATTAAAAGAGAGACTTATCGATCTGCTCACCTGAATGAGCCGACCGCCACACTGCCGGGATTACCGGCACCGAACACCTCCGGCACCGGCTCCGCATCGAGCCTGCCGACACTCGATTTCAGCTGCAGCTCGGCAAAGACGAACTGCGCCTCAGCCCCGGCCAGGTTCTTCTCCGCCTCATAGTAACGCTCATCGGCATCGAGCACCTCGGTCATGGTGCGCAGGCCCACCTCATGCCCCATACGGGCGGCATTGGAGGCCTCGTTGGCCGAAGCGACCGCCTTCTGCATCGCATGCAGCTGCGAAATGGCGGCGACATAACCCTGATAGGCTTGCCGCGCCGTCAGCCTTGCCAGCCGGATATCATCCTGCAGTGAGAATTCGGCCTGCAGTGCCGCTTTTTTGCTCTTCTTCAGCTGTGCCCAGTCGCCACCGCCGGCAAAGAGCGGCATTGTCACCTGCACGCCGACGGCCCGGTCGCGCGTACGACTGCCGGTACCCAGCTGGCCGGAGGTGGCACGATTGCCCTGAATCGAGGCGAACGCCTCCACCTTCGGCAGGTTGCCGCCCACCGCCTTCATCTCATCCTCCTCGGCCGAACGGAACTGCAGCCGGGCCAGACGTACCGTCAATGCGCTCTCGGCTGCCTGCGCCTCCCATCCCTCGACCGGGGTGACCGGCAGGGCAATGGAGGCGGCAATGGAGGCCGGCACCACCTGCAGGGAGTCACTTCCCGTCAACGAGGCCAGCGTCGAGAGCGCCTGATCCAGTGCGTTCTCGGCATTCAGCCGATCGGCTACGGCCAGATCGCGCCGGGCATCGGCATCGAGCCTGTCGTTGACCGCCGCCACCCCGCTCTCGAACATCGCCTGCGCCTGTGCCGCCAGTCGTTGTGCCGCCTCCTCTCTGGCCCTTGCCGCGCGCAGGGCAGAATCGGCTGTCACCGCCTCAAGATAGGCTTGGGCTGTTTCCAGCATCAGACGTTGGCGCTCAAGCCTTAATCGCATCTCACCGGTCTCGGCGGAGATCGCCCCCTGCCGGTAACCGGCCCAGCGCTCCAGATCAAACAGCGGCTGCACGGCACGCAGCGTCACACTACTGTCATGCGTCTTGTAGTTAGGCTGGAAGATGTTCTGGTTGGTGTCGTAATTTACTTTTTGATCACGCAGCTGATAACTGCCGGTGAGATCAAGGCGTGGCAGCAGTGCCGCCCGGCCGATGGTCAGATCTTGCAGAGAGGCATCGCGCCCCGCCTCGGCTGCCTGTATGGCCGGCGCATGGACAACAGCCAACTCAACAGCACGGGCCAGAGTCAGCTCACCGGCAGCAACCGGAAACGAAACCAGCGCGCATGCAAAACATAGAATGGTACGAATGGACATCCCTCTCCCCAGTCATCATCCCCTAATGAAGGCGTTAACCATAACGGCTGAAACATCAGGATGTAAAGCAGGTCAAAGGCTAAGAGGCGGGTTTATCGTCCACTTCGGTAGCATCACGCTTACCGTTTTCATCCTGCTCCAGCGCAGCCTGCTCCGCCTTTCTGGATCGACCGGTCTCCTCCACATAGTAGGTGAGATTGGCAATCATCAGCGAATAGATCGTGATACCGAAAAGCATGGTGAAGACAGCAACGATGCGCCCACCGGAGGTGACCGGATAGAGATCGCCGTAACCGACAGTGGTCAGTGTTACAAACGCCCACCAGAGGCCGTCACTGATATCGGCGAAGCCGGGGTTATGCGGATGCTCAAGCAGATAGGCGCTGGCACCGAAGATAAAGACAACACCGAAAATGAGCGACATAGCCACCGGAAAACTCTCACTGGAGAGAATCACCAGCTTCATCAATCGCTGGCGATTGGCACGAATCAATGTTCCGAGCCTCAAGGCGGGAGCAAGGCCGGCCACCTTGAAAACAACAAAGAGACGCAGCAGTGGCGAGGAGAGAAGCACCACCAGCGCAAGGTCGAACCAATTACTTTTCAGGTACTGAACACGGTGATCGCTGTACCAGCAACGCAGAAAGAAAAAGAGGACAAAGAGCGAGAGGATCAGGAGGCTGGCCCAGTCGGGCGCCTCCTCCCAGAAAGAGACGCCGACTGCAGCCAATGTTGCAAAAAACAGCAACCCATCAAGGACGCGCCTTAGAATCGGCCTGCTCTCCATGGTCATGGCTTAGTGACTTGATGAACCCTTATGTCCGAGGTAACTTGCTAACGCCACAAGCGCAATACCACCGCCCATATAGAGAATCTGGAGAGGCTCATCGAACCTCACATGGATGACATTCTTGAAGAATGCCACGATCAGAATCATCAGGATCACTTTACCCAGCCGATCTTTCAGGTCATCCAGGCTCTTGATCTGCAGGATGGAGCCAGCTGTCTCATCCGCACGGGCAAAATCAATCTTACTGATGTGAAGTTCATACACACCCAGACCAAAAATAAGCAACACCATGGCCAGCAGAAAATCATCCACAGCCGTAATCACATGACTCACCACAACCGTATGGAAATCCTCTACTTCATGACCAAGAATATAGACATCAATAAATTCCATCAGCAACTTGCTCATATCGATCGCTGACAGCACAAACAACATCGCCATACCAGCAATGCATGACCATACTGCTAAAAGCGTCAAATAACGCGAATTCCAAAGCAGTTTTTCAAAAAATTCTTTCATGATCATTCATCCTCCAAGGATATTTCGAAACAGAATAACATAATCTTTTTTATTTGACCGAATACAAGCAAATCGAGGGCCAAAAAGAAAGGGAATTACATCCTTTCCTTCATCAGGTCTCCCACTCTCCCAGCCCATGACGCAATAGTTCCGGCTCCTCATCACACAGATCAATGACGGTTGTCGGAACCACACCGCTCCAGCCTACATCCATCAGCACGCAGCCCAGATGTTTCAACCGCTCATGCAGATGATCCGGGTCGGCCGGCACCAACTCTTCATCGGGAAAGAGCATCGAAGTGGCCAGAAGCGGTGTGCCCACCTCCTCCAGCAGCATCTGACAAACGAGGGAATCGGGAATACGGATACCGACATCCCGGCGCTTGCCGAACACCCGTTTGGAGAGGCTCGAGCTGGCAGGCAGGATGAAAGTGAAGGGGCCGGGAAGATGACGCTTAAGCACCCTGTGCGCTGTGTTGTCAATTTTGACATATTGCGCCGCCTGGGAAAGATCGGAACAGACCAGCGCCCAGAGGTGACTCTCATCCAGCCGCCTGACCTGCCTGATCGCATCCTGAGCATCCAGCGCCTCGGGCATCACCATCATCGAATAGGTGGTCTCAGTCGGCACGATGGCAAACATCCCCTGCCTGAGAAGTTCGGCGGCACGCCTGATCTGCCTGATCTGCGGGCGATCCGGGTGAAGTCGCAACCGTTCATATACATGCATAAGATATCAGCCCTTCCGCACTCTAAAAGCCGGGAATGAGGCTCTCAATGGCCTTTTTAATCTGTTTTTCGGGTGTCGGCTTCTGTTGGTCCGCAGGTTCGCTCTGCGACCCTTGCTGCTGGCCGGTTGCACCTTTCAGAATCTCCCCGACAGCACCGCCACGAATGGCACCGATATTTTCAATCAGGGTCGCCGGATCAACCTCGGGCGTAATTCTCGGTGAGGCGAACGGACCACGGATACGCAACGGCACAGACAACCCTTTGCGGACGGTCACCGTATCTCCCTGCCCTGTCAGCGTACCGACCAGCCGAGGCTTCACATGATAATCGAGCGATCCCTGCGGAAGATTGACCACGCCGTTTCCGGTCAGACGAAAGAGTGGTGAAGCCATAAACAGATCGTCATTCTTCACCAGGCCATTCCTGATGGTAAAAGCACCCGACAGCTGGGCAAAGTCGGTCTTCTTGGCCCCCCCCTGCCCCAGGGATGTCAGATTGCGCATGGTTCCGGCAATATCAAAACCCTTCACACTACCATCACGAAGCAGAACCTTGCCGCTGCCATTCAGGCTTCGCATGGCATTGTCCGGCAGCAGGCCCGTCGCCTTCAGCTCCGTGTCCATCTGCAATACACCCTCCAGCATCTCCATGTCAGCCAGTGCCTTGAGCACCGGTCCGAGATTAACGCCGCTCAAATGCACAGACTCCGTCCATCTGGCCGGATAACGGGCCACATCAAGGGAAGCCCTCTCTGTCACCTGCCCTCCGGCCAGATCAAAGCTGAGCGGATCAAGCTTGAAGAGCCCACGGCTGCCGTTAAGGGTGGCGCGAAGGTTGCCCAGCTCCAACCCACGCATGTGCAGTTTTTCAACCTGCATCTGACTGCTGACTCGCCAATCCCTGAAAGCACGAAGATCGGGCTCATCCGACTCTGACGGGACACTGGCTTTGGCCAGCTCGGTCTCCACAGATGGCGCAGCCGACCGCACCAGCCGGGGCTGTGGCAGCCACGGATCGAGATGGAGCTCCCGCGAAGTCAGTCGCAGTCGAATGTCGGGCCCCTTGCCAAATGAGGCAACACCGGAAGCCTTCAACACCTCCTGATCCAACGACAGTTGAACATCGCGCAACTCCAGACGATCGGCATCACCGGCGACAAATGCGCCCAGCTTCACCTCCTGCCATGGTGCGGGGTGGGCGGCATACATACTCTCCAGATCGGGCAGCAGGGAGGCCAGCCATGTACGCTTCACCGGATCCCCCTTGATCGTAAGCTGGTAGCGCATCGTTTTTCCCAGCCTTATTTCACCCTGAGCATTGATCAGGGAGTGTCCGTTCAGACCGGCGTGAAACTCATTAAGCTTAACCCTGCCGGCATCCGCCATCTCCACCTTCCAGCTGCTGCTGGCTGTTACTTTGGCCAGCAGAGCGGCATCGCCCACCGACAGCCGGACACCGTTCGGACGCTGTTCCAGCTGCACATTGAGGCGGAGACGGGCATCATCCCGCCTACCGAAAAATTCGGGCAGCTCAGGAACCCATGCTTTAAAGGAGCTCAGACTCAGCGATTCACTGTTCAGGTTCAGCTGTAAGGGCAACTTTTCCGGATCGAGCTTGGAAATATCTCCCAGCGGTCCAAGCTGGGCGGTCAAATGAATCTCATCACTTCCCACTCTGGCCGAAGCGGCCACCTCGATCGGGCGATCCGCCTGCACATCATTGACATCCACCTTCACATCGGAAAGTTCGATACGCGCACCATTGCGGCTGTCAGCCCAGATAAAACGACCGTGATTCAGCTGTAATGCCTCAGCATTGAGCGCAGCCAGCGGTGAAGATGCCTTGTCTGCCACCGGCATGCTCTCGTCTCCGGTAGCAACTGCTGATTCAGCCTTTGATGAAGAGAGGTCTTCCCAGTTACCTGCCCCCTCTGCATTGCGTTCCAGAAACAGCTCCGGTGCATCCAGCTTAAACTGCTTGATCTCAATCTCCTTGCTCAGCAGCGGCAGTAGTGCGACCTGAATATCGACGCTCTCCACACTGAGGAAATCACGGGGCGAGAACCCGGTCCGGTTAGCCAGATGCAAATCGGTCAGACGAACACCAACCCAGGGGAAAAGGGATGCTTCAATGTTGCCGATCTGAAGCGCCCGGCCGGTCGCCTTTTCAACCGCCTGGCTGATCTGAGGTTTATAGTTGTTCACATCCAGAAAAAGCGGCATCACCACCAGGGCGATCACCAACAGGCCCAGAAGAGCCAGACTGTATTTCACGGTGCGCTTTACCATCTATTCAACTCCCTTCGCACTGATCGTGCCTGAGTTACTACATATTTCAACGCCGGACACGTCCAGAGGCGGAAAATGCTCCAGCAGGGCGGAAAAGGTATCCACCACATCATACGCTCCGGCCTCGCAGAGCGCATCTTTATCCTCTACACCGAAGGAGACACCGATCGCCCTGACGTTGGCTGCAGAAGCCATCTGCATATCATACAGCGCATCACCTACCAGTGCCGTTCTGCTGCTATCTGCACCCAACTCCTCCATGCACTCCAAAGCCATGGCAGGATGCGGCTTGGATGGGCAGCAGTCGGCCGTGCGAACAGCATAAAAGTAGGCGCTTAATCCAAACTTCTCCAGCACACGAAGCAGCCCACGCTTCGACTTGCCGGTTACAACCGCCATCCAGTAACCGCGCTGTTTCAGTTCATCCAGCGTCTCAATTACGTCCGGATAGAGCGCCAGCCCCTCCTCGGCCACCAGGTAGTAGCGACGATAGGCGTCTGCGATCGCATCGTGCAATGCATCATCAGGGGCCAGTGCCGCAACCGCAGCTGTAAGGGAGAGTCCGATAATTCGGTTTACTGACCCATCATCAGGCGCTTCCAGTCCACAACTGATAAACGCCTGTTGCATGGCTTTGACAATGGCACCATGGGAATCTGTCAGCGTACCATCGCAGTCGAACAGAATCAGATGTGGCCCTGTACTGCTACTGTTCATCAGTTGCTCCTCTGCTGGCAGCGCTCTCAGCCGGGGCTAAATCATGTTGCTGCCATCCATCCAAAGAGCGGTTCACCTGCCAGGCCAGTGACCTGTCGACAGCCAGCACCGCCTGCTGACCGGTCACCCGGATGTAGGTGGAGAGCAGATCGCTGCCCTGCTTACCGACCATCACCTCAAGCAGCACAACCTCATGCTGATCTTTTACCGTCACACGGATCGCCTTCGGCCCCACCATCAGTTTCTGATGCTGCTCAGGATTGTTTGTCACCACCCGGATCGGCTGCATCGCCGCCAGGTCGTTGAGAAGATGCAGAACCGCATCCTTATTCGCATGATGCTCCTCACCGCTCTCTGTCAGCAACTTCCACCCGGCATCAGAGCGCCGAAATCGGACCGAAGAGACCTCTCCACCGGCGATCTCAATGGATTGTGCCCTGTCGGATGCGAATTCCGGCATCTCCGGCATCTGCTGGAATGCAGCTTCGGGTCTTGTGGCCAGCCATAGCACAATACCCACCAGCAACAGAACTGTTGCCGGAATCAGGAATCTGTTCATAAGGGGTTCAGACCGATCGGATCGCACGCTGCTTTTTTAGCCTCCACCATCGTCCCATGCCAAACAGGCCGATCAGAACCGGCAGAGCAAACATCCATAAGCCTTTAAAAAAGGAGCGCCCGGCACTGCTAAGCGACTCCAGTGGCCGCTGTGTCACACTCCGCGAACGAAGTTCGATCAGCCCGCTGTCGCCGGAAAGCCAGTCGAACATATTAAGAACGGCCACCAGATTCCCTCCATCCATGAACTCATCGTCAAGCAGGGAGGGAGACCCGACCACAATCATACGGCTCGATTCAGCAGTGCCGATATGGGAAGCGACTGCACTCTCATTAACCATCGATTCAGGCGGTTGATTGAAAGCCGATTCAACCGCTCCATCGACAGCCAGAGCCAGCAGGGATGAGCGCATACTCATGCCGGCAAAACGCTCGGCCTTACTCAGCAGCGGATTGACATCGAATGGCGGGCCGGACTGGACGGAAGCGCGTGCGGAAGTGCTCATCAATTCAACAACACCGTCATCGCTGCCGATCCGGATCAGCGGAGACGCAAAGGGAAGTGAAATACTTTCAAGGCCTGCAGTCACCAAATGCCCGGAATTTAGGGCCGTAACATTGGGCAGGAAAGGGTACTCCACCAGTGAGCGGAACATAAAACCGCCCTGCTGCTGGTTTACGGTAACCCGTGTTGCCTGTTGATCGATCACCAGACCGGCATCTATGGCAATGCCGAGATCCTCTTTCATCCACGCATTGGCCTGAGCCTCAACCGGCTTCACTTCAAAGCCGCTGGCCAGCATCGGCTTGGCATTGCCGGCCAGCAGCAGCAGACCGCCACCCTGCATACGGAACTGATCGAGGCGATAGCGAAAGGCTTCGGACGGCTCTTTCTCCATGCCGGCAATAACCAGTGCCGAGATAGCGGATGGAAAGGACTCCTTCTCCCCATCCACTTCGACCAGTTCATAATCATCGCGTACCAGCTCCTGCAGCCGGCGCAGCTTGTACGGTCCGGTTGCACCGAAACCCGAAAGAACACCGATTTTTCCGCGACCTTTTCCGGTCAGTTTCTTGATCTTGCGGGTCAACAGATACTCGAACCCCTCTTCGCCCTGTACTACGGGAATGATCTCCTTGCTGTCCAGATACTCAATGACAATGGCCAGATACCCCTGCTTCACCTGAGCCTGGTCATCTTCAACCACCTGCACCTGCACCTTGGGAATCTTCATGGCGTTAAGGGCCGCTGACAGGTTGGCATCCCCGGATGGATCTACCATCTCGAAACCGATATTGCCGCGACCTGCCTCATGATAGGCGCGAAGCATGTCCTCAATAAATACCTTCATTCGCCCGTAGGGCTGCGGCAGTCCGGAAGTGATGTAGGCGCGTATCAGCAACGGTTCGTCAAGCTGTTCGAGCACCGACAGGGTCGAAGCGGAGAGCGTATAGATCTGGCCCTCTGTCCAGTCGCTGCGCAGATGCGATAGCGAGGTTGCCAGAAACAGTAGAAGCGTCACCGTCACCACGCCCATCAATCGCATCCATGTCCGGGCACGGACTGTTTTACGGCTATCCTGCCGGTTCAGCACCGTCTCCATCAGCGCCACCGCCTGCGCTCAAGCTGAAACCATGTCAGCGCCAAAAACAGCGCTGCGATCGAAACGAAGCTACCGACATCGCCCAAATCGATCACACCACGCAGCATCAGCTGATAGTGCGAGATCGGCGAAAGAGCCGTAATCATATCCTGGCTGGCAGGTGAAAACGTCGACATCGTCCGGGTTGCAATAAAAAGGGCAAAGAGCATGGCCAGGCCGATGACATAGGCGACCACGGCATGGGCTGTCAGCGCCGAAGCATAGAGTGAAATGGCCACGTAACAGCCGGCCAGCAACCAGAGCGCCAGGTAACCGGCAAGCAGCTGCCCCGCATCAAGATTGCCGATCAGGGCCAGTGTTGCCGGATAGAAAAGGGTCAACAGCAGCAGCACGGAGAGCTGCATCATGACGGCGACGAACTTTCCGAGCACGATATCAATGGTGCGTACCGGCATCGTTGCCAGCAGCTCAAAGGTGCCGCTGCGTTGCTCATCGGAGAGCATGCGCATGGTCATCGCCGGAATGAAAAAGAGCAGCAGTAACGGCATGACACTGAAGTAACCGCGCATTTCGGCCTGCCCGACCAGAAAGAGGTGATTGCCGAAGAAGAAGCCGGCGGCGAGCAGGAAGGCGATGGCAACCACATAGCCGAGCGGCGTATCCAGAGCCACGCGCCACTCCTTCCAGCCGATGGCCATCACCCTGTTCATTGATCTCCTCCGGTCAGTTTGCGGAAGGTATCTTCCAGCGTGGTCTGTTTCGGCTGCATCTCAAGAATCACCGCTCCGGTCGCCACAGCTGCACGAAACAGATGCTCAGCCAAAGGAATATCCGCTTCGGGATGGAGAAGGGTGTAGCTAAACGGAGTATCTCCCACCCTGACCTCAAGCTCTGGAAACTCCTGCATCAACAGGCCTAATGGGGCATCTCCGGCCTCTTTAAAACGCACATGAAGCAGTGACTCCCCTTCAGCCTGGCGTGCAAGCTCTGCCGAGGTGCCGATCACCTGCAACCGGCCCCGGTCGATGATCATCATGCGGTCACACACCGCCTCGACCTCCGGCAAAACGTGCGAGGAGAGAAGGACTGTCTTCTTCTCGCCAAGACGGCGAATCAGATGCCGGATTTCAACAATCTGATTGGGATCAAGCCCCGTTGTCGGCTCATCGAAAACAAGGCACTCGGGATCGTGCAGCATGCTGGCCGCCAGGCCGACGCGCTGCCGGTATCCTTTGGAGAGCTCATCAATCCTGCGATGCATCACCTGATCCAGTCCGCAAGCCCGACCCATCGCATCCATCCGGTCAACCAATGTCGCCCCCTGCAGTCCGTGCATGGTGCCGACAAACTTCAGATGTGAGCGGACATCCAGATCGCTGTAGGAGGGCGCATTCTCCGGCAGGTAACCGACCTTACGGCGCACTTCCAGACTGTTCTGAAGAGAGACGCCGGCAATGGAGGCCTCGCCTGATGAGGGGGGCAGAAAACAGGTCAGCATCTTCATGGTGGTCGATTTTCCGGCACCGTTCGGCCCCAGCAGCCCCATCACCTCGCCTTTGCGAACATGAAAGCTCAGTGACTCAACTGCCAAGGTATCACCGAATTTTCTGCAAAGCTGTTCCGCTTTAATCATAGAGTCAGCATGGTAGAAGCCTGCCGGGTGAGGTCAACTTCATTTATCGCATCGACAACCTGTCGGCGCAAAGCAAAGAGGGCCGCAATGCGACCCTCTCTATCAACGGTTGTAAATGTCTTAACGGTTCAGGAATAGTGCGTTGTTGATATTCTCGATGCTGAGAATTCCTACCTGCTTGCCATCAACAGCTACAGGAATACGACGCAAATTTTTCAGGCCCATGAACGAAGCGGCTTTCAACACGGAGTCATCAGGTGAAACATGAACCGGATTGGCCGTCATCACATCGCCGGCAGTCATGGCAAGAACCTTCGTGTAGTTCTCTTCCATCGCCTCGAAATCGCGTGCATGCAGGCTATCATGGACATACTCGCCCTGCTCCGGATAGAGCGGCAGCATCACATCTCGGACTGTCACGATACCGATGAGCTTTCCATCGTCATCTGCAACTGTAACCTGTGCGCAGTTGTGCATCACCATCTGTGATACGGCTGTATGCAGTGTGTCACTTTTTGAAATGGAAACCACTTCACTGCTCATTGCGTCACGTACTTTCATTGAAAACCTCCCTGCGGTTATAAATCGATAAATCGGAAACTAGACATTGATTTCATGGGTGTAAAGCCGTACCACGCAAAGCTCAGCCCCAATTTTGCTAGGGTTATTTGCAACCGCGACACTCTTTTGGCGCTAATCAAACAGGTGACGCATTTTGTAACCTATGCTGCCGACCAGTCCGCGGGACTTCGGCGAAACCTCATAGAGGGTACTGACACCAATCCCCTTCAGGGTCAGGTTGCGGGGAGATCCGATAACAATATCCTCGGAATAGTCGCGAATCTTTGTATGAATGAGTCCGTAAACAATCTCATCAATCAGCACCTGATTGGTCTGGGCGGTTCCTTCGATTCGGGCGCCTTTATCCATCGCATGGCCGATATAGTCTTTGGAAGCACCGGGAATCTCTTTCACGTAACCACAGGTAATGCCGATCCGGCAATCCATCTTGCCGACAATTTTTTTAAGCTTTTTGCGCTCGCCATCAATACTGTTGACCATCAGCATGGCAGCCAGTACCGCATCAATAGCGGTTTCAAACACAGCCATCACACCATCGCCCAGCCGCTTTACCACCGTACCGTGATTTCGGATAATGGCCTGTTCGCAGATATCGCAGAACATGCGGTTGCGCATAAACCCTTTGGTGTGACCCATTTCCCGTTTGTACTGTGTGGAACCGACAAGGTCGGTAAACATGATGCATTTGTAGTGATCCGGTGTCGTGGCAATGACATGTGCCACATCCTCAATGATGGCATCCAGATCGAGTGGGGTTCGGTCGAGCTGGTTGACAGGCCTTGCCGCGGCCAGCTGGGGAAGGATGCCCTCGCCACTGGTGATGAGCTCCATCGTCGAATCATTTTCAAGGGCGCGTCTGAGCTCTTCGGAGACCTCCATTTCACCCACAGTCGTTGGAGCCTTCTCCTTTTGCTTTGCCATCTAGCCCTCCAGCTCACTTCTCAAAACAGCCACTATCGGCACCTTCCGGGCAAAGAATGTAGCCCATCTCACAGGAATAGACAAAAAGCCGGGCACTAGTCTCGGAAATTGGTGAACGAAAGCGGCCGGTCAGCATCCATACTGCGAACCAGCGTCATCGCCTGCTGCAAATCATCGCGTTTCTTACCGGTCACACGCACCTGATCACCCTGAATGGCAGCCTGCACTTTCATTTTTTCATCCTTGATGCGTTTGACAATTTTCTTGGCCAGTTCGGTGCTGACGCCCTTCTTGATAGCAATCTTCTGTCGCTTGTTGCCTCCACTGGCATCTTCCATATCGGCATAGTCCAGACATTTGGCATCGAGATTCCGCTTCACCATCTTGGCGCGCAGTATTTCTGTGATGGTATTGACCCGGTTAACCGAGTCGCCGAGCACATTGATACCCTGCTCTTCCAGCTCAATGGATGAGTTGCTGCCCTTGAAGTCGAAGCGCGTCGCCAGCTCCTTCTTCACCTGATTCACGGCGTTATCCATCTCCTGCATATCGATCTCGGAAACAATATCAAAACTCGGCATATAAACTCCTCATGAACAAATCAGCTGGCATCATAACCTGATCAAGCCATCACTCAACAGGTTCAACAGAAAAGGCGAGGCCATGGCCCCGCCTTTTCTACATTATAGAGTCCTATAAGCCGTTATGATAAACAGGTTGAAGCCAGCTCTTTCTTTTTTAAGAGGGTCGATTGAACATGCTCTCCAAGAAGATGCATCCTGATCGGCTTATGGATCAATTCCGCCTTGCACTTTTCTGCCATCTTCCTGTCCACTTCAGAGGCAAAAGCAGTAAGAATTGTAACGGGTGTATGGCTATCAAAGTGCCGGAGTCTCCCAAGAAACTCAAGCCCGTTCATCTGCGGCATACGATAATCCGTGATCACCATGGCAACGTGTTCCCGATACCCACGCAGATAATCAAGCGCATCTTCGGGAGACTCAAAGGTAAAAGGAATATACCCCATTGACCTTAACATCTCTGCATGCACCCGAAGCACCAGCGCATCGTCATCGACAAGCACGATTTTCATCGGCTGGTTCGCCCCTGTTTCAACAGACTGAGTCATCTTGATACTCCCCTTTTCCTCTCATTCTCCTGAAATAATCAAGAATCCGGTAATAGAAATGAATCCACTTACTTGCCCTCTCCATAAAACCTCCACTACGAGGAATTCTAGAGTCTTCTGGAAATGGCACATCCCCCAAATGGGTTAAATATTGGGAATTTAAATACGCATCAATGAACAGGGGTGGAAGCTGCCATAAAAACTAGTATTCAAGGCGATGCTCTTGAACGATCTGATAAAGAATATCTTTCCAGTGATTGATAAAAAGAAACTGGCCTTCGTTGCTAATAAACGAAGTTGTGCAACGATTCAACTTGACAGCCAGAACTTCCGCCTCTTCGATGGGCACAATCATATCATCCGTGCCATGCCATATATTAACCGGCTGCTTCACATTTTCTGATGAAAAGCTCCACCCTCCCCTCATCGCCGTGGAAATATCCCAGGCTATGCCTTTAGGCCCCTCTCTTAACGCTTCGACAAGGGGTTCAAGATATACCCTTCTCCCTTCATCTGTTCGCAAAAATCGCTGATCAACCTCGCTGAAATCGGGCATCCTCCGCTCCAGATAGAGTTCAGGATTCTTCTTGACGCTTTCGCCCATAATTTTCAAATACTGGTAAAAAAGGACAGGCGTCATACGCGCCATCCCCAGCAGTGGGCGGACTGATGGGGCCGGCTTCATAAATTCAAACACACTTCTCGTGGAAACCAGACTCACGGTAGTAACAAGATGGGGAATTTCCGTAGCGCACAACAGTGCAAAAAGGCCACCACCGGTCGTCAACCCCATCGTAGCGAAGCGTTCAAGCTTCAGCTGAGTAGCAAGCTGTTTGATATCCTGCGGCCAATCAAGCAACTGACGGTTCTCCTGAAAATCGGACAGCCCCATGCCCGGCCGGTCCGGCACAATCAAACGTGCACCCGCTTGAATGGCAATACTCTCGTCAGGATGTGTCTGAAACCTGGATGCCGCAGCGCCATGGTGAACAATGATGGGAACCCCTTCCGGATCACCATACTCGGCAAAGCCAAGTCTTCGGCCATCATAGAGCCTGACATATCTGGAACGCCTGGGCATTTCACTCCATGGCTGATCCCGAACAATGGGGTTCATGGCCGATTGTACAGAGCTTGCAACCAGTGCTTCCGGACTGGTCAGTATCTTTTTTATCAGCTCCGTTTGTTTGTTCACGCCGGTTTTTTGAAACACCGATTTTAACTGACTTCTGGCTGTATGTTTACTGATAGAGAGCGATTCAACAGCAGCCTCCAGACTACCACCATTGACGATAGCCAGGGCGAGCCGGGCTTCCGCCGAAGTTAATCCGTGACGATTTTGCAGACCTTGCTGAGAGATATGGGATTGAGCCTCAGGCGTTGCAATTAATAACACTGCATAATGACTGCCTGATGGCCTGGAAATCTTCAATGCTTCCAGAGAAGAAACAGAGAGGGTAAATGCGCCGGGTTCAGAGGTGTTGATACTGATGGTTTTTGTTGTCGTTGAAGCATCGTTCAGAACTTCGTCGACACGCTTCTGAATTTTACAGTTTATTGCTGGAGAAGAGGTGGAAACAATCCCTCTGCTTTGACTTAAATCATAATCCCCTTCAAGAATAAGTTTCGCCCTTCGATTGGTAAAAGCAATCTTACCCCCCGACTCCACAAACATGATTCCCAGCGGCAAGCGGTCAATAAGCGATGTGGTAGCATCCAGATGATCATGTAATCGTGAAATTTTTTTATTGAGTCGGGATGCACGTTTGAAATGCTTGGTCAGAATACCCCTGATGCTGATGCTCTCCGTCTCTTCATCGACCGACTCCTCCAGCGCATTCAACTCAAGCTGAACATATTCAGCCATCTGATCCAGAAGTTGTGCCCATAAATCCGGTTCAACTGCTGCTTCATAGATAAGGGCAATCAACTCCTGAAGTTTGGCATCGTCGTGCTTTAGTGAGGCCATCGTCAACCGGCCATCGCCATTGATGCATCACCATGCATATTGAAGCTTCATTAATAACGACCTTGTTTTATCGCTGTTTCTTGTGTCGACATCATCACGGTACTTAAACTCCACAGCCATGCTTTTCGAGAAGGTAAGCTTTAATGTCGAACCCAAGGTTGTGGTGCGGATTTTATCGCCTTGAAGGATGCCATTTATTTTGGTTTCGCCCCCCCAAGCTTGCAGGCAGTCGAAACTCAAAAAAGATCCCTTCATGAACTCATAGGAGAGGTGCGCATCAATCCCCCACTTCCCATCCTGATCACGGACAAGGCTTCCCAAATACTCCCTGTTTTTGGTAAACAGGTAATAGTTCAGGTATGACTCGATATAGAGGCCGGAAGTGCCAAACTGATGAGATATGGCCAGTTCCGGCTTAAACATCCATCGATTTGTACCAAGATTAAGGGCACTCGTTTTATCATATTCACCTAATGGCACCGAAACCTGAAGCGAAAAGCCGAGAATGGTTTCCTGTTCCCAATCTTGGTACTCATTGATGGTGAGAGCAGGGGCACCATAAAAATCAAATCCGAACAATACCACCGGATCAGCCATGCCGGACACAGATTGACTGAAACCAAGAGCCGGAATCGACAGTTTGGCATTTGCATAAGGCAAGTAACCACCAATCGCGGCAACATTCCCGAAAAAATCAAAATAGCGGAAATACCTTATCAGTTCAGCATCGCTTTTCAGATTTAGTGCAGCGCCCTTTGTCTCGCTGGTTTTATAATAGAGTTGAACTACATCGATACCGACCGGTACATTTTTATAAGCTCTCGGGCCCGCCTCGGCAGCATCAAGCTGTCCTACAGAAGTCCAAAGTATCGCCATCAAAACAAAACACCGTATTAGCAAACGTCACTCCCCCCACGAAAGTGTTTGCCTTCCCTGCTCCACGCCCACCATCCAATTTAAAAAAAGGACAGCATAAAGCAAGACTTTTATGATTAAGGGCCTGTTTTCAAATTAGATTAAAGCGCTTTCAGACGTGCCTCAGCGGCCTTCAACTCTTCGAGCTTGGCCCTGTTCTCAGCAAGATCGCTGCGCACCTTGGCGACCACCGCTTCCGGCGCGCTATCGACAAACTTCTGGTTGGAGAGCCTGCCTTCAAGACCTGCGACATCCTTTTCGACCTTGGCGACATTCTTCTCGATCCGGGATAGCTCTTCGGCCACATCAACCAGCCCCTTGAGCGGCAGGAAGACCGTCGCGCCGAAGAGCGGGGCGACCGCCGCACCATCGACATTGGCATCCTCCGGCAGCCACTCCAGCGACTCCAGACGCGCCAGACTCATCAACACCCGCTGCTCGCACTCAAGTTCACTGCGTACAGCCTCGGATGCCGCAATCTTGGCCACAATCTTTTTGGCCGGAGAGACATTCATCTCACCGCGAATGGAGCGGATCGCCGTAACCACCTCCATGACCCGGTTCATGCGGCTGACAGCCTGATCATCGGACTCGAAAGAGCCTGTCCAGTCGGCTGTGACCAGACGCGCATCAGGACCGTGCAACTCCTGAAAGAGCGTCTCGGTAATGAACGGGCAGATCGGATGCAGCAGCCGCAGCCAGCCATCGAGTGCGGTAAGCATGACGATCTGTGTTTCACGCTTCTCCGCCGCATCACCCTTGTAAAGTGCCACCTTGGCCGCCTCGACATACCAGTCGCAGTAGGTGCCCCAGATAAAGCTGTAGAGTACTCCGGCCGCCTCATTGAAACGGTACTCGGTCAACGCCTTCTCCACTTCACGTGCAGTGCTGTTGAGTTCGGAGAGAATCCAGCGATTCACATCCGATTCAGGTTTCACGTTTGCATCCGGTTTGGCATCTTCACGATTCATGAAGACAAAGCGGGAAGCATTCCAGATCTTGTTCATGAAATTACGGTTGGATTCGATGCGTTTGACATCGAGCTTCACATCGCGGCCCGGCGTGGCCATATGGGCCAGCGTAAAGCGCAACGCATCGGCACCGTAGTCAGCAATAATCTCCAGCGGATCAATAACGTTACCCTTGGATTTGGACATCTTCTGCCCCTGCGCATCGCGGATCAACGCATGGATATAGATATCGTGGAACGGCACCTTATCGGTAAATTTCAAACCCATCATGATCATGCGGGCAACCCAGAAGAAGATGATATCGAAGCCGGTTACCAGCACGTTGGTCGAGTAGAACTGTTCCATCTCTTTGGTGTTTTCAGGCCAGCCCAGTGTTGAGAAAGGCCAGAGACCGGAGGAGAACCAGGTGTCGAGCACATCCTCGTCCTGACGAATAGCTGTACCGCCACAGCCACCGCAGCACTCGGGCGTCTCGCGGCTTACGGTGATATGGTCGCAGGCGTCGCAATACCAGGCAGGGATACGATGACCCCACCAGAGCTGGCGGGAGATGCACCAGTCCTGAATGTTGCGCATCCACTCGAAGTAGGTCTTCTCCCAGTGCTGTGGTACAAAACGGATATCACCATCCTCAACCGCCTTGATGGCGGGGTCGGCCAGATCCTGAATGGCCACATACCACTGGTCGGTCAGGTAGGGCTCAATGACGGCATGCGAGCGGTCACCACGTCCCACCTTATGCTGATGCTCCTCCACCTTGTAGAGCAGTCCTTCGGCCTCCAGATCGGCGATAATACGCTCACGTGCCTCGTAGCGGTCAAGGCCGCGATACTGCTCCGGCACAATCCCATCATCATTGATGTGGGCACGATTGGTAAAGATGTTGATCAGCGGCAGGTCGTGCCGTTTGCCTACGTCGTAATCGTTGAAATCATGGGCAGGCGTGATCTTCACACAGCCTGTTCCGAATTCGGGGTCGACATAGTCGTCGGCTATCACCGGAATGGTGCGGCCACACAGCGGCAGGATCAGCTCCTTGCCGATCAGATCCCGGTAGCGCTCATCCTTCGGGTTCACGGCTACGGCCGAGTCGCCGAGCATCGTTTCCGGACGAGTGGTAGCCACGGTGACATGTCTGGACGGGTCATCGGCATGCGGATACTGGATATGCCAGAAATGCCCCTGCTCCTCATCATGTACCACTTCCAGATCGGAGACAGCCGTCTCTAGAACCGGATCCCAGTTCACCAGCCGTTTACCACGGTAGATCAGGTTCTCTTCATAGAGACGAACAAACACCTCTTTGACGGCCGAGGAGAGCCCCTCATCCAGCGTAAAACGTTCGCGGCTCCAGTCGCATGATGCGCCGAGACGCTTAAGCTGGCCGACAATGGTACCGCCGGAGTGCTCTTTCCACTCCCAGACACGATCGAGGAATTTGTCACGACCCAGATCACGTCGGTGAACGCCCTCTTTATCGAGCAGGCGCTCCACCACCATCTGGGTAGCGATACCGGCATGGTCGGTACCCGGCTGCCAGAGCACGGACTTACCCTGCATGCGCTGCCAGCGGATCAGCATATCCTGAATGGTAAAGGTGAAGGCATGGCCCATATGCAGGCTGCCGGTCACATTCGGCGGAGGGATGACAATACAGTAGGCATCATCAGGTGAGCCGCTGCCGGTCACCTTCGGCTTGAAGGCATCGGAGTTGAGCCACTGGTCCGATACTGCAGGTTCGACGACCTGCGGATCATAACTCTTCGGCGGTTCGCTCACTTGGTTCATTGTCTTCTATTCCTCTGTCTGGTCTGTTGCACCACCTGACTGTTCACCCTGAATCAAATGATTCAGGTGATGTTCAAGCGATGTTTTAATAAGTACGGGCAACTGCCGGATTACATCGTCGGTAATGCGGTCAAGGAGTTCGGCCATCAAGGCGTGGTCAACCGATGGTTCTGTTTCAGATTCGCCTGACTCAGGTTCTACAGCTTCATCCGCTTGGTCGTCCACCTGGACATCTGCACGGTTACCGACCAGGGAGAGCAGGCTTCTTTGCGGGTTATCCACCAGCATCTCTTCGGTCAGCACGACCCGATGCACGCTCAGGCGCTGATCACCCTCATCCGATATACGATCCTCTTCAGGCTCATCCGCTTCCCACGACCCGGAAGTCTCCTGTTCGGAGTCGATCGCTGAAAGATCTTCACTGACTGTTTCATCGGCGGCTTCCAAATCCCCGATGTCAGCGGCTTCGGAGAGACGCGTCTCCATCTCGGCCACATCTGACAGGTCGTCCTGCAGCTCATCAAGACCCTGCTCAGCCTTGTCGGCATGTTCATCCGACTCGACGTGATCATCATTGTGACTTTCGCCTTCGCGAAGAAGCTGATTGAGGCTTTCGAGAATATCATCGATGTCGCGATCTTTGCTCATCGCACGCATGGTACGAAAGCGCGGCGCTATGAGCAAAGAATAATAAGAATAATGAACCTAGTCAGTCGTCCTGTTGCCCAGATAGGCAGGCTCCATCTCAAGCTGCCTGTAGGTACGGAATCGTTCTCTGGCCGCCTGTTTCAATCCCTCATCCCAGCCATCGACAAAATCGACAATATGCGAAAATCCTGAAAGATCGGTTGGCACTTCCAGACAGCCGTTAATCAATACTTCTGGCCGATTGTCCCTGTTTATCTCAGTGGCCAGAAGAATGGGCTGCTGTGCATTGCTCTCGATATCTTCAACAGCTATACCATGCGCCAGAAACGATTCCGGATGAATCGTCCAGAGACGCTCATCGAGTGCCGCCATGAATGCCGGATCAGGACAGAGAATCAGCACATGCGGCTCCAGCCGGTTGCGACGCAGTAACAGTCTGGCAATGCCCTCAACCCGATCAGGATGGTCAAGCAGCTCAAAGTGTACCCGGGTCTCATCGGCAGTATCAGTCATGGTTAAACTTCCTTTTCCAGAACCGCATCAGAATCACCAGTGACGTAATGGGTACGATCAGCGGAAGAAGCGTAGCCGTGGATGGCTGAATCCTGTAGCCAAGTCCCAGCACAGCCGCTTCGATCATAATGATCACCGCCGGCACCTTCCATGCCCACTCACTGCTCTCCCAGTCACGTTTCGGCATTCGCATCATCCAGTGGCTTGCTGCCGACATCGAGGCCAGTCCGATCAATAGCCCCATCCAGACATCAAACGGAAAATGGACGCCGCCATAGATCCGCCCGTAGGCGGCCAGAGCAAACAGTGCAGCGAAAGCCCATGACTGCCATTGATCCCGCTTCCACAGCATAAAGGCAAGCAGGATCATCACGCCACAGGATGTGGCGTGGCCGGAGGGAAAACTGTGCGACTGAAGCGCCGCTCCGAGCAGATGCACATTCTCCATGACGGCCGGAGGGCGCGGCATATCGAAAACACGCTTGAGAAGCTGGGCAATCAGGCCCGAGGCGATAAAGGCGATCTGTGCAGCGATGCCAAGCCGCAACCTGAAAAGCATGACGCAGGCGATCAGCAGTGTGATCACCAGTCCGTCACCGAAGCCGCCGACCTGCCCGATGACCACATCCAGCCAGGCCGCGTTGATGTCATTGATCAAGGCGAACAGTTCATGGTTCCAGATGCCGATAGGTACCGCCGCCAGCAGAAAATAGGCCCCGAAGAGCGTGCCGCGAAAACATGAAGGATGCATCAGCAACCTCCCTGAAACGGATCGTTATTCATCGCGCTGCTGCCAGTGGTATTTCTCATCTTCACGAACCTTTGCAAAATAGAGTTCTCCTGAGTCTCGCCACGGATCAAGCACCACACCCTGCTCAAAGGGCTGCCCTTTTGCACTCACCACCAGCGTATTGTGTTCCCAGAACGTTCCCAGCCCTGCAACACCGAGGTAGAAGTCAAACGATTGATACGCCCCTTCCCTGACATGTACCAGCATATCATCAGCCCACTGATAGCAGAGGCCCCGCTCCTTCAGGCCGACATTGACCAGGGTGTTATGCCAGAGCGGCGGCCAGACAAGGTCGTACCGTTCACTTAATCGATAGGCATAAGTGACCACATCCTGTGCCAGAAGCTTTGATTCAGCGACATCGACACTGCTATCGAGTTTCAGGATCAGCCGCTCTAGTTCAGCCACCCTCTCCCGCTGCTGTCGATGCAGCTCCCCCTGTTCATGCAAAGGTGCTTTAACACTGCAGCCGCCGGCAAACAGGGTCACAAGCAAAAAGAGAGAAGAGAGTTGTCGCACCAACGCCACGCCCCGATTACTTCCGAATCACTTTACCTTGCGTCGCAGGTACTCAACCACCAGTCGCACACCGGCACCGGTTCCACCCATCGGCGAGATGTCGGTTCCCTTCATGTTCCAGGCAGTGCCGGCAATATCGAGATGCGCCCACGGGATGTCATCGACAAAGCGGGAGAGGAAGCACGCCGCCGTAATGGTGCCCGCCTCACGGCCGCCGGTATTCTTGATGTCGGCAATCTTGGAATCGATCTGCTCCTGATACTCTTCAAAGAGTGGCAACTCCCAGACCCGGTCATGGCTATGGTCTCCGGCAGCCTTCAGTTCACGTTTCATTTTGTCACTGGTCCCCATCAGGCCGCTGGCCTGTGAACCGAGGGCAATGACACAGGCGCCGGTCAGCGTGGCGAAATCGATGATCTCTGCCGGCTTCTTCTCGGCCGCATAGGCCAGCGCATCACAGAGGATGACGCGCCCTTCGGCATCGGTATTGAGCACTTCAATATTGATGCCTTTGTAGGAGGTGACGATATCGCCCGGCTTGTAGGCAGCACCACCCAACAGGTTTTCGGTGGATGGAATGACACCCAGCAGATTGACCGGTAGATCCATCTCGGTTGCAGCCTTGAAAATGCCGAGCACAGCTGCCGACCCGCACATATCGTACTTCATCTCATCCATGGCTGCGGCCGGTTTAATGGAGATACCTCCGGCATCGAAGGTCAGTCCCTTGCCGACCAGTGCCACCGGCGCATCACCCTTCTTGCCGTTGCTGTACTCAAGCACAATAAAACGGGGCTCTTTGGCCGAGCCCTGGTTGACCGCCAGCAGGGCGGTAAAACCCGTCTTCTCAATCGCCTTTTTATCCATGACGGTCACTTTCAGTTTTTTATGCTTTAGAGCGGCCGCCTGATCACCCAGGTATTCCGGCGTGCAGACATTGCCCGGCTCGTTACCGAGATCACGGGCCAGATTGGTGCCCGCCGCAATGGCTCTTGCAGCTGCAACAGCCGCTTCCGCCTCATCAAGATGTTTACGTGACGGGATCATGATGGTGACAGAACGAAGGGCGCGCTTGTTCTCTTTTTTCTTGGTCTGATATTTATCGAACGTATAGAGCCCCAGCCAGACGCCCTCGGCAATCGCCTGCACCTTGTCGGCCAGTGTCGTACCACGGACATTCAGTTCCGGGAAGTAGAGGGAGATATCGCGTGCGCCACCGGCCTCAAGCTTGCGCGCCGTTTTGGAAGAGAGAGCCCGCAGCTTCTGCAAGGTCAGTTTCTTCTCATCACCGGCCCCGGCCAGTTCAACACGCTGGGTGTAGGTGCCTTCGACATCATAAAGGGTGTGCGAAACACCGAACTCCCCGGAGTTATCAAACTTTCTCAGAAAAGAGGCGATCGCTTTTCCGGCAGTCTCCGAAAGCTCTCTGCCCGACTCGGTCAGCTTGCGACCTTCCAGAAGCGGCAACACCACCGCATCATCACGTTGCTTGTTGGCACTGCCGGCCTTGACTGAAATCTCGATCATTTCTTACTCCTGATTTGAAAAAAAACTACGTTTTCTCTCCCGCCCGCTGAAGATAATCGAAAAAACCAAAAAGAAAAGGCCGCCACTTGCGTGACGGCCCTCTCCGTTTCTTGCGAAGAAAACGAACTTATACGGAGTAGTAGAGTTCGAATTCCTTAGGATGCGGACGCATGCGAACTTCATTGAGCTCTTCCATCTTCAGTTCGATGTAGGCATCAATCATATCGTCATCCATCACACCGCCGACTTTCAGGAACTCACGGTCTGCATCCAGAGCGTTCAGAGCCTCTTCCAGCCCACCACAGACGGTTGGAATCTTCTTGCCCTCTTCCGGTGGCAGGTCGTACAGGTTCTTGTCCGCAGCTTCGCCCGGATCGATCTTGTTGGCGATGCCGTCAAGACCGGCCAGCATCATGGCAGTGAATGCCAGATACGGATTGGCGGTGCAGTCAGGGAAGCGAACTTCGATACGGCGGGCCGGATCGGAGTTGACAACCGGGATACGGATAGAGGCTGAACGGTTACGGTTTGAGTAAGCCAGCATCACCGGAGCCTCAAAGCCAGGAACCAGACGCTTGTAGGAGTTGGTCGAAGCATTGGTGATCGCATTCAGTGCCTTGGCATGCTTGATGATACCACCGATGTACCACAGCGCTTCCTGCGACAGGTTGGCGTATTTGTCACCTGCGAACAGGTTCTTGCCGTTGAGCCACAGGGACTGGTGCACATGCATCGCTGTACCGTTGTCACCGTAAATCGGCTTAGGCATGAAGGTTGCAGTCTTGCCATGTGCATGAGCCACATTATGTACCACGTACTTGTACCACTGAACCTCATCCGCCTTCTGGATCAATTCGGCAAACTTCATCGCCAGCTCACACTGACCGGCAGTTGCCACTTCGTGGTGATGGGCTTCCATTTCGATACCTATATCACTCAGGACGAGGGACATATCGCTACGGATTTCATGCAGCGAGTCGATTGGCGGAACAGGGAAGTAACCACCCTTTACGCGTGGACGGTGACCGGAGTTACGCATCAGACCTTCAGAGGCATCCGCAAAGTTCTTGTCGGAGTTCCATGCCGCCTCTTCGGATTCGATCTGGTAGCCGCAAGAGCCCATCTCGTTACTGAATCTCACTCCGTCAAAAATAAAGAACTCCAGTTCAGGACCGAAGTATGCGGTGTCAGCAATACCTGCCGAGCGGATGTAATTCAATGCACGCTGCGCCACCTGACGCGGGCAACGGTTGTAGTCCTGGCCGGAGATCGGATCAATGACCTGGGCAACCAGAACCAGTGTGGAGGCCTCAAAGAATGGATCGATATTTGCGCTTTCCGGATCCGGAATCAGAGCCATGTCTGAATTGTTAATGTCACACCAGCCGGCAACAGAAGATCCGTCGAAGGCAAAGCCATCTTCGAAGCTATCTTCGCTCAATTGGTGGATTGGATATGTAACGTGCTGCCATTTGCCGCGTGTGTCGGTAAAACGTACATCAACAAATTCGCACTCGTTTTCTTCGATCATTTCGAAGACTTTTTTGATTGCGTCACTCACAGTGTCTCTCCTGTTGGAATTAATATAGACCCATCCATATTTTTGAAAGAGGGCAGACTTGCATAAGACGATGCCGTTGGCAAATCCATTCGTACAGCAGGCGATTCAACGATATCAAGCTGATCAATCAGCCATTAATCGCTCTCCCGGAAGGCATGGGTGATCGGATAACGGCGATCCCGGCCAAAGGCGCGGCGGGTGATTTTCACACCCGGAGGCGACTGCCGTCTTTTATATTCAGCCGTATGCAGCATGCCGACCACCCGCCTCACTTCAGCCAGATCATAGCCCTGCGCAGCGATCTCCTTTACCGACAGGCGTTCCTCGATCGTCCCCTTCAAAATAGCATCCAGCACATCGTAATCAGGCAGTGAGTCGGAATCCCTCTGATCAGGCCTGAGCTCTGCCGACGGCGGTTTATCAATAGTGTTCTGCGGAATAACCTCGCGCTCACGGTTCATGTAACCGGCCAGTGCAAAGACATCGGTTTTCCAGACATCCTTGAGCACGGCAAAGCCCCCCGCCATATCGCCATAGAGGGTAGCATAACCGACTGCCATCTCCGATTTGTTGCCGGTGGTCAACAGCATGCGTCCGGTCTTGTTGGAAATCGCCATCAAAAGCATTCCGCGCGTCCGCGCCTGAATGTTCTCTTCGGTCACATCCGGAGTCGATTTACCCCAGACCGTAAAAATATCCCTCAACACGCTCTCGGTAGCATCAACCGGTCCGGCAATCGGCAGCGTCACCGATTCAATGCCGAGGTACTCAACCAGTAGTTCGGCATCGGTGACGGAGTGTTCACTGGAAAACTTCGAAGGCAACAATACGCCCAATACGTTTTCCGCTCCGAGTGCCTCGACAGCCACAACGGCCGTCACCGCCGAGTCGATCCCTCCGGAGAGGCCGATCAACACCTGCTGACAACCGTTTCTGCGCACGTAATCACGTACTCCAAGCACTAGCGCGTCATGGATCTGGCCGATGGTCGATGGCACGTCCGCAACCGACATCTGGCCGGCCTGCTGCAGATCGACAACTGGAAATGACAGATCAAAAAGAGGTGCGCGAACGAGCAACGCACCTGTTGCATCGACAGCATGGGAACCACCGTCAAACACCACCTCGTCCTGCCCACCGACCGGATTGACATAGACCACCGGTGCATTGAACTGGCTGGCCCGCTTGCTCATCAGGGCTTCGCGCTCGAACTGCTTATCAACATGGAATGGCGATGCATTCAGATTCAACCATACATCGACAGCCAGCCCGGCCTGCCTTTCTGCCAGTTCGTCGCTCCAGATATCTTCACAGATACCAACACCGACCTTCCAGCCGTCAATATCAAAAACGACAGATTCACCGTCACCCGGCATAAAATAGCGCAACTCATCAAAGACACCGTAATTGGGAAGAGACTGTTTATCATAGATGCCGGCAAGGGAGCCGTTGCGGGCGAACAGTGCGCTGTTTTTCAGTGCTGTTCCATCCCTGCGCGGAGCCCCGAAAACCATGGTGCACCTGCCGCTGGCAGCCACCAGTTCATCGACTGCAAATTCGACGGCCTGCATGAATGCTGGCCTTAACAGCAGGTCTTCAGGTGGATAGCCGGTTACTGCCAGCTCCGGAAAAATGACAAGATCACATCCGCCGGCCTCGGCTTCAGCCGCGACATCAAGTATCAGCTGAATATTACCATTGATATCGCCCACGCGGGGGGCAACCTGGGCCAGCATGATTTTCATTCAACATCCCTCATTCTGCGCACAAACATCGCATCTCCATACGAATAGAAACGGTACCTCTCGGCTTTGGCATATTCATAAGCTGCCATCATACGCCGACGGCCGGCCAATGCACTGACCAGCATCAGCAGGGTCGATTTCGGCAGATGGAAATTGGTCAGAAGCGCTTCGACGACTTTAAACTGGTAGCCCGGATAGATAAAGATGTCGGTACGACCGGAGCCGGCTTTCACTCCATGTCCATCAGCCGCTGCCTCGAGTGTCCGCAGCGATGTCGTTCCCACTGCCACGATCCGGCGACCTTCACGCCGGGCCCGGTTGATCTGCTCGGCCGCACTCTCCGAGATGCAGTAAGCCTCTTCGTGCATGACATGCTCACCCACATTTTCGACCTGCACCGGCTGAAAGGTTCCCGGGCCGACATGCAGCGTTACATGTACAAAGGTGGCACCCGCCGCCTCCATCTTGCGCATCAACGATTCGGTCAGGTGCAATCCGGCCGTCGGTGCCGCGACAGCTCCCGGCTCACGTGCAAAAACAGTCTGGTAACGGTTCTTGTCCTCTTCGGTATCCGGCCTGTCGATATAGGGGGGGAGCGGCATATGGCCGTTCGCTTCAATGGCAGCCAGCACATCATCGGCCTGCAGGCGCACGCGAACCTCTTTACCCTCACGCCCCAGAATCTCGGCGCTAAAGCCTTCGGCAAGGTGAACCGTATCCCCCGTTTTCAGCGGTTTGTTAGCCTTGCCCCACGCCAGCCAGACATCAGGTTCCCCTGTCGGCTCCAGAAGTAGCAGCTCCACCTTGCCACCACTGGGCCTGGTCCCCAGCAATCGGGCTGGAATGACCCGCGTATCATTAATGACCCAGACATCCCCGGATTGGACCAGCTCTACAAGATCGGCAATTGCTCCATCCGTCAGCACATCTTCGCCAACGACAAGCAGGCGCGAAGCGTCGCGCCTTGCAAGCGGCGCTCGCGCAATCAACTCATCGGGAAGAGTATAATCAAAATCGGTTACATCCATGGCTGGCACATCATAGAAACAGTTACGCTCAAATGAAGTGTGGAGATGAAACCATCCACCTCCACACACTCAAAGAAAGCAACAGATATCAGCTGATCGTTTCAACTCCGTTCGGTGTCCCCATCAGCACCACATCGGCACCCTGATGCGAGAATATACCGTTGGTAACTACGCCAGGTACGGCATTCAGCTGATCCTCCAGTCCTCGGGCATCGGTGATTTTCAGGCCGTGTACGTCAATGATGATATTGCCGTTATCGGTGGTGAATCCTTCACGTAGCACGGGGTCACCTCCGAGCTTACGGGCCACGCCCGCCACCAGTTCACGCGCCATCGGAATGACTTCAATCGGCAGCGGAAATGCGCCGAGATAATCGACACGCTTGGTCTCATCGACAATACATACAAACTTATCCGATCCGGCCGCCACGATTTTTTCACGGGTAAGCGCACCGCCACCACCCTTGGTCAGGTTTTTACCCGCATCGAATTCGTCGGCGCCATCAATATAAACCGAGAGAGAAGCCACCTGCGAAAGTGCTTCATTGAGATCAAGGACAGGAATGCCATGACCGGCCAGACGCTGAGCTGTCGCTTCAGAACTCGCTACGGTACCTTTGATTTTATCCTTCATCGTCGCCAGCGCATCTATAAACATGTTGGCTGTGGAGCCCGTACCTACACCGACGATGCTGCCCTCAACCACATAAGCCAGAGCCGCTTCGGCCACTTTTTGTTTCATCTCATCCTGTGTCATCTCTCACTCCTTTAAGAACGTCGATGAACATTAGAGTAATTCCGACGCAATTTCAGCAAAATTGATCTTCCAGAGCACCGAAGTTGGAGCAGATGGATCGACTACGTTATGCTGCCGCCATGTTTACAATCGGAATCGATGCCATGATCACCGTTCTCTTTGCTGTTGGCCTGCTACAGCTTGTCTGGTTCTCCGTGATGATTCTGAGAAAAGGAGTTGCGCCATCAACGATCACTGCCGCCCTCTCCCCCTTCATATCCATCTGGGTAGTTCTCTGGCCGCTTTATGAAGAACCTGTTTCGATCTGGGTCGGTATCATGGTGCTTGGATTACCGATACTGATGGCCTACAGCCTCAAGCAGCCCTTCTGGCAACATCTTCGGGTTGCGTGGTCGGAATCCGCTCCGAACACCGGAGATGGAGCCTCCCTGCCTCATATGTGGCCATTTATTTCACTGCTCTCAGCACTTGCCATTGCAGCGGCATTCTTTCAGCGAGCGCCTGAATTCGGGCTCGGCATCGGCCTGGCGACCTGTCTGGCATTTCCTGCCGCAGCTCTCACCGATCGGGTCAGCCATCTCAAACTCGGCTTCCCCATCCATCCCGAGCAGACCCTCATCGGTCATATCGCCCTGATCATCGGCGTCTCCACGATCTGCATGTGGAGCATTCATATCTACCACGGCATCGAGTGGCAACGCCTGCTGATCGCCACCCTCATTGCCGGCATGATCGCCTCGGTGGTTCGCGGCTTTTCACCCTCAACATTAATGCTACCGCTTGCCACGCTGGCCATGGGAACCACGCTCTGGCTGCTCTGAACGGAAAAAGAGAATGAATAGAGATCAACTCATCGACATGGCCCTGCAAGAGGATGCCGTCGAACATGACATCACCTGCATGGCCACCATTGCCTCAGGACAGATGGGACATGCCACAATCACGGCCAAAGCGGCAGGAGCCCTCTCCGGCATCACGATTGCCGGAAAGGTGTTCGCAAAGGTGGATTCTGCGATTCAACAGCAGTGGCTGTTCAAAGACGGCGACCAGGTTCAACCGGGTGACATCATCTGCAATCTTTCCGGTTCCATGCACTCTCTGCTGGCAGCCGAGCGCACAGCACTGAATTTCATGCAGCATCTATCCGGTATTGCCTCGGCCACGCGCGCCTTTGTCGATGCAGTGGAAGATACCGGCTGCAAGATTGCCGACACCCGCAAAACCACACCCGGCATGCGCCACCTTGAAAAGGAGGCTGTCGTACATGGCGGCGGCATCAATCACCGCATTGATCTCGCCTCAGGCATGCTGATTAAAGAGAACCATATCGAGGCTTGCGGCTCCATCACCGAAGCGATCCGTAAATGTTTCGATCAGAGCGACAACCTCTGGGTTGAGGTGGAGTGCGAAAATATGGAGCAGGTTCAGGAGGCGATCCACGCCTGTCCCGACATTATCCTGCTCGATAACATGACGCCGACAGAGGTGGCGCTGGCACGCAAACTGATCCCTGCATCGATTCTGCTCGAGGCCTCAGGCAACATCACACTGGCCAATGCCCGCGATTATGCCGAGACAGGCGTGGACCGTATCGCTATCGGCGCCATCACCCACTCGGCTCCAGCACTTGACCTCTCCATGCGTGTTGTCGCAGACGGGTTGTCGCAACCCTGATCACCATGAACGCCAATCGTGATCTCATACTCTCCCGCCTCGGCAACAGTTCATCACCCGTCTCAGGCGATGAACTGGCGCATGAGCTTGGCCTGAGCCGTGCCGGTATCTGGAAACATATCCAGAGCATGCGCGACCAAGGTATTAAAATTGAATCACTGGCCGGACGCGGTTATCTGCTGAAGTCCGACATTGTCAGTCCCGCGATGCTCTCTCACAGACTCAAGACCAGACGGCTTGGCCTTCAGGTCATGGTCCTTGATCAGATCGACTCCACCAATCGCGAAGCGATGCGACAGGCCGAAAGCGGCGCTGAAGAGGGGCTGGTGATTATTGCCAACGAGCAGACGGATGGGCGCGGACGTCTGGGCCGAAACTGGTATACAGCCGGTGAAGATGCATTGGCCATCTCTATCCTGCTTCGACCCGATATCGCCCCCGAACACGTGCCGCAACTATCACTGCTGACTGCCGTTGCCCTGCACCGGGCTCTGGTCAGGCATGTGCCCGATATCCGTATCAAGTGGCCCAATGACCTTCTCTTTCACGGTGCCAAGATCGCCGGAATCCTTACCGAAATGCGTGCGGAACCGGGCCGTGTGCATGCCGTGGTTCTGGGTATCGGACTCAATATACGTCAGCCTCTGGAAGGGTGGCCGAAAGAGATCACCCAACGCGTCACCGACCTGACCACTGCCGCCGGCATCCCGGTGTCACGCCTTCACATTGCCGCCGATCTCATTGAAGCCCTCGATGAGTGTTACGACACCTATCTCAGTCACGGCTTTACCCGTATTCGTGAATGGTGGTGGGAAGCGCATGCCGCCAGCGGTCAGATGGTGCGAGCCCACGGCCATTCGGGTTATGTAGAAGGCATTGCCGAAGCACTTGATGAGGATGGCGCCCTGTTGATGCGGGTCGATGGGGAACTGCAGCGTTTTGTTGCCGGTGATATTGAGTTAATAGGGGAACTCATCAATAATGACCCGGTGGGGCAAGCATCATGAAACAGTTTCTGGTCGTTGATATCGGCAATACGCAGATGGTATTCGGCATCTTCAAGGGCGAAGAGCTGCTCTGCCACTGGCGTCTCTCCAGCAGCCACCATCTCACCTCCGATGAACTGGCCTGGCAGCTGCACGGCATGTTCGAACAGTTCGAACAGAATCCTGCCACCATCGATGGCATCATGGTTGCCAGCGTTGTCCCCCATCTTGATGCCACCCTCAGTGCCGCCTGTGAACGCATCTGCGGCAAGAATCCCGCCTTTGTCGGCACCCAGGACGTCAAGACCGGCATGGCAATTGATTACAAGAACCCTCGCGAAGTGGGTGCCGATCGTATCGTCAACGCCGTCGCTGCCAAAGCGGCCTTCGGCGCACCAGTGATCGTGCTGGATTGCGGAACAGCTACCACCTTCGATCTGGTCTCTGCCATAGGCCACTATGCCGGTGGCCTCATCATTCCGGGCATGGAGGTCTCCCTCGAGGCACTATCAAAGCGCGCAGCCAAACTACCCGAAGTCTCGGTAATGCGTACGGATACGCTCATCGGCCGCGATACCGTCAGCAGCATGCAGGCCGGTGCCTACTGGTCATCCGTTGATGGACTGAAAGGCATCATCGGCCGGCTGAAAACGATCGACGAATATGCCTCCGCTCCCGTAATCGCAACCGGCGGTCTCTCCAGTCAGTTGCTGGATGACATTCCCGAAATCAACGAACATCGGGCTCACCTGACACTCGACGGGCTCCGTCTGCTGGCAGCCGAACACTTCACCTCATGAAACATCTGCCTATTGCCGTTGCCATGATCCTTGCCGCATGGCTGGCATGGCTGGCATGGCAGCCGCCTGTCACCCCCCCTGCCCAGGTCAGTGTAAAGGGATCCCTGCCGGAAAAGGTGGATGCAGGCCCAGAAATGTGGCGTATTGTTACCAAGCGCATGGTCTGGAAAACAGCTATTGCCACCATGCGTGACCGCCTCTACAAAGAGGGTTTTGAAACCCAACTGATCGTCAAAGAGGAACCGATTGAACTGCATGCCTTTGATGATCCGGGTATCTTCAACACCCAAGCCGAAGCTGAAAAAGTAAAAGCGGCATGGCGCAAAAAGAAGATTGAAGCAGAAGTGCTGAAACGTGAAATCACCTACATCGTCGGCCTCGGCCGGTTTTTTCTCACCTCCTACGCCGAGCAGATGCAGGAGCGCCTTAAACGGATCAATAAACCTTACGTCTACCAGCGACGTACCGTGGTCATTCCCGCCTACAGATTTGTCTTCAATCCGATGGAGAAAGAGGAAGCTACCAGATCATGGCAGAAGCTTCAGAACCTCGGCATCGCCGAACCTGTCATGATGCGTGAAACTGAATATCAAAGAATCTACGGCAAGAAACCTGAGTGAACACCGGTTCATCTTTATGAACTCAATAACAAAAGGGCCGCGTTGCGGCCCTTTTGGTTAACGAGTGAAAAACTAATTCTTCTTCGACTCACCCTTATCGTCATCACCCACGACCCAATCATAAGCATCGCCCGTTGCCTGTTTGGTTGAATCCCAAGCGCTTTCCATGGTTGCACAGCCAGACAGGCCGAATGCAACAATCATTATCCAAAATATATTTTTCATAACAACTCCCTGTAAACATGCTGAATAATATTATTCAATGGCTTGCAACAAAGGGTCCGAAAAAAAACAAAGGGTGATGTGGTTATCATCACAAAAAAGATGTCGATTAAACAATCATGCCTGCGCCGACGGTATTGTTGGTAAAGCTGTCAATAAGAATGAAGCTGCCCGTAAACCGGTTTACGGCATATTTGTCAGCATAGATCGGCTTCAACAGTTTCAACTGAATCTGACCGATCTCGTTCATGGCCAACTGGTCCGACTGCTCATGCTCAAGCGAGTGGATATCGGTTTTGAAATCGATTCCGGCCACCATTGCCTTGAGGGTATTGGTGGTATGTTTAATCCAGTACTTCTTACGCGGCTCCAAAGGCTCATCGCCAATCCAGCAGACATTGGCAGTGATCTCTTTTTGTGGCTGAAGCTTCGAGTCGGCACGCACCAGCATATCGCCACGTGAGATATCAATCTCATCTGTCAGCGTAATCGTGATACTCTGAGGAGCAAAGGCTTCCTCAAGGTTTCCATCAAACATGACAATCTCTTTGACTGTCGAAGTCTTACCTGTCGGCAACACCATGACCTTATCACCCACCTTGACGGTACCTGATGCAATCGTACCCATAAACCCACGGTAATCAGGCAGGTCGGCCGTCTGCGGACGGTTGACCAGCTGAACCGGGAACCGGAACGGCTGCTCATCAAGTTCATCAAGTACAGGCAGCGACTCAAAGGTTTCAAGCAGCGTCGGCCCTTCATACCACGGCATGTTTTCACCACGCACGGCGACCATGTCGCCATTGAGCGCTGACATCGGAATACAGATCAGGTCTTTAACACCCTGTTTGGCACAATAGTCGATCATATCCTGACGGATCTTTTCAAAGGTCGCCTGATCGTGATCAACCATGTCCATCTTGTTGATGGCCACAATCAGGTGCGGCATGCCCAGCAAACCAAGGATATGGGTATGACGCTTGGTCTGAGGCATCACACCATTACGTGCATCAATCAGAATAATGGCGGCACTGGCAGTCGATGCGCCGGTCACCATGTTACGGGTGTACTGCTCATGACCCGGACAATCCGCCATAATGAATTTGCGTTTAGGGGTGGCGAAATAGCGGTATGCCACATCAATGGTAATGCCCTGCTCACGTTCGGCAGCCAGACCATCGGTCAACATCGCCAGATCAATCTCGGCAGCAGAGGCCACTTTGTTTTCACCCTTCTTTTTACGAACAGCCAGAAGCTGATCCTCAAAGGCACCCTTGGTATCGACAAGAAGACGGCCAATCAGGGTCGACTTGCCATCATCGACACTACCCACTGTCACCAGACGCAGCAGTTCGATCTCTTTCGCCATTTCCAAATTCAGTTCAGTCATCAGAAGTAACCCTCTTTTTTCTTATCTTCCATCGAGTTTGCGCCATGGTCGATGATACGCGTTTCACGCTCTGACCTGCGGGCTGCCGCTGCTTCAGCAACAATCTCTTCCATATTGGTAGCGGTTGACCGGACCGCACCGGTACAGGGGCTGCAACCCAGTGTGCGGAAACGGGACATGATCATCTTCGGCTCTTCACCCTCAAGCAGCTGGTCCTTGTTCTCTTCGTAGTAGGGAATCAGCATCTCGCCGCGCTCAATCATCGGGCGCTCTTTGGCAAAATAGAGAGGCACAATCGGAATATTCTCCTCTTTGATATAGAGCCAGATATCCATCTCCGTCCAGTTGGATATCGGGAACACACGCACCGACTCACCCTCATGAATCCTGCCGTTATAGAGACTCCACAGCTCAGGCCGCTGGTTTTTCGGATCCCACTGGCCGAACTCATCACGCATGGAAAAAACACGCTCTTTCGCACGCGAACGCTCTTCATCACGACGGGCACCGCCGAAGGCGGCGTCATAACCACCCTCTTCAAGCGCATCGAGCAGCCCCTGGGTCTTCAAGGCACCACAACAACGTGCCACACCATGATCTTTCGGATTCATGCCCTTGGCAATCGCCGCTTCGTTACGGCGCACGATCAGGTCAGCACCGATCTCCTTGCAGAAGTTATCACGGAACTCGTACATCTCTTTGAACTTGAAACCGGTATCAACGTGCAACAGGGAAAAAGGCAGTGGTGCCGGATAAAAGGCTTTGCGAGCCAGATGCAGCAGTACCGACGAGTCCTTGCCCACCGAATAGAGCATGACCGGGTTACGAAACTCCGCCACCACTTCTCGCATGATATGAATCGACTCGGCTTCAAGTGCCTTGAGCTGTGTCAGTTTATGGTCAGACATGATCAAATCTCCCAGTCTGTGTTACTTCTTAATAATAATACGATGCTTGCCATCGCCATCACCGCAATCTTCAACCGAGAGCACCTGATAACCCTGCTCTTCGCATGAGCGGGGAACATTCTGCAGCGGTTCTCCCTCATTGAGGATCACTTCGAGCTCTTCACCGCCACTCATTTTGGCCAGCTGCAACTTCACCTTCACAAAGGTCATCGGGCAGGTCTCGCGGGTAATATCCAGAAAATGCATAACTCTTCTCTTCCTTAAATAAAGATGATGTGGGCCTCTTCCGATTCGTTGAGGAATGTCGCCACACCGACCACCTCCTGAACGTCATCGATCAGATCCTCTTTAGTGACGCCCAGAATGTGCATCGACATTTCACAGGCGTAGAATCGGATGCCCAGGGCACTGGCGGCCTCCATCAGCTCATCCAGCGATGCAACATTATTCTTCTTCATCATGCCGCCCATCAGTTTCGGACTGGCACCGAAAAAGTTGAGACGGGAAAGTGGCAGGTTCCGCTTGCCGCCCATCAGAAAATTAAAGGCTCGTGAGAGGAAGTCCTTACCCATCCAGCTGTGTCCCTGCTTTTTCTTCAGGGCATTGAGTCCCCAGAAGGTAAAGAACATCGTCACCTCGCGATTGGTCGCCGCAGCACCGGTTGCAATGGTATAGGCAGCCAGCATCTTATCAAAATCACCGCTGAAGCAGACAATTGAAATCTTCTTATGTTCACTCATAGGTACTCCTTACATACGAAAAACATGGTTTTGGCAGGCTATTCATTTTATATCCCGTCACCATCTTCGCCCTTGGGCAGGCTGATAGGGTTCACATGCAGGCCGCACTCTGCCACGGCATCATCGTTCTCCCACCACCAGCGACCCGATCTCGGATCTTCACCTATCGTCACCGAACGCGTGCACGGCGCACAACCGATGGATGGATAGAACTGGTCATGCAGCTTGTTATAAGGCACGTCGTTGCTGCGGATATAGTTCCAAACATCTTTCTCGGACCACTCGATCAACGGATTGAACTTCTTGATACCGAAGGCCTTATCATCCTCAACAGGCTGCATCCCTGTCCGCGAAGCCGCCTGCTCACGCCGCAATCCTGTCACCCAGCCTCTGGCACCGGCAAGCGCCCGCTTCAATGGCCGAATCTTGCGGATCTCGCAACAGAGCTTGCGATTCTCCAATGAGGCATAGAAGAGATTCAGACCCTTCTCACGAACCATCTGTTCAACATCGGATGCATCGGGAAAATAGACCTTGATATCAAGGCCATACTTTTCACGACATGCATCCATCACCTCGTAGGTCTGCTCGGGCAAACGACCTGTATCGAGGGTAACAACCCGAATTGAGGGTGCATGCCTGGCAATCAGATCCACCAGAACCACATCTTCGGCACCAAAACTGCAGGCAAACACCATATCGGGCGCAAACTCGCGCTCCGCCTGTTGCAGCCATGCAATCGTCTGATTCAATTTATCCATACCTTTATATCCCTTGACCAACCAGTGGCCACCAGAGTGTCATTGTCAATACAAACAGTAGCAACGCAGAGACAAGCAGCAGACTTCCGATGCGGATCATATTGCCCAGGTGGACATACCCGGTTCCAAATATCATCGCATTGGCCGGTGTCCCCATCGGCAGCATGAATGCAAAACCCGAGACAATACCGATGGTCAGCGCCATGGTGACCGGGTCAATCCCAGCCAGCGCCCCAAGCGGAATACCGATAGGCAATAGAATCGCCACTGTTGCAGCATTACTGATGCTTTCGGTTAATAGCATGGTGATCAGTGCCACCAGTGCCAGCAGTGCTATACCAGTGACCCCGTCGGGCCAGAAGGCTGTTGCCACCCATTCGGCGGCACCTGTCTTTTCCAGCGATTTAGCCACGGCAATAGCGCCGCCGTACATCAACACCACGCCCCAATCGATATGCGACTGAATCTCTTTCCAGCCGACAATTCTTAGCGCAAACATGGCCACCACGGAGATCAGGGCTATGGCTGCCAGTCCGACCGCTTCACCCAGAAAAATCCATGCTGACACCGTTACCAGCATCAGTACCGCCATCGCTTTCGCCTGCGCGTCCATTAACCCGAGCTGCAACTGACGCTCTTCAATACGATGGCGGGCACCCTGCATATTGATCGCACCATGCGGAGCAAAACGGAGCAGCACTACGGCTGCGATCACCAGCATACCCATGACAACGGGAGCCGCAGAGAGTGTCCAGTCGACAAACGAGAAGACTTTGCCGGTCGTCTCTTCAACAATCGCCATGGCTAACGGCCCACGCGCACCGCCAAGCAGGGTCATGACACCACCAATAATGGCACCCCATGCCATCGCCATAAAAATGGCCATCGCATATCGATTGCCGGGCTTAAGTCCCAGACCGTGAACGATGCTCCAGACAATAGGCAGAAGCACCGCGGCAACAGCATGCTCGGGCATGAAACAGGACATAATGGCGGGCAAAAGCAGCATGCTCAGCAGCAGTTTCCGAGGGGTGTCTCCGAAGCGGTTAAAAACCTCAAGGGCCAGGTGCTCTGAAAGCCCCGATTTCATAATGCCTGCCGCCAGAATGAAGGCGCCGAGAATAAAAAAGACCGCCTTATTACCGAACATCCCATAAACATCAGCGGCTGGCATGGCTCCAACCATCGGCAGCATGGCCATACCAAGCAGCGATGTGACCGAGAGCGGCAGAAGCTGACTGATCCAGAGCGTCAGGCAGACACCGAAGACAATCAGCGAACGCCATCCCGCTTCCGATAAATCCTGCGGCGGCGACAGTTGCAAAAGGACGGCAGCTATCAAGGTGATGGCCCCGAGCAGAACAAAAGGAACGCTTCGATGCAGCAAAATCGACACTGCCCGTTTCCGGTGTCTTGAATCACTCATCTCAGCCTGCTCACGATGTAGCAGGTGCCTGCGAACACCATCAAACAAGGATTCCAGTTTCCGACCAACGGATGAGATGGCGAAGCGCTGTTGAAGAGAGGGCTGAACACCGTCTAGTACCCGGCTCTCCATTGGCGTTAACACTCGCCCCATGTCCCGAAGGCGATGCGTCGGAAGTCCCGACCTGATCACCAGCTCGGATTGAATCAACAGCGCCTGTTCGACATCATCAAGTGTTGCCAGCGGTTGCTCGGCAAGGGGTGTACCAGGCAGAGGGCGAAATGGAATCAACAGCGGGACAATCCCGGCCTCGACCATGGATTTCATCCCTTCAGCCGTCGACGCCAGCGGCTCAAGCCCGACAATCAGATGGCTAACCACCGTTCCGGGCCTGAATACCGAGCCGGCATAATGCAGCGCTTCCCAGATTCTCTGCTGTCCGCCATTGGCAGCTTTACCAGGGCAGATTTCAGCAAAGCGCTCCTCATCGTTAATCTCGAGATTACAGACAAAAATATCGAGCCCGGCATCGTAGAGTTCGTCCAGGACAGCCAGGTCGGTCGGAGCAACGGTCTCCAGTGCAATCTGCTGATAGGGCAGATGTCGCCGAAGCAGGGCGATCACCGGCAACAGTCGTTTAAGCCCGGCATCTTCTCCCGGGGCATAACCGTTATAGAGATAGACCGTATCAACCTCGCGTTCTGCAAGTGCTGCACGCACAACCTCGACCAGATCAAGCGGATCATGAATGGGGGGGATCTCTTCATTGAGCATCGAGTCGTACTGGCAGTATTGGCAAGCGCTTCCCGGTTTTGCAAAGAAGCCGCATCCCATGGTCGGATAGAGCATCAGCAGTCGATCATGCAGTGATGAGATACTACCCATACGTGCACCGCTACGTGTCTCTTTGTGATAGAAAGCCGGCGTCTCGACAAGCTCTACGCGTTCATTCTCTCCGGCACAATGCAGGTAGAACCCCTGCTCATCCTGATGGAGTTCATAGGTACTCTTCTCGGTATAGGGCTGACCGACCGGTACCGTACAGAGATGACCGGTAGGCAGGCGAATATCGACCACCGACTCTGTGGCATTGGCCTGCGCCACCCATTTGGATGCATGAGATAGACCTTCCGGCAATGCCAGGCCTCGGCTAACTAACGAAAGCTTAGTCCGCCCCGGATTGGCAAAGGGATGAAGGTCTGTGGAGTTCATCAGATCTGGTTGCTCTTCTCCACCCGGATTTTCCACTGCGTATCAGATATCTTCTCTTTCGACAGAATCGTCTGCCCCTGCTCTTCAAGAGAGAGGGGGACGTTCTCGATCGGGGCGCCATCATCGAGGATCACATCAAGCTGTGAACCGACAGGCATCGGCGAAAGTCTGATCTTGGTCTTCACAAAGTTCATCGGGCATGCCACACCGGAAAGGTCGAGCAGGGCCACATCCGAACCTGCTTCGACAGCAGCTGCAACCACTTCCCCGGGCACATCCTTAGGCACAGCTGCAAAACGGGTAGCCGCCAGTTCAACCCATGCCGACTGCACCTCCTTCAGCCTGGTGACACCCGGCGCCGGATCTGAAATATCGATACCCATCAATGCGGACTGAACGGCATGAAAGCCATCACGCACCTCGGCATCGGAGACGACATTGGCAGCCAGCAGACCGAACACCTCGGAATCCTCTTCTGGCGCTTCGCCGAACGGCACGAGGAATGCGCGTGCAGTCGAGATTGCGGATCGGCGAAGCGCGGTCAACGCCTCACCCCAGAACATCGCATCGGTATGGGCACGGGCAATCAACAATTCATATTCCGCTTCAGAGATCAGAGCATCAGACATGGAGAGCACCGCACCGGCACACTCGCCCTTCTTGTTGCCCTTGGTGTTAAAGGCTTCGTTCTCGCTCCAGTCATAAATCAGGCCTTCAACCTCTCCGGCATCAGCCGCAAAAGGTGCCAGAATCTCCGAGATACCCTCTTTGCCCAGACGTGTCGCCCAGTCGTGCATTGACTCATCGTCGTCACGACCGCTTTTATAGGCATTGAGAATGGAAATACCTGCTTCCGGCGCATATTTGGCAGGTACCGGATCGGTCGCAAATGCGAGCGGAGACCCTGCAACACCGGATCCGCCCACATGTAACTGATAATGCGGCACTGCCTGACCGGCTACTTTCTTTGCCATGCCGTGAAAGCCGAGATCGGCAATATGGTGACGTCCGCAGGAGTGCTGGCAGCCGGATGCCTTGACGGTAATTCCGGCCAGCGTGCCATCTCTCTTCAGGTCAGCCATCAGGGGCTGAAGAGCAGCTGCCAAGCCCCGGCTTGAAGTAATGCCAAGACGGCAGGTCTCCGTTCCCGGGCACGCCACAACATCGGCAATACCGCGCGCGTATTCACTGGTCAGTCCTGCATCATTGAGTACCCTCTGAGCCGCTTCAACCCTGTCGGCAGTAACATCGGCAATCACCATGCCCTGCTCAGTGGTTACACGGAGCTCTTCTGTGCCGGCTGCACGCGCAGCATTGGCAACCGCACGGCACTGATCCGGAGTCATGTCGCCACGGAACAGATTAAGCAGAATCGCAGACTTGCCATTGTGCTGATCAACCACGCCGGAATCGGCAAATGGAAGTTCTGCAGTCGGCGCACGCCAGTTTGCCTCTTCGTAACCCGAGTCGTCAGCATGGGTTTTCTCAATGACGGCACGCTGCTTTTTATACTCTTCGATAAAACCCTCTGCGCCCAACTTCTGTGCCACATATTTCATGCGGGCACGAGCACGACGTTTACGGTCGGAGTATTTGAAATGCATACGCATCAACGCTTCACCGACCACAAACAGCTCAGACTCTTCAATAAACTCTTCCAGCAACAGGGCACCCATCGGCTGGGATGAAAGACCGCCTGCCGCCCATACCTGGAAACCGGGCTTCCCGTCCTTATGGGTGGCGATAAACCCGGCATCATGCATGCCTGAAAGACCGCAGTCGGTGGCACAACCGGAAAATGTAACTTTAAATTTACGCGGGAACTGCTGCCCCAGTGGATGACGCAGGTAAAATTCTGCAAACTTTCTTGCATGAACTGTCACATCAGCATGCTCGGCCGGACAACGGCCGGCGAGAAAACATGTGGTCACGTTGCGCACGGTGTTCCCGCAGGCCTCACGCGTGGTCAGCCCCGCCGCATCCAGTTTGCGCAGGAACGGCAGCACATCTTCAAGTTTCACAAAGTTAGCCTGAATATCCTGACGGGTGGTCACATGCGCCACCTTCTCCGGAGCCTCGGTTAGCGTGCCATCAGTCGGCAGTGCACCGGCATAGGACTCCACGCATTCGGCAATCACATCCAACTGGTCAGGCGTAATGACACCGCCGGGTAGCTTGACACGCACCATCTGCACACCTTCCTGACGCTGACCATAGACGCCCATCTGCAGACGGAACGGTGTGAAGCGCTCTTCCGGCATCGTACCGGCAAGAAAAGCCTTCAGGCCTGCTTCAAACTCATCAACATCGGATGTCTGTGCAAATTCATATTCTGTAGTCATTCAACCAACTCCTGCTTTTCTAAAGGGCCCATGGCATATGGAAGTGCCATCAAAATCTGAAGTTCTTCTTCTGATTTTGCGAAGCGAGGGAAACCACGCTTTTCCTCGCCGACTTAGTAAAATGACAGGGAAGTCATTTTACTACACAGTCAAATTAACTGTGACCCAACTGGAGTTCGCACGCCTGCTCGTAGGTCACCAGGTCGGTAATGGTCGCGTTCTCACCGCAGAGCGGGCAACCGGGATCCTTACGCAACTTCAGCTTCTTCCACTCCATACGCAGTGCATCAAAGGTCATCAGTTTACCTGAAAGAGAGTCACCGATACCGAGCAACTCTTTCACCGCTTCAACCGCCTGAATGGTGCCGACAGCACCGGCCAGCGCGCCGAGAATGCCCGCTTCAGAGCATGAAGGAACCAGTCCCGCTGGCGGTGGTTCCGGATAGAGACAGCGGTAGCAAGGCCCCTCCTTATCGACATGCGGCTTATAGGTGGCTACCTGCCCTTCAAAACGGAACATGGCACCGGAGATCAGCGGCTTCTTCTCGAAGTAACAGGCATCATTGACCAGGAAACGGGTCGGGAAGTTGTCACAACCATCAATGATCAGGTCGTACTCGCGGATAATTTCGCGAATGTTGTCTTCAGTAACGAAGTAGTTGTAGGTATTGACCTTCACATCCGGATTGAGCGCCTGCATGGTTTCCCGCGCACTCTCCACCTTCGGCATGCCGACACGATCCTCGTTATGGATGATCTGGCGCTGCAGGTTGGACGAGTCGACCACGTCGGCATCGGCAATACCGATGGTACCGACACCGGCTGCCGCCAGGTAGTAGGCGACTGGCGAACCCAGGCCACCGGCACCGATCATGAACACCTTGGACTCGAGCAGCTTGCTCTGCCCCTCGGCACCCACCTCCGGCAGGATGATATGACGCGAATAGCGTTCAATCTGTTTCTCTGTAAAATCAATCACTTAACTACTCCTGCTGGTCTTTCGCCAGCGAAAACTTTTAAACCTTAGACTTCGATACCTTTGAACAGGTCTGTCGACATATAACGCTCAGCCATCGAAGGAATAATGACGACAATGCGCTTGCCCTTCATTTCAGGGCGGGCCGCCACACGCAGTGCCGCGGTTACTGCAGCACCGGATGAGATTCCGCCTGGAATCCCCTCTTCATCAGAGAGGCGACGAGCCATGGCGAACGCTTCATCGTTGGTCACCTGTTCAACACCATCAACGATATCGACATTCAGGTTCTTCGGAATGAAGCCTGCACCGATGCCCTGAATCTTGTGCGGACCCGGAGAGCCACCGGAGATGACAGGTGAATCAGCAGGTTCAACCGCAAAAGCCTTGAATTCACTATTGCGCGACTTCAGCACTTCCGCCGTACCGGTGATGGTACCGCCGGTACCGACACCGGCGACCAGAGCATCAACGTTGCCATCGGAATCCTTCCAGATCTCTTCGGCTGTGGTCTGACGATGAATCTCAGGATTGGCAGGGTTCTCGAACTGCCTTGCCAAAAATGCCCCGTCGGTTGTACTGACAATCTCTTCAGCCTTGGCGATCGCGCCTTTCATGCCCAGTTCGGCAGGCGTAAGCACCAGTTCGGCGCCAAGCAGCTTGAGCAGCTTGCGACGCTCCAGACTCATCGATTCCGGCATGGTCAGGATACAGCGATACCCCTTCGAACGGGCAACAAACGCAAGGGCAATGCCCGTGTTACCTGACGTGGATTCAACGATAACGCCGCCCTCTTTCAGCGAGCCATCGGCTTCAGCGGCTTCAATCATCGCTTTGCCGATGCGGTCTTTGACCGAATTGAGCGGATTGAAATACTCCAGCTTGGCTACCACTTCTGCATCAAGGCCTGCGCTGACGCGGTTCAAACGGACCAGCGGCGTATTGCCGACTGCTTCTGCAACATTGTTATAAATCGCCATTCTCATCTCCTTTCGCACACGATGTGCAGCAAAATCGACATCGTTTCGTTATCGATTTTGTAAGCAGAGGGAAAATCGCACTTTTTCCTCTGCGTCAAAGTAAAAAGTCAGGGACGACTTTTTACGTATCAATCAAACAATCATCCTTCGATGACGTTCTGCTCAATCGGATCGACATGGACGCCCTGTGTCTGAAGCCATTTCACACCGGCTTCAACCACTTCGCTTTTACCTTCGATCTCAAGACCGACCAGTCCCATGTGATCTTTGACTTCAGCAGTACGGATGTTGGTGATGACATCAAACTCTTTCGCCAACTTCCAGATGACCGGTTCGCGAACGGTCTCCTCATCAAATGTCAGATAGACACGCAGCTTCACGCACGGCCTCCGGCAATCGCCGGAACGATAGAGACTTCATCACCATCTTTAAGGGCGGTGTTGCGGCCATCCAGGAAACGCACATCTTCATCGTTAACGTAGACGTTCACAAAGCGGCGAATCTCGCCGGCATCGTCACACAGACGCTCTTTCAGGCCCGCATGGGCAGCTTCCAGGTTGTCGATCAACTCACCGATGTTTGCCGCTTCAATCGTTACTTCATCAGATCCGCCGGTCAATTTACGCAGCGGGGTCGGGATACGTACACTTACACTCATGTTATTACTCCTGTAACAAATATAACTTCTTATACCAGCCCATGGAGGGGCTGCAAAATGAGAGGCCTTGGCCGATCATTTTGTAAGCCGAGGAAAATTGTGCACATTGGCACACTTTTTGCCCGGCGTGCTGATCAAAGGCAGGAAGCTCTTTGATCAGCCTCAAACAAACTATTTTACGCCGTCGGCAGCTGCCAGCGCATCAAACTCTTTCAGGCTCGCCTCGATGATACGCGGCTTGGTGATCTTATCGGCCACTGCCTCCTGTGTCTTCAAGCCGTTACCGGTAATGCAGAGCACGATGGACTCGTCGCGCGGCAGCTTGCCGGACTCGATCATCTTCTTGGCACAGCCCAGCGTCACACCACCTGCTGTTTCAGCGAAGATGCCTTCGGTCTCGGCCAGCAGCTTCATTGCCGCTACCACTTCCTCAT
>JBNKZS010000016.1:0-45976 GCA_050301755.1 Mariprofundaceae bacterium
TCCACTACCGCATCGCCGAGCGTGGCGGCAATGCCAAGATGCTGCAGCAGAAGGTCAACGGTACCGCCGCCGCCATCGAGGCTCGCCTGAAAAATGAAAAGGTGAAACACAGGACCACCAGCCGCCGGCTTTCGCCGGTGAGCAGTGACGGCGTCTTCTCCACGCGTGAGTGGGAGATGGTGCAGAGTGGCGAGATCATGACAAACGCACTCGATGACGTTTCCAACTGGCTGGGTGAGATCGAAGCGACAGGCGCCAAGCTTGACCATCTGCAGTTCAAGGTGAGCGATGTCGCCTACAGGAAGATTGAAGAGCGGTTGAAGCTGGAGGCGATTGCCGCATTCAGAGAGAAAGCGTCAACGATTGCCAAAGGCGTGTCGGGAAAGAGCTTCAAGATCATTCAGCTCAATACCAGCGGTAGCGCACCGGTCATGGCTTACAGGCAGGAGAAGAGCTATTCGATGATCTCTTCAGCACCGCAAATGAGTGCCGGTGAAAGTACGATCAAGGTGAATGTCTCCGGCACCATTGAAGTGCCGTTCAAAAATTTTCCGGTTCAGTAAATCCGCTACTTGTTCAGAAGCTGTTGAATGCTTCGGCTCATCTCAGGAATGGAGAGGGGTTTGGTGAGAAGCACGTCATTTTTCAGCACCTCGTTGGATGCAAAGAGCTCTTTGTCATAACCGGTCAGGAAGATAAACGGTATATCCTGCTGAATGGTGCGGATGGCTTTGGCCATATCCAGGCCATTCATTTTCGGCATCACCACATCGGTGACCACTAGAGCAATTTCGGCCTGATGGTCGGTAAACAGTTTCAGTCCCTGCTCTCCATTGCAGCCAACCAGCACCCTGTAACCAAGCTCTTCAAGAACCTCCGAGCCCGCTTCATAGACGGCCGGCTCGTCATCGACGAGCAGAATCAGCTCTCCGGAGCCTGGCTGTTCCATCCATGCATCTGACGATTCCGTTGCCGGTGCAGACTCTTCAATCAACGGAAAATAGAGGTGAAACGCAGTTCCGTTGTTGATGCTGCTATCAACATCAACAAAACCGTGGTGCGTATGCATGGCGCCGTAGACCATGGAGAGACCGATTCCGCTGCCAGCCCCGTCAACTTTGGTGGTGAAGAAGGGCTCGAAAATCTTCTCCAGCATCTCCATGGCAATGCCGTGACCATTATCCTGTACGGTTACACGGGCAAACTGGTCGCCCTCCAGGTGGGGGTGCGCTTTAAGAAAGGAAGATGTGGGTTGGTAGCTTTCAAGTGAGACCTTGATTTCAGGGTGGCTGTTTTCAGCCACGGCATCTCTGGCATTGTTTAGCAGGTTCAGCACGATCTGCTGAAGCTGGGTGCTATCGCCCCGAATGGTCAGGGGCTGGTCACTTATCTCTGTTATAAGATGTATGTTTTCCGGAATGGAGGCCGAGGCAAGCTCAATAGCCTCTCGCAGTTTCTCGGAGAGGGGCATCTCAACCATCTGCACAATGCCTTTGCGGGCAAAGGCGAGAAGCTGGGCGATCATGTCGCCAGCCCTGTAACCGAGCACTTCGGCGTTCTCTATCTTCTTCACCACATCAGGAAGGGATGCCGCCTTCCGTTTGGCCAGATAGAGATTGCCAGTCATGCCGGCCAGCATGTTGTTGAAATCGTGGGCGATACCGCCTACGAGCGTGCCGAGGGACTCCATCTTTTGCGCCTGCCGCAGCTGGTCTTCAAGGAGTATCTGTTCGGACATGTCCTGTTGAATGGAGACAAAATGAGTGATCTCGTCACCCGTATAGATGGGAGAGATCGATATCAGGCACGGGTAAGTTTCTCCACTCTTCTTTCTGCCGATCAGGGTGCCCTCCCAGAGTTCACCTCGATATACCGAGAGCAGGATTTTTTTATAGAGTTTTTGATTCTCCTCATTGCCGCTGAATGAGACGGGAGAGATGCCGATTACCTCTTCAAGCGGGAAACCGGTGATTCTGGAGAAGGCGGGATTGGCATACTCAATCAGCCCCTTGCGGTTGGCGACGACGATCCCTTCGCCGGCATGTTCAACGGCTTGCGAAAGTTTTTCCAGGGTGCTCTCCCGGTTATTAATCTCATCAATCATGGCGTTGAAGGAAGAGGTGAGGGCATCAATCTCATTGTAACGGGAGTGCTGGGCATGGCGGCTGTAATCACCGGTTGTCGCCCGTTTTACCGATTTGGCCAAATCTGATATCGGTGAGAGCAGGTACCTGGTGAAGAGCAGGCTGAGCAGGCCAAAGATGATATGGAGGATAAAGACTATCAGGGTTAGTACAGCCAGGGCCTCAATAATCGGGCTGATGATGGCACCGGATGGAATCTCGGAGATAATACCCCATTTCAGAACGGGAATCAGCGAACCGATGCCGAACACCTCGCTCTCCTCAAAACCGGTATAGAGTTCCGGACGTTTCCATGAGGAACCGGCCAGCAGGCTTCTGACGATCTCTTTGTCGGAAAGAAGGTCTCCCAGCTGATGGCGGGTTTCAGAGAGAGAGATGAGCAGGGAACCCCTGCTATCGACCAGATAGATCTTGGAATGGTGCTCGGGAAGCTCTGCTCGAATGGCGCCCCAGAACGTTTTGATATTGACCGTGCCGACCAGAAGGGCAACCGGTTCACCCTTGAGCATGACGGGGGTTGTAATAATAAACTCAGAGTGACCATCGTCGAGTATAGCCGGCGGACTGATAAAGGTGCGGCCATGCATCGGTACGGCAAACTCAGCCATATCGGTGTGCAGTGTAGCGAAGGTATGCGGTCCTTTCCTGACACCGCTAATCAGCCGACTTTGGTGATTGTAGAGAGCAATACTGCTAAACATCGCTTCGCGTTCGGAAATCCTGTTAATCAGGCCTTCGATGAAGGCGAGGTTCTGCTCACCGGTGAAGTAGAGTTCCATCGGATCGGATTTGTTGACCAGAATGGAGACAAGGCGTTCCGTCTCCAGTGCCAGCCGGGTCTCCAGTTCATTGTGAAACAGCTCCTCGCTGAGGATGGCCCGCTCCAGCAATAGCTGGTGAGCCTGTTGTCCGAGCCATGGCGATAGTGCTACGGCTGGCAGTAGCGAGGCCAGAATAATGAGGCCGTACCATGCAAGGCGTAGCGGGAATTTTTTGGTCTGTTTCACGTGCAGTGACTGATTATTTTCCGGATGCCTTGAGGATGAAGCGCTGCTCCGTGTAGTTCTTCAGGTCTGTCGGGATATCTTTCCACAGCCCCATCTCCACCATGACATCGGCCATGGCGCGAATGCGTTCATCGCTTGGAATCATATCGCTGTAATCAATCCAGTTGGGTGGCGTAGTCAGCACCTGCTCAAATACGGCGGCACTCGAGCCGGTGTAGTCCTCTCCCATCACGGCAGCCTCATGCGGACTGGCCTCGATAAACTGCCCTCCCTTTTTCAGGGCGGATATCAGCTCCTGTACCTGATCGGGGTGCTCATGGATGAAGGTGTTGGAGGCGAGAAAGACGTGATCGAGATGGTCTTCCCAGATGTCAGGTGAGATGGAGGCCATCCAGCCGACACCGAGTGAGATCGACTTGTTGCCTTCAGGCTCGCCGACGACGAAACCGTCAATTTCATTACGCTCCAGCGAGTTAATCATGTCACGTGGCGGCATGCCGACCACCTTCACATCGGTGTATGGTACGCCGTGCTGTTTCAGTGCCAGATAGAGCAGTACATGATGTTGTGAATAGATATGCGGTACAGCTATGACGGTCTGTTTACCCTTTAGTTCGGCGATGCTCTTGTATTTGGTCGAAAGGACGAAACCGTTACCGTTTCGATCAGCCATCATGACGATTCTGGCGGGAACCCCTTCGCGAATCATATTCATCGCCAATGGCGAAAGAATGAATGTGCCGGCCAGCTTGCCGCTTTTCATATCGGTGATCACATCATCCCACGAATGGTTCTGGATCGTTTTAAGGTGGAAGGTGCTCAGGTCGTCCTGATACATATTTTCAACCACGGCCAGCGAGAGGTGGCCACCGCAGATGAGGCGGCCGATTTTCACTTCGGGTTTGTCAGAAGCATTAACTTCATCCGTTCCACTGCTGCAACCGGCCAGCAGTGCCAAAGCGATGGTGATGAGGGTGAGTCGGGAAAAGAGTGCATTCAGCATGGGGGAGCCTGCCTTTTAAAATTAATGGCCTCTCCCGAAGAGGGTATGATACTCCTCTCCGGTAAAGACGTAAAAAGTTTGTGTGAACTTCATCTGGGTAAAGCAAGAGTTATGCCTTAAGTGAGCCTTCCCAGGCCAGCAATTTTCGTTTCCACATCTCTCCACAGGCAAAGCCGCCAAGCCCATGGGCGGCGACAATGCGGTGGCAGGGGATCATGATGGGTAGCGGGTTGGCACCGAGTGCCTGGCCGACAGCCCTTGGAGAACTTCCCAACAACTTGGCCAGATCGCCATAGGTTCGAACCTCTCCGAATGGAATCTCCAGCAATGCCTGTCGAAGGGATGCCTGAAAGGGTGATTTTGCAGGTGCAATGGCGGGAAGCGTCAGGTGTTTGCCACGAAAATAGGCACGCAACCAGAGCGCTGCCGGATGGTTTGGAGAGCATTCGGGTGCTCGAACCTTACCGAGCATGATACGCAGGCAGACATCATCGGCCATTTCAAGGCCGATGGGACCCAATGGCGATTTGTAGCGAAACAGATGCGTTTGTTCAGACATTGGGGAAGAGTATAGCAGATGGATTGGTCGCTATTTCTCTCCGCCCTGATTTCGTCGACACTTTTCCCCGGCGGTTCTGAGGCATTGCTGCTCTACAGGCTGAATGAGGGCGGTGATGCGTTGTCACTGGTTGTTGTCGCCACGGTTGGCAATGTGCTCGGCAGCCTGATCACCTACGGCATGGGCAGGCTCGGCAACGAAGCAGTTCATAAAAAGTGGTTACGTATGGATGATGGGAAGGTGTCGCGAGCCGAAACATGGTTCGCGCAGTACGGCAACCCGTCCCTCCTGTTGGCATGGCTGCCGGTGGTGGGTGATCCGCTCTGCTTGGTGGCGGGGTTGCTCAGAAGTCATGTCGGGCTGTTTCTGCTACTGGTTACCATCGGTAAAGCGGCGCGTTACACCGCAATTACCTGGGCATTTTTCTAGGAGGTTCAGTTGACTGCGCAGACCATGTCTCTACCACAGCATAGGGGAGACTTGATTTTGCCATGGCCATTGGGGCATTCAGAAACCTGAACTTCTGTTCCATCGTCCAGCTTAAGAATTCCATCAACCAGTGGCGCATCGCATTTGGCGCAGGTGGCATTGACACCCATCCCGCAAACCGGACATTCGTATGTAGCCATAATCAACCTCCTTGGCATTGTTTAACCATTGTAGACATGGGTTGGCAGCATCACAAACTCATAAATATAAGGGCTAATCTCAGGGGGCTGTTTTCTAAGAAACAAGCTTGAGCCACAAGGGAAGAGAGATTAACGACAGGGCCGTGGTGACGGTGACCGCCTCGGCATAGAGACTGGTATCAAGCTTAAATCGATCACAAATAACCAGCCCCAGCACCATGGTCGGCATGGCCCCTTCGATGACCGCAGGAGCAAGCAACTTCTCCGGCATGCCAACACCGATGCATGCGCCCCAGACAATCAATGGCATCAGGACTAACTGGATGGCAACCATCGGCAGGATGATGGGAATACGTTTGACCCAGCCTGCCTGCCAGCGAAGTGCCATGCCGATGGAGAGCAGCATGAGCGGAACCACAGCCGCGCCAAGTACGCCGAGGCTCTCATCCATCCATGTTGGCATTGGAAGATGAATGATACTGGCCAGCACACCGGCGATAGCTGCCCAAAGTGCCGGTACTCGCACCAGTTCAATGCCCATGTTCATTTTTTGTGTAGATGATCCGAAATGGCTGGCAATGAGAATGCCGATGGTAAATAGCAGGGGAGTGCTGGCAAATAGATCAAAGTGGATAGCAACCGATTGGGCCCAGGGGCCGAAGGTCTGCGTCAGCACAGGCAGGCCCAGATAGGTAAAGTTACCAAAGCTGGAAGCGAGCAATAGAGCACCGACAGTTTTGCGTTGCTGAATACTGCTGCCGGGCAACCATTTTCCATTGGCATAAATGAGATACGCTGCCAGAAGAGATAGGAGAATTGCGATGGCTGAAACAAGCGGAATCCTAACTGAGTTCAGGCTCACCGGTGTTTGCCACATCACATGCAATACAAGGGCGGGAAGGAAGACATCGTAGACCGCTCGCACCAGATAGGTGCGGGTGGCTTCTGCCTTTTGCGAACCGAGAATCAGGCGCCAGATGACGCCGGCTAGAATAATGGCAGACATGCCGAGAAGGATCGCAAACATCGGCGCAGCATAGCACCAATCGTTCCTGAGGATCAGTGGTTGTTCATGGATTCGCTTGGTTGCATGATTGGTGACATGGATGAGACGAGTCATAACGGGGTATCAAAGGCCTCCTGGCGCAATCGCGTAGCCAAAGGCTGGCAATGGCTTCAACTACAGGACGGCATCTATCTGGGCGCCCTTGCCCTGCTTGTCGGTGTGTTGGCCGGTTATGGCGCTCTGTTTCTCAGGCTTGGCATTGAAGAGGTGAGCCAGCTCTGGACCGGGCACCGGACATGGTCCGATGCCGTTAATGATATTCCATGGTACCTCTACATCGTTGCTCCGGTTACCGGCGGCCTGTTGGTGGGTTGGATTAACAACAAAATCCTTATCCCTGAACAGGCGCGAGTGATACCGGGTGTGATCGAGTCCCTATCCGAGCGCGGCGGCCGTATTAGCGGGAAAAAGGCCGCTGGCGAGTTCGCAGCCAATGTTATCGCTGTCGGAAGTGGCGCCAGTATGGGCCGGGAGGCGCCAACGGTGGCCCTCGGTGCGGCGCTGGCTTCATTGCTGGGTCAGAAGCTGGGGCTCACCGAAAAACAGCTGCGCACCCTGCTCGGTTGTGGTGTGGCCGCAGGTATTGCCGCCTCATTTAACGCTCCCATTGCCGGCGTTCTTTTTGCACTTGAAGTCATTCTTGCAGACTATGCAGTAGCCACATTTACCCCGATTGTTCTCTCATCGGTCATTGCCACTGTTATCACACGCTTCGAGCTGGGCAACTATCCGCTCTTTGCCATTCCGGAGTTTGAACTGGTCTCCGGTTGGGAGATTCCGGCCTATATCGGTCTCGGTGTTTTCTGTGGCCTGACTGCGGCATTTATCGTCAAGGCCCTGCCGATAGCCCGGCGTGTTTTTGAGAGGCGCGTAAAGAATCCGATGCTGCGGCCGGCAGTCGCTGGCCTGATCCTCGGATGTGTCGCCCTGTTTATGCCGGAGATCATGTCGATCGGTTACGGTACGGTGGACGCCATCCTGCTGGAGCAGATTCTTGTCGACTCTCTTGGCTGGGCACTTCCTATCACGGTCTTTCTGGCCATGTTGCTGGTGGTCAAGGTTCTGACCAGTGTGATGTGCTCCGCCGGTGGTTTTGGAGGCGGTATGATCGGACCGTCTCTCTTTATCGGTGCAACAGCCGGCGCCCTGCTCGGGTATATCGGCCACGGCCTTTTCCCCGAGTATTCAGAATCCTTCGGAGCTTATGCGCTGGTTGGCTGTGGCGCCCTGCTGGCAGCTACCATTCAGGCACCGATGAGTACGATCCTGATGATTTTCGAACTCTCCGGCGATTATCATATCATGGTACCACTGATGGCCGCATGCGTTGTGGCGGCACTGGTGAAGCGGGCTTTCGGCCCGGAGTCAGTCATCACGGAATCACTGGAGGCCAAGGGCATCGAAACCGGCTGGGGCCTGGAGCGTTCATGGATGCGGGCGGTACCGATCAGGCGAATTCCCTGGAAGGCCATCCCTTCCGTTTCCGAGCATGCCCGGCTTGAGGAGCTCAAGCGCATCTATGTCTCTTCCGGCAAGGGGTGCGTGCAGGTGGTTGATGATGAAGGATTGATGATCGGTATCGTCACTTTCGAGGACCTGAAGGAGTGGCTTCTTGATCCGACGCTGGATCAGGTGGTGATAGCCTCCGAGGTGGCCAACAAAAAGGTTCGCTGTATCTCCGAATCGGACAGCCTGCTGGATGCGATTCGCGTGCTGGACAAAGAGACCTTCGAACAGATGCCGGTGGTATCGGCTGATGAACCACGCAAGGTGCTGGGTATTCTGGCTCGAAATGCGGTCTTCTCGACCTATCACAAGATGATTGTGAAGCATGGTGAAGCGTCGGATCACACGAATTTTTAGTGATACGGCTACGGGCTCCTGCCCTTCGCCTTTGATCGCTACGCAAGAGCGCGGTCTTGCTTCGCTTACGACCTCTCGATGTTCGGCCGCCACCCTTCCATGGGTGGATAGGGTGCTCTGTGCTGAGAAAAGGGTAATACATGTATGATTTAAACGAGAGTCAAAAGGCGGCAGTGGAGGCGGGAGATGGCCCGCAGCTGATTCTGGCCGGAGCCGGAAGTGGCAAGACACGCACCATTGTCCACCGTATTGGTCATCTGATAGCTGCGCGCGGCTATGCCCCGCATCGGATATTGGCGGTCACCTTTACCAACAAAGCAGCCGGTGAACTGAAAGAGCGCCTTTCAGGACTGATCGGCGATGATGGCGGTGGCGTGGTATCCGGTACCTTCCACTCCATCTCACTCCGTTTTTTACGTCGCTATGCCGATGTGCTGGGTTATCCGAAAAGTTTCCAGGTGATTGATGCCGACGATCAGCGAACGCTGGTCAAACGGATTCTGAAATCGCGTAATATCGCCTCGGAACGGCTGCACCCCTCCTATCTGCTCGGCTGGATCGAACACTGTAAGCATGCCGGTCTTCTTCCGGATCAGGCGCCGGAGCAGATGTGGAGCGGCATTGATCTGCGAGAGCTCTATACCACCTACCAGGCCGAACTGATGAAGCTTGAGCGGATGGATTTCTCCGACCTGCTGGTCAACTGCGTTCGTCTCTTGCGCGATTTTCCCGATGTCGGTGCTGCCCTGCGGGCCCGCTTCGATCACCTGCTGGTTGATGAGTATCAGGATACCAATCCGGTACAGCATGAGTGGCTTCTTCTGCTCAGTTCCGACCATCATAACCTGACCGTGGTGGGTGATGATGATCAGTCGATCTATGGCTGGCGAGGGGCGGATGTGCGCCATATCCTGGACTTTGAACATCTCTGGGGCTCTGCTCACAAAGGGGATGGTCATACTCTCCAGGTCGGTATTCACCGGCTGGAGGAAAATTACCGATCCACGCCGTCCATTCTGAAGTTCGCCAACGCCATTATCGATGCCAATCATGATCGTCATGAGAAGGTGCTTCGGGCCACCCGCGAGGATGGGCCGATGCCGGAGTGGATCGTCTGTAACGATGAGTATGATGAGGCGCGCAAGATCGCCCGCTTCCTGCAGTCGCGCCGGGATCGTGGCAGCAATTGGGAAGATATGGCGGTGCTCTATCGCTCCAACCGGCAATCGCTTGTTCTTGAACAGATTCTTCGTGAAGAGGATATGCCCTACCGCATTATCGGTGGCGTCGGCTTCTTCGAGCGAATGGAGATCAAGGATGCGCTGAGCTTCTGGTCGTTACTTAACAACTGTGCGGACGCCATGCATTTGGCGCGAATCATCAACAAGCCCAAGCGCGGCATCGGTGCCAAGGGTCAGGAGAAGCTGCTGGCATCATTGGCCACGTCCGGCCTTCGCACCTCCGAGTGGCTGGACGTCGTGGCGGCAGGCGGTGAAGCAACAGCCGCCAAGTTGCAACCGCTGGCCAAGCTGATTCATCGGATTCGAGAAGAGATCGAGAGCCACCCCGATCGCGGCCTGATGGCGATACTGGAGCAGTCGGGTTATCTGGAGAGCCTGCAGGCGCTCGGCCAGATCGAGGCGGAGTCACGCATTGAGAACATCCGGACACTGCAGGGTTACATCGAATTGACATTGACCGAAGGGGTGACACCGATTGAGTTCATGGATCGGGCGGCACTGCTGCAATCCGGTGAACAGGTGGCCGATGAATCGCAAGAAGATGAGCGGAGTATCAGCCTGATGAGTCTGCACCGGGCCAAAGGCCTGGAGTTTGATACGGTGGTTCTGGCGGGTGTCGAGGATGGACTGTTACCGCATCAGCGCTCCCTCGATGAGGGGGAGTCGGGCATTGCCGAAGAGCGGCGGCTTCTCTATGTCGGCATTACCCGTGCCGAAAATGCGCTGCTGCTTACCTCGACCCGGCAGCGGCGGGTGTTCGGAGATATGCACTTTCCGATTCCCAGCCGTTTTATCAAGGATATCCCGGCGGAGATCCTGAAACGGGATAAGCCTGCAGCTGTCAATATGGCTCCGGTCAGCGAGATCGGCCTCTATATCGGTGCCGGTGTCCGTCATCCGAGTTTCGGTGAGGGGGTGGTTCTGGAGATGGAGGGGAGTGGTGATGCCACCCGTGTTAGTGTCGAGTTCGAGCGGGCAGGTTTAAAGAGGCTGATGCTCAAGTATGCCGCCCTTGAGATGATTTAATTCCGTTTGAGCGGGAACAAACCCACCAACCCGCACATGGATGTGCGGCTTTAGTGAATAGGATAGAACTCGCATGTTTTATCCTGTGTCAAAGGGTAAGGGCAGAACGCTCGCATCCCATGTCAATCAATCCCTCACCAGTTGGTGAGCAGAATACCTGCACCGATACGGGTGTTGCGGTGGTTATATTCGATCAGGTTCTCACCATAGCCGTGGAAAAGCTGAACGTAGGTGTCGAACTCCTCCGAAACCTTCCAGCTCCAGTCCAGTTGCACCGCACCCCGGTTGTTTTTCGTATGCAGATTGTTGCGCAGCATCAGGTGATAGCGATGTTTTCCGTTTGAGAGTCTGCCATTGAACTCCCAGAAACCGTAATAGCTGGTAATGTCCGGGTTATTGTCGTCAGCCGCTTTTTCCGGAATACGAACCCAGCCTTTCACTGCCATGTAGTAGGGGCTCTCCTGGTCATAGTCGGAGCCGGGCTTGGTCAGCTGGATCTCGCCATAGATGCGGTTCCAGCTTCTGGAGAAGGGGTCTGAACGGCCATTCGACTGATGGTCGAAGCCAAAGCGGTAATTGGTGCGGAACCCTTCCGGACCTTGTGCACCTTTCCACTTGATGAAAATCTCCGGCTCGAAGTTGCTCTCCCTGAACGGAGAGGAGAGAGGCTTGCTGAAGAGCTGCCAATAGGATTGCTGGGTATAGGCCATGCCGATATCGAAATCTTCATTTTCCCAGATCTTGCCCTGGAAGCTGATCTGGAACTTCACCTCTTCATCACGGTACTGTGATCCCAGAGCCGGGCCGTAAATCTGTTGATAGGCCTTGCTGTTGTTGTTGGTGTAGACCAACAGGTAGTTCTGTTTATAGGCGGAGATTCGATCGGCAAACGAAGGGTCTTCTGTGATCCCGGAATCGGTTTCAACAGCCTGGGCCTGAGAGGTCAGAAGCAAGATGGTTCCTATGGCTAGAATGAATCTGCTGACTGGATGCACCGAAAACCTCCACGGCTTGAAAAAGAGAGATGGGGGCGCATTATAGCCACAGTTCGATGACTTTAAGGAGAGATATGTGACAACCATCTACCATAATCCACGCTGTTCAAAATCACGCCAGACCCTGGCGCTGCTCAAGGAGCAGGGAATTGAACCCGATATCATCGAATACCTGACTTCGCCACCGAGCGAAGCGGAGCTGGATGGCATTCTTACCAAGCTGGGCATAGAGCCGGAAGCGCTGATGCGCAAGGGTGAGGATGAGTACAAGCAGCATTTCCAAGGGCGCGACCTCTCTCGTGCCGAGGCGATCAGTCTGATGGTGCAGTACCCGAAGGTGATTGAGCGCCCGATCGTGGTGAATATGGGCAAGGCCGCAGTGGGACGTCCGCCGGAATCCGTTTTAGATATTCTATAAAAATCTATTTCTTATTCGATCTGATCAGTCGTTAGTTTTCGCTTGAAAGCTGTCATGCGGACTTGTTCGTCAGCCTAAGTTGTTGCTCCAGTTTCTGGCCTCTTCAAGCGTTTGAAAAATATCACATTCAAACACCTGACCCTTCATAAGATCACAATAGTTTTTTGCTAAATCCTGAAGAGCAGGTTGAGGCACAACCAAAGCAATTTTCAGTTTATGTTTGGTTCGGGAAATCATGATATCTGTTGATGCATAAACTTCTGTATGGCTCATATCTATCGAGTGACCGGTCATTTGAGAAAAGTCGTTAATAATATAATCGATTTTTTTAAAACGAAAATCTGCATGAAGCTCAGTATTGGATTTGAAAATCTCATCGCCGTTCACTTCACCCGTGAAGACTCTGTATAATCCATCTGGTTCCCAGATATTTGTATGCGGCATGAAACTCCCCATAAGAAATGAACGAACTGGTTGATACCAGTATAGTCTAAAGTCCTGAGAGATGAGTGTCAGTTTTCGACCGAAAGCTGACGTTCAGCTAGCCGCCGAGCTTGCGGGTTTCAGCTTCGATATCTTTCTCCAGGCGCTCCAGAAGATCGCTGCGTTTGGTTGCGGTAACGGTCTCCGAATCAATCAGAGGCAGAAACCTGAAGGTCACCGTTCCCGGTGTTTTGATAAAGCCGCGTTTGGGCCAGTGGGCTCCGGCGTTGTGTGCCATTGGCAGGATGGAGGCTCCTGCCTTCTGGGCGACGATGACGCCACCGGGCTGATAGTTGCCGGTGGTGCCGACGGCCGAGCGGGTTCCCTCCGGGAAGATCACTACCCAGCGGTTTTGTGCCAGTCGTGCCTTGCCCTGCTCAATCACCTGCTTGATCGCTTCGCGTGGATTGCCGCGTCGAATGCCGATGGTGCCCATGGCGGCCAGGGCCCATCCGAAGAAGGGGATGTAGAAAAGCTCACGCTTGAGAATCCATGTGTAGGGAGGCACCAGCATCGGCATAGCGATAGTCTCCATGGCGGACTGGTGTTTGGCCATGACCACACATGCTTCATCGGGGAAGTGTTCCAGCCCCTCAATCTCTACCCTGATACCGCAGAGGATGCGGGCCAGTCCGAGCATGGTTCGGGACCAGAGCTTTGCCCAGAACCATGAGGCGGAAAAACCGAAAGGCCTGAACAGTAACACCATCAAAGAGCAGGTGGGGGTAAGAATAAAAAAGAAGAGATTGAAGAGGGTTGAGCGGATCAACAGCATCAATGATCTCCAAGCAGATAGTCGACGGCTTCGGCGAGATCAGCAAAGGCTTTGATATCAGGATTGATGACCAACGACTTTTGCAGAATCACCTCGGCATTGCCATAGCCTGATTGAACAAGCATGGAGTTTACCCCTGCAGCATGAGCGGCTTCAATATCGCGGGTGGAGTCTCCGATCATCAGCGCATCCTTGGCATCTACACCCAGTGCATCCAGCGCTTCAAGAATCAGGCCCGGCAGCGGCTTTCGGCAAGGGCACTTGTCTTCCGGCTTATGCGGGCAGTAGGCGGCGTGGGTGAGCATGCCACCGGCCTCTTCGATAGCGAGAAGCATCTTGGCATGAATGGCGTGGAAGAGTTTCTCGTTCATCATGCCACGGCCGAGGCCGGACTGGTTACTGCAGATGGCGACAGGTATGCCGGCGCGTGTCAGCTGCCCGATCGCCTCGACACTGCCGGGAATCGCCTCCCACTGTTCGGGGGCGAGGATGTAGTCGGGCGAATCGAAGTTGATCACGCCATCGCGATCAAGAAGTACGGCTTTGGGTAAACGCATGGCGAAAAGGTACGGTTAGTGCGGTCTAAAGGAAAGTGCAGAAACAAAAAGAGCGGCCCTTGGGCCGCTCTTTGAATCGTTGGTGGTCAGACCGAACTTAGTTGAACACCGCGAAATGTGCGCTTGATGCCATGAAGAAAAGCATCGGGATTGAGAGCAGCGTGTTTAGACGCGATGCAATCAGAGCTTTCTTGCCAGCCGCAGCTTTCTCATCAGCTGTTGCTTCAACCATACCGATCACCTTCTTCTGGTTTGGCCAGATGATGAACCATACGTTGAACCACATGATGATACCGAAAGCGGCACCAATACGGATGTCCCAGCCGGCAGATGCGCTCATGTTATGATAGAGCAGCAGGCCGAAGAGCAGGGTGAACATCGCACCCCAACGGAACCACCACAGAGCTCGGCGGACGATAGAGCCCTCTTTGAAAATGTCTGCTTTGGTTTCCGGGGTTACGCCACCAAGTGATGGAACCTGAACAAAGTTGAAGTAGTAGAGCAGGCCGATCCAGGTAACACCTGCAAGAATGTGGCCGTAACGGGCGAGGCCGAATGGATCAAGGCCGTCATATGCGCCACCACCTGCGATGGTACTCTTGATACCGATGGCAACAAGAACAAGGGTCAGGATAACGCCGGCACCGATGGTCCAGCGATGATCTGTAAAGATTTTCATTATATTGCTTCTCCTCCAAGGAAAATTTGAGGCGAATTATAGCAGCTTTGGCGAATGCAATCACTTATACAAGTTGTGGACTTGCCACATGGACTGTTACAGGAGTAGAACATAGGCTTCTAGAAAATTTGAAAGTAGAGAGGTGCTGATGTCTGGTTCTGATAGTGGTTCTGAAAATTCTTCGGAAAATAAGGGGTGGAAGCCCGGCAAGCGGGATGCTTTTTTTCTGGCATTCGTGGCTGCTGTTGTGGTTTTGCTGGTACTCGGAACCGGTGAGCGGACCACCAAACCAACGCCGAATGATGCGACCCATCAGCAGACCGCAACACGTGCCGCCTGTATGGAGTGCCATAGTGCTGAGGGAGTTCATCCTCAGCCACCACATCACACCAAGGCAGACCAGTGCTTCCAGTGCCACGCGCAGCCCGAGAACTGGGTAGGAGCCAAATAGGTGGAGATGAAAAAGATCGGCATCACGATCAAGCCGGACGATAAGAGAGCGTCGGCTTTGGCATCGGAGCTTTGCACCTGGCTCAAGCAGCGTGGCCGAACGGTCTTTGCCGATCAGAAGATGGGCGACACCTGCAAGTGTAATTCAACGCCTCTTGAGAAGATGGCTGCAAAGGTTGATCTGATGATTGTGCTCGGCGGTGATGGTACCCTGCTTACGGTAGGGCGCCGCTTCATCGGCAGTGAAACGCCGATCATGGGTATCAACCTCGGTCGACTCGGTTTCCTTACCGATACACCGATCGGCAGTATGTTCGATGTGGTTGAAGAGGTGCTGGCCGGCAATATCAAAACCCGCCATCACTTTGGCCTGAAAGCTGAAACGTGGCGCGACGGTAAACAGCTAAGTTGCGGCTTTGCCATGAATGATGTGGTGCTTCAGCGTAATGACCATCCAAGAATGATCGAATTCGAGATGAGTGTCAGAGATCAATTTGTCTTCCGTCTTCGTGCCGACGGCCTTGTGCTGGCTACACCTGCCGGATCAACCGCCTATGCTCTCTCAGCCGGTGGCCCGATTGTTCATCCCGAGGTTGATGCGATTACGGTTGCGCCGATCTGTCCGCATATTCTCTCCAACCGTCCCATTGTGGTTCCGGCTGATGACAGGATTGAACTGACGCTGCTGGATAGCCCCAACATGGCAGCATTGAATCTCGATGGACAGGTCCACTCCGAACTCCAGTCTGGAGATCGTATCTGTGTTGAGAAGGCGGGCTATATTACGTTGGTCTATCTGCCGGATCGGCACTACTACGACACCCTTCGTTCCAAGCTTCACTGGGCCGGCCACGACGGCAGTTAAAAAACAGGATGTTGACGGAACTTAAAGTTCGACAATTTGCGTTGATGGATGAGGTCTCTCTGAGTTTCTCATCCGGCATGACGGTATTCACCGGTGAGACCGGTGCCGGCAAGTCGATTCTTGTTGATGCACTCGGAGCCGTCTTCGGTGCCAGGGCGAGCAGCGACTGGGTCCGTCATGGGGCCGAGAAGGCCGAGATCTCTGCGGTGGTCGAATCCGATGATGCAAGATTAAGCGTCCTGTTGAACGAACAGGATATTGATGCCGAAGAGCAGCTTTTCCTCAGGCGAATCATTTCAGCCGATGGCCGTTCCAAGGCTTATGTGAACGGTACGCCGACCCCCATGAAACTGCTGCAGAAGATCGGGGAGATCTGTCTCGATCTTCATGGCCAGCATGAGCATCAGGCACTGTTGCATCCCGATTTTCAACGTCAGATCATCGATTCAAGAGTGAAGGCAGCACTGCTGGAGCAGGTGGCTCAAGCCTATACCGAACTCAAGAGTGCCGAGAAGGCTTTGGGGTCGTTGCAGCAGGACCAGAGCGAAACGGCACAGCAGGAAGCGTGGATGCGTAGTGAGCTACAGCGCCTGCTGGCTCTTGAGATTGAGCCCGGTATTGTTGAGCAGCTGACTGAACAGGTGGAGGCAGGGCGTCATGCCTCCCAGATTCAGCAAGGAGCAGCCGAGGCACTAAGCCTGCTGGATGATGACGATCATAGTGCCCGCTCACAGCTGGCAAGGGCGACACATGCGGTTGAACATGTCTCCGAATACCATGAATCACTGCGCGAAGCGCTCGACCTGATGGCACAGATGGATGCATTGGCGGGAGAGGTCGAGCCGCTGCTCCGTCATGCGCTAGATGCCACCTTCGATGGTGCCGAACTGCAGGCGGCAGAAGACCGACTGATGAGCCTGCATGATGCCATGCGCCGCCACTCCACCGATGAGGCCGGGTTGATCCGGTTGATGGCATCGTGGGATGAGAAACTCTCGCTGCTCGATACGGCGCAGTGGGATGCCGAGGCGCTGAATGCCAGGCGCGACGCGGCTGAGGCAGCATTCAGAACTGCAGCAGCGGAGGCATCCAAAGCACGGATTAAAGAGGGCGCGTCGCTTGCCAAAGCGCTGCGGCCGTTTCTTGATCGACTGGGCCTTACCGGCATGCAGATCGAGGTTGAGGTGGTTGAGCAGGAGGAGCGATCCGGCTGGTGTCCTTCAGGTTGGGACAAACTGCAGTTTACGGCATCGAGCAATCCGGGTGAGCCGTTCAGGCCGTTGGCAACGATTGCATCCGGTGGCGAGCTTTCACGCTTTGTGTTGGCTCTGAAAGGGTGTGGGGCACTGGTGAACGCACCACAGATTGCTGTATTCGATGAAGTGGATGTTGGTATCGGCGGCGAGACTGCGTGGTGTGTTGGAGAGCTTCTGGCAGCAATGAGTCGGGAACGACAGTTACTGGTGGTATCGCATCTGCCACAGGTAGCTTCGTGTGCGGATCATCAGATTACCATTCATAAAGGCGAAGAGGATGGACGTACCGTCACAAGGCTGGAGGCTGTTTCAGCCGACAGGCGACAGAGTGAGATAGCCCGTATGCTTGGCGGCGCTAATGACAAGAGCCTGCTGCATGCGGAAGAGATGCTGAAACGCGGTGCCGGAATGGTAACGGCCTGATGTCACATCGTATTCTTATCAGAAATGCAGAGGCCGATGATGTGAAGGCGATGCATGCGTTGTTACTGCCCTATTCCGAGAAGAAGATCGTTCTGCCCCGTACTGAAGACAGCCTTTATCAGCATCTGCAGGAGTTTCTGGTGGCTGAGTATGATGGCAAGCTGGTGGGACTGGCAGCCCTGCATGTCTATCAGGCCAACTTGGCCGAGGTACGCTCGCTTGTGGTTTGCGATTCACATCAGGGTATGGGTATCGGCAAACTGCTGGTCGAGGGGTGTGAGAAGTTTGCCGCAGGCCTCGGGATTCAACGGCTCTTTGCCCTCACTTACGTTGACGGATTTTTCGGTCATATGGGCTACAAGGTCGTGGCCAAGGAGAGCCTGCCGCACAAGATCTGGACGGCCTGTATCCACTGCGAGAAATTCTCCGGCTGTGATGAGATCGCTGTCGAGAAGCGGTTGACGGTTGAGTCGACCGAGACGGTTCCGATTCTTGAAGTGAAACAGGATTGATCGAACGCCTGAGCCAGTCAGTCCCGGATAGACTCCAGCATCGCCTCAACCTCTTTTACAGCCCGTTCAAGGGCGATGCTATCCTGACTGCTTAAACAGATCTTTCCGCACGGTTTGTTGCCGCACATTCTCGGATAGGAGCCGATCTCAACGTTATTGAAGGTGCTCTGAATCGCTTCAAGGCCTTTGGCGAAGGTGCTTTCAGGAATCTCCACATCGATCTCATGACGGATGAAGGGATGTTCGCTATCGCCAAAGTCGGGGAGAATCGAATCAAGCTGGGATTCGAAGATATAGGGCACACCGGCCAATATATAGACATTACCGATGTGGGCACCCGGTGCGATGGTTTTTTCACAGCGGATCAGGTGTGAGCCCTGAGGAACGCGGGTCATGCGCCTGCGCCCATCATTCATGCCCTCTTCGCCGAAACGTTCGGTCATCGCCTTGACGATAAACTTGTGTTCGATCAGGTCTACGCCAAAGGCAGCAGCCACCGAGTCCATGGTAATGTCATCGTGCGTAGGACCGATACCGCCACTGGTGATGACCGCATCAAACTGCTTTCTCAATCGGTGCAGCGTAGAGACAATGGCATCATGGATGTCCGGCACCACCACGATTTCACCCAGCTTGCAGCCGCGTTCGAACAGTTTCTGTGCTGCCAGCCAGGCGTTGGCCTCGCGGGTACGGCCGGAGAGTACTTCGTTACCAATAACCAGAATTGCAACGGTTTGATGATTTTCTGCCATCAAAGGAGCGTAGCTCAATATTGAATTTTCGTCATCTCAAAATAAAAAAAGGCGCGACCTGTAGCCGCGCCTTTTTATGGAGGCCAGAGCGTTAATTCTGACGGTTTCTCAAAGCTTCAATGCGTGCTTCAAGTGGTGGATGGGTGGCGAAAAGGCCGGAAAAGCCGCCGTATATCTTCATTGTTGCTAGCGCATCTTCCTGCTGATGCTCACCCTGATGGGCAACGGCATTCTGCTCGGAGAGTCTGCCAAGCTTCTGCAGTGCGCTGATCATGTGTTGTGCGCCTAAAGCATCGGCTGCATAGGCATCGGCTCGAAATTCACGGCGGCGGGAGAACCAGCTGATCGGAATCATGGCCAGTATCGAGAGGACAAATTGCAGGCCCATATAGACAGCAAAACCCATCCAGTAGTTACGCTCCATAATCGGACGGGCAATCATGCGGGCAAGGAAGTAGACAAATGTATTCATCAGGCCCTGCAATAACGTGGTTGCCAGCATATCGCCGTTGGCAATATGGCCGACCTCATGAGCGAGTACGGCTTTGAGCTCATTATCACTCATGTTCATGGCAAGACCGGAAGAGACTGCAACCATGGCATTATTACGGGTCGGTCCTGTGGCAAAGGCATTGGGCGTGTCATCCCAATAAACCCACACTTCAGGCATCTTGATTCCTTCGCGCTCAGCCAGTTGCTGAACGGTTTCAAAAACCAGTTTCTCTTTGGGTGTTGAGGGTGAGGTGACCTGCTGCATCTTCATGCCGCGTTTGACCAACATCTTCGACATGAACAGGGAGATGAAAGCACCGCCGAAACCGAAGATCAGTGCCCAGAGGAAATCCTGCGTGGCCAGTGATCCGCGCAGATCGATACCGAATTGCGGCAAAACAAAGTTAATGAGGATATTACCCGTGATGATGAGGGTAAACATGATCAGGATATTTGTAATTATCAGTAGCCCGATACCTTTGAGTGAACGCATGAATGTCTCCTATAGTTGTTACATACCTGTATAAGGTCTGGTGGAAAAGGATTCAAGCTTATGTGTATTAAAAAAATGTTAAGCCGGGCATTTTTTTTCATCCAAAGGATTGAATCAGCTGCTATGCTACCATACATATAGCTTATGAATGAGATCACGCATGAACCCGAAATTGTTGATGAAGATGTGAGTGCTGGCTCCGACCCGGCCACACTGGTGAAGGCCAGTGATGCATGGCCACCATATCTCCCCATCTTTCCTCTGTCGAACAGGCCGCTCTTTCCCGGACTGATCGTGCCTCTGGTCTATGAAGGCGATGAGGTTAAACAATCCATTCGCAAGCTGGCAGATATGGGCCAGAATCATATTGGCTTGATTCTGGTGCGTGATGAAGAGGCTCCCTTTGGACCGAAGAACCTCTATGAGGTAGGCGTTATTGCCAAAGTGGTGAAAGCCATCGAGATCGAGGGCCATGGTCTGCATCTGGTGGTGGAGTGTCTTGAACGGTTCAAGGTGGATGAGTGGATCGAAGGGCAGAAAGTGCTGAGAGCCATGGTGACCTACCACAAGGCCACCTCTTATGAGGATAACGTTGAGATTCGTGCCTATACCGTGGCCATTATCAACACCATCAAGGAGCTGTTGAAGCACAATCCGCTTTATGAGGAGGAGCTCCGATTCTTTGCTTCCCGTTTCAGCAGTGATGAACCGGCACGACTGGCCGATTTTGCCGCAGGCCTGACAACGGCAGATCGTACAGAGCTGCAGGGGATTCTGGAGACCTACCCGATCTTTGATCGGATGAAGAAAGTGATGACGCTGCTCAACCGCGAGCTCAATGTGAGCAAGGTGCAGAGCCGCATTCGGGAAAATATTGAAGAGCGCGTATCCGAGCAGCAGCGCAAGTACTTTTTGCAGGAGCAGCTGCATGAGATCAAGCGTGAATTGGGACTGGACGCCGACCCGCAGGAGCAGGAGTCCGAAAAGCTCCAGAGCCTTGCCAGTAAACTTGTCTTCAGTGAAGAGGCGCAAAAAGTCTTTAATGAGGAGCTGGAAAAACTGCAGATGCTGGACCCCTCATCGCCGGAATATGCTGTTACCCGCAACTACCTTGATTGGCTCGTCAATCTGCCATGGGGCATCTTTGCCAAGGACCGCTTTAACCTGAATAGCGCCTCCAGGGCGCTGAATAAACACCATTCAGGCCTGGATGATATTAAGGATCGAATTCTTGAATTCATTGCCGTTGGCGCCCGCAAAAAAGAGGTGGGCGGTTCGATTATCCTCTTTGTCGGCCCACCGGGTGTCGGCAAGACATCACTCGGCAAGGCCATTGCCGAGGCCGTGAACCGGCCCTTCTTCCGCTTTTCCGTTGGCGGCATGCGTGATGAGGCCGAGATCAAGGGCCATCGCCGCACCTATATCGGTGCCATGCCGGGCAAAATTGTTCAGGCGCTGAAACAGGTGAAGGCAGCCAACCCTGTCATTATGATCGATGAGGTGGACAAGATCGGTAACGATTTCCGTGGTGACCCGTCCAGTGCTCTGCTTGAAGTGCTCGACCCCGAGCAGAATAACGATTTTATGGATCACTATCTGGATGTCCGTTTCGACCTGTCACGTGTCCTCTTTCTGCTAACGGCCAATCAGTTGGATACGGTTCCAGCACCGCTGCTGGACCGTGCCGAGATTATCAGGCTTCCCGGTTATATCGCTTCAGAGAAGAGGGAGATTGCCCGAAAGCACCTGTTGCCACGTCAGCTTGAGGCCCATGGGCTAACCCGAAAGGATGTGGCTATTAGCAGCAGTGCAATTGCCAAGATCGTCGAGGAGTATGCCAGAGAGCCGGGTGTTCGCGGCGTGGAGCAACTGCTGAAAAAGATTCTTCGCAAAGCTAATCATAAGCTTGTCGATGGACAGCTCGAGGCACCGGTTCACATCGGTGCAAAAGATCTGATCGACTACATTGGCAGCCCGAGATTTTCAAAAGAGGCTCTGCGGATCGGCGTTGGTCTTGCCACGGGGCTGGCTTGGACGGCAATGGGTGGCGTGACGCTGACGTTGGAAGCGGCCATTGCTCACCACGATAGGCGCGGTATGAAGGTGACTGGGCAATTGGGCAAGGTGATGCAGGAGTCCGCCGAGATCGCATACTCATACATCGCCGCCAACCTGCAGCGATTTGGCGCACCTGCCGATTTCTTTGATAAAACGTTTCTGCATATCCATGTGCCTGAGGGCGCCGTGCCCAAAGACGGGCCTTCGGCAGGTATCACCATTGCGACCGCTTTGCTGTCGCTGGCGCTTGGGCAGCCGGCCAAAGCTATTGCCATGACCGGTGAGCTAACGCTGACCGGTGAGGTGCTGCCGATCGGGGGGGTACGTGAAAAGCTTCTCGCATCCAAGCGCTTGGGAATTCACGAGGTCATTCTACCTAAAGCGAACACTGTCGAGGTGGGTGAGTTGCCGGAGTCGGTTCCGGAAGGTCTGACCATTCACTATGCCAAGCACTTTGAGGATGTTGCCAAGCTGATGTTTGATATTCGCCTTCGCCGGAAAAAACGTTAAACTCATTCGCCCTGTTTGATCAGAGGTGTCTTGAAAACGTTTTTGGGCGGTATTGAGCGTGAGCTATTCACTGGAGTTGTTTGATGTGCGTGGTGATTTCCCGTTGCATACGGGAAAGAGCCTGGAATTTGAGCGCCCGGTCAAAGCCAAAGACTCCTTTGAACAGTTTAAGGGAAGTTGTCGGGTCGAGCCGGACCGGTGCGAGTTTGTGGTTGCTCTCAACTTCGAGGAGAGCATCACCGATCTTTTCACGACATGCAGAGAGGGTTTCATCTCGCTTGTTGGAGAGGCTCCCGAATCGAACGACTATTACAAATCACTTTATGACCAGCAGTCGACACCATCAATTAGCGAGCAGCGGCAGATGCGGGCGCTTCACAGACGCTTGAAACGACTTCTTCCCGACCGTGACTTTGGGGGTATGAGTGCTGTTGAAGAGATGGTGATTGGTGCGTCGGCGGTTAACACAAACTTTTCCCGCTGCTCCAGCTGTAATCTTCCTATGTATGTTGATGCCGTGGAGGATCACCGTTGCGTTCGCTGTTTGAAAGAGAACCTCTGTAACTTCTGCCTTACTTCACACGCCTGTCTGGATTAAGGCACTGTAGCGGCTAATACAAGGAGATCAGGTTTTTGCCACGACCACTCTGTTTCTTCCAGATGCCTTTGCGTTGTACAGGGCCTGATCGGCAAGAGTCAGCAGTTGATGGGCAGTTTTCTGGCCCTCTGTCTCAACACTGGCGATACCCATTGAAACGGTTGTCTGGATCGTGACTCCCTGATAATCAACTTTCATCTTCTCAACGGATTGACGGATACGCTCAGCCAGAATCTCAGCGTGCTCGGCATCGGTTTGCGGTAGCACTATCACAAACTCCTCACCACCGTAGCGGGCAACGACATCCACTTCTCGAACGGCACTTGAAAGTTCGTCTGCCATTGCCTTCAAATAGGCATCACCGGCAGGATGTCCATAGTCATCATTGACGCTTTTAAAGTAATCGATATCAAGAATGATGAGTGTCAATGGAAGTTGATAGCGAATGCTGCGACCGAACTCGTTTTCGATCACCTGATTGAAGTAGCCTCGATTATAAACACCGGTGAGCGCATCGACGGTAGCCATCTTCTCCAACTCGGCCTTCAGCTGTTTGCGTTCGGTGATGTCGCGGATCATTCCGGTAAATATCCAATGGCCTCCGAACTGCTTGCCTGTCACACAGAGCTCAATGGGAAAGATTGAACCATCCTTTCTCTGGGCTTCGAGTTCGCGAGGTGTTCCAATAATGTGAGGCTCTTGGGTGCTTATATACCGGTTGATATAATCATCATGCATGGTCCGATGCGGAGAGGGCACGATGATACTGATGTTCTCATTCATCACTTCATTTTCTGAATATCCGAACATTTCCTGAGCGGACGGGTTAAAGGATGTAATGCCTCCTTTACCATCAATGGTGATGATCGCATCAAACGCCGATTCAACAATATCCCTGATTTTCGCGTCCTGTTTGCGAATGGCGAGCTCCTTTAGATAAGCAAGCTCTTTTCCATGCGCAATGATAATGCAGAGAATGAGATAGAAGATCGACAGAAGTGATGCCAACACAATGGCGGATCGTTTCAATTCGGCGGCATGAGGATTCAGTTCTTCCACGGGGATAAAAGAGAGAAGTTTCCAATAGTAATCATTTGAGCCGGGTTTTGAGAGTGGTCGAATGGTGGCGAAGGTGAACATGCCCTCCGCATTGATGAATTGTCCGTTCTCTTCAGCCGCGATTATATTCCAGGCATCGCCATGACGGTTCGAAAAACGGAGGCCCCTCTTCTCGGAGTACATGAACCCCCACTCATCTTCAGCTGATAACCCTTTGAGCCAGTAGCCTTCAGCGTTTAACATGAGTACATGACCGGAGATGGAAGCATCTTTAATGCTGTCGATCAGGTGACTGCCCAGATAGTTCAGGATCAGCATACCGCTTTTGATGCCTTTATAATCAAATACTGGTGTGCCGAAGCGGATCATCGGCTTCAGGGGCTGCTCAATGGCACCATGTTCAATATTCAGGTCAAAAGGGGAGATAAAGATCTGTTTGGCATCAAGTTGCATGGTTTCTGAAAAGTAGTAGCGATCGGATTTGTTTTGGAGCGCAGTTTCAGGCAAAAGTTGTGCACCATTTCCCATCTTGTCGACCCGTATGATTTCCTGCCCTCGGATATCCAGAAGGCGAACCTGATCATAGACCTTCTTGTGAGTGATAAACTCCGGGAATTCGTAACGTAGGGCAGAGATATGTTGCTCTAAATCTTCATCAGGATCGTTGAGCATGTGGCTCAAATCGTAGTCACTGGCCAGCACATGCAGGTCAGAGATGATACCTGTGAATATATCCGTCAGGGTTTTTCTATGTTCGGCAAGTATGGTTTTTTCACGTTCAGACGTCATATTGAGGTCGGCTTTAACTTCGCTGTGGTAGACGTAATAGGTGATGGCAAGCAGAAGAAAAATAACGGGAAAAAAGAGAACCGTGACCCTTTTTATGAGCCTGGGAATATCGATCATTTTCTCCATGCTTTTCATATGACTCTAACGGATAGCCCTCCCAAGATGGTTACATTAATGAATACCCAGAATATATCTATCGTCGAAAGGACGACTTTCTGAAGCCTTCAATAAAAGAGGGTTTTGTCGTGTATGAGGTTCAGGAGCGTTTAAAACCGGTAACAAGCAGCAGGACAACAGCCACACTGATACATGCATCAGCGATATTGAAGGCAGGCCAATGGTACTCGGTACCGCCGATGGTTACATACCAGTCGATGAAGTCGACCACGTAACCGAGCTGCATACGATCCCAGATGTTTCCGGCAGCTCCGCTCAGTACGAGGATAAGGAGCCATGGCTCCAGTCCCCTCTTGTTTCGTTCACGCCACCACCAGAGCGCCACCACCAGAGCGATACCGATGGTGACACCAAGCAGCGTATTGGTTCGCCAGGCTGAGTTCCAATCGGCAAACATGGAGAAAGCGACGCCGAAGTTGTGGGCTTTGACGATCTCAAAGAAACCGGGAATGACGGAGTAGTGGAAAAAGGGCATCTGCTGCTCAATCCACCACTTGCTCAGCTGGTCGGCAGCCAGCAGCAGTGCAAAGAGGGCAACCTGCTGCCAGTTGCGACTGTTCATCAGTCTGCCACGACTTCGAAACAGCGAGGGCAGAGCTTGTTGTGGACAGCATGTGCAGGCTCTGCTGGTTCAGCCACGTTCCAGCAGCGTGGACACTTGACGCCACCGGCAGCCCGAATGGTTACTGATTCGCCATCTTCCACGCTGGCAACAATAAAGAGCTGTTCATAGCTTTCGCCCAGAGATTCAGCAAAAGTACGATCCAGATCCGGAACGGTCACAGCTGCGGCAATCGAGGAACCGACCACTTTATCTTTCTTCGCCTGATCGAGAGCCGTATTGATCTGTTCGCGTATATCGAAGAATGCATCCCATGCAGCTTCATCAATCTTGATGTCGGCCACAGGATGGAAGTGGTGCATGTGAATGCTGTTTGATTCCGAAGCGGGCAGGAACTCCCAGGCCTCTTCTGCCGTGAACGGAAGGATCGGCGCAACCAGACGGATCAGGGTATCGGCAAGATCGTAGATGGTGGCACGAGCCGATGCACGACGAGCCGAATCAGCACCATCGCAATAGAGACGATCTTTGATTACGTCGAGATAGAAGCCCCCGAGGTCGACCGAGCAGAAGTTATGAATCTCCTGATGGATACGGTGGAACTGATAGTTTTCGTAGGCTTCGTTCACGTTGCGTGAAAGCTGAGCCAGACGATGGCTTGCCCATTGATCGAGTTTGGTCCGGTCGGCCAGCGGTACACCGTCTTTTTCAGGGTCGAAGCCGTCGATATTACCGAGCAGGAAGCGCACGGTATTACGAATTCGACGGTAGGCCTCTGCTAGCTGTTTGAGAATCTCATCAGAGATGCGGATATCAGCCGAATAGTCCGATGAGGCGATCCACATGCGCAGAATATCGGCACCCATCTGTTCAATGATCTTCTGTGGCGCAATGACGTTGCCCTTGGACTTTGACATCTTGTTGCCGTTTTTATCGACGACAAAGCCGTGAGTGAGTACGCCTTTGAATGGCGCTACTCCGCGCGTGCCGACGCTCTCCAGAAGCGAGGACTGGAACCAGCCACGATGCTGGTCACTTCCTTCAAGGTAGAGGTCGGCCGGTGAGGCTAGGTCATCCCTCTGTTCCAAAACACAGGCGTGAGTTGATCCGGAATCGAACCAGACATCAAGAATATCGGTCTCTTTCTCAAAATCCGTACTGTTACAGTTCGGGCAGATCGTGCCTTCCGGCAGGAACGCATTCACCTCTCTGGCAAACCAGACATCAGCACCGCCGGCCTCAACCTGTTTGGCGATTCCTTCGACGATGTCAGGTGTTGTCACATCATGTGAGTCACAGCTGCTGCACTTGATCGCCGTAATGGGAACGCCCCAGTTGCGTTGACGGGAGACGCACCAGTCCGGACGCCCTTCAACCATGGCACGGATGCGGTTCTCGCCCCACTCAGGTGTCCATTCGGTTTCACCGATTGCGTGTAAAGCTTTCTCACGAAGGTCGTTGGTCTCCATGGAGATAAACCACTGCGGTGTTGCACGGAAGATGAGTGGCTTGTGACAGCGCCAGCAGTGCGGATAGGAGTGTTTGATCTCACTGGTTTCCAGCAGAGCACCGCAGTTGAGCAGGTGCTCAATGACAATGGCATTGGCCTGATAGACGTGACGGCCGGCAACCACGGGCGTGGCCTCATCAAAGACACCGGTATCACCGACAGGGTTAAAGGCCTTCAGACCGTACTTCATACCGATCTCATAGTCCTCCTGGCCGTGTCCTGGAGCGGTATGAACCGAACCGGTACCCGCTTCAAGGGTCACATGATCGCCGACAAGAATCGGCGCATCCTGATCCAGATAGGGGTGACGGAATTTTCGGTTGTCCAGTTCACTGCCGTTAAAACGGGCAACGACATCACCGGATGCTCCGATAGCTGCAAGAACGCCGGTACGGAGATCTTCGGCAAGAATCAGTACTTCACCCGGTTTCAGGTTCTGGTTCTCGCCGGCATCGGTGATCTTTACTGCCGAGTATTCAATGCTGGGGCCGACAGAGACAGCCAGATTGGCCGGGATAGTCCACGGGGTTGTGGTCCAGATAACGATGGAGGCATCAGCAGCCAGTTCCGGTGCGATGTCGCTGAGGGCTTCACCGGCAGCGAATTTTACATAGATAGAGTGGGAGGTATGGTCATCATACTCCACTTCCGCTTCAGCCAGTGCGGTGGCACATGAGACGCACCAGTGTACCGGTTTGGCACCCTTGTAGAGGCCGCCATTGCCAAGGAATTTGCCGATTTCGCGGACAGTGTTGGCCTCGAAATGGTAGTCCATGGTGATATAGGGGTTTTCCCAGTCACCGATGATACCGAGACGCTTGAATTCTTCACGCTGGATATCGATCTGTCCTTTTGCATATTCACGGCATTCGGCACGGAATTCGGAGTCGGAGATATCCTCCTTCTTGCGCTTCTTCTTTTTGAACTTCTCTTCAACCTTCAGTTCGATCGGCAGCCCGTGGCAGTCCCAGCCAGGTACGTAAGGGGCATCGAAACCCATCATGCTGCGTGAGCGAACGACAATATCCTTCAGTACCTTGTTGACGGCATGGCCGATATGAATCGATCCATTTGCATAGGGAGGGCCATCATGCAGGTGGAATTTCGGGGCTTCCGCGCGTGCTTTGCGCATTTCGGCGTAGAGGTTGATCTCTTCCCAGTAGGCGAGCTTCTTCGGCTCATTCTGGGGCAGGTTGCCACGCATGGGGAAATCAGTCTTCGGAAGGAAGACGGTAGGACGATAATCAAACTGTTCTTGTTCAGACACCGCGTGCTCCGTAAAAGTTACTTGTTGGGCGCGAATCATAGGGAAAACAGAAGTTTTTTACATACTCGCGTGAAAAAATGTTCAGATGTTCAGGATTCGTCGAGCCTCTACACAGTCACGGGCAATCTGCTCGGAAAGCTCTTCGGCTGATTTATAGGCCCGGTCTTCACGTACGCGCTGCACGAACTGAATCTCCAATCGCTGGTTATAGAGGTCAGGATTTGCGTCGAGCATATGAGTCTCAAGCACCATGGTTCGGCCCTGAAACGTAGGGCGGAAGCCAAGGTAGGCGGCACCATTCCAGACGGTTTCGTCATTTTCCAGTTTGGCACGCACAGCATAGATACCGGCGGGTGGATGGGCCAGATCGGCAACATCCAGATTGGCTGTCGGAAAACCGATTTTACGACCCCGCTTGTCACCATGCATGACGTGTCCGGAAATGGAGTAGGGACGACCAAGAAGCTTTTCAGCGAGGAGAAAGTCCGATGCCTCTACCGCGGAGCGAATGCGACTGGATGAAACAACCGCATGTTCCATCTCAAATGCCGCCGCCTCACTGACTGTGAAGTTCAGTTCATCACCGATCTCACGCAATTTATCCGCACTGCCTTCGCGCCCATGGCCGAAAGCGAAGTCGTAGCCGACATGCCAGTGTTTGGGTCTGAATGTTTCATAGAGGCGGCGTGTGAATGACTCGGCTGGGGTGGCGGCCAGTTCTTTATCGAAGTGGAGAAGCAGTACTGCCTCAACGCCTGCTAGTCCGAGAAGCTCCAGACGCTCATGCAGATGGCAGAGACGACGTGGCGACTCATCAGGAAAGAGTATAGCGCGTGGGTGCGGATCGAAAGTGACAGCAATGGCGGGACCTTTGGTATCGAGTGCATGCCCCTTAAGTTCGGCAAGAATCTGTTTGTGGCCCATGTGTACGCCATCGAAGTTGCCGACGGTAATAGCACCGCCCTGAAGATCGGTGGCTTTGGCAGCATCCTGCCAGTGTCTGAAAATACGCATGAGCGGCAGTTTAGCAGGGGAGGAGAAGAGTTTCCTGAAAATATTTCAGCATCTGGTTACTCGACTTTCTGTATCGCCTTGTCATGTGCTTTGGCCAGAAGCAGCTGGGCAACGATTGCACCGCACAGTGCGAGGAACATATCCCACTGGGTATCCCAGACATCTCCCTGGGTGGCGAGAAATGCGTCAGCAGCAGATCCGGTCGCCACGGCAATCCACCACTCCAGCAGTTCATACATGGCACTGATAGCAAGGCAGATCGAAGTAACAATAAAGAAGAGCCATTTTCCCGGCTCCAGTGGCGACAGGCGGAGCAGAATTTCCCGGGTTACGATGGCAGGAAAGAAGCCCTGTGCGATATGCCCGACCCTGTCATAGTGGTTACGGGCCAGATCGAATTGCTGCTGTAGCCAGTCAAACAGTGGCATTTCGGCATAAGTGTAGTGACCGCCGACCATCAGAATGATGCAGTGGGCGAGAACGGCGATATAGGCAAAGTCGGTGAGGCGGAACTTTCGATATGTGGCGAAAATGATGCCGAGCCCGATGATTGCGGGGAAGACTTCCAGCAACCAGATGAAATAGTCGGCTGGAGAAACAGCAGACCAAGTGAACAGGACGATAAAAATGGCCAGGAGCAGCCGGTGGAAAAAGGGTATCGTCACGACTTGCGTGTCATGATCATGAATGTGTGATCATATGCATTCTTTTCATCTGCCGTATGTATCTCCTCATGGATCATTCGCCACTGCTGCATATTTAGGTCGGGAAACCATGCATCGCCTTCGAAGGCGTGGTGAATCTGTGTGTAATAGAGCCTGTCCGCGACAGGGAGGGCCTGCGCATAGATTTCTGCACCGCCGATCACCATGATCTCTTCGGCTTCTGGAAGAGCTGCCTGCGCTTCGGCTAGCGAGTTAACAACCCGGCACCCCTCTATGATCAGGCCGGGCTGTCGGGTTAAAACGATGTTTTCTCTTCCCGGAAGAGGTTTGCCAATGGATTCGAAGGTTTTTCGACCCATCAGGATCGGTTTACCCATGGTCTGCTGACGAAACCACTGCATGTCTGCTGGCAGGTGCCATGGAAGAGTATTGTTGTTGCCGATGAGCCGGTTTTCATCCATGGCCCAGATGAGTGAAAAAGTAGGTGCTGTCATCAGCCTAGGATTACGAATGTCAAAACAGTTTGCAAACGGATATTAGCTGCGATGGGCAGAAAGAGGGGAGTATTTTTCTCATGATAATTTAATGTAAGCTGCTTTACGCTTGAGTCGTCAATTTAGTTTAAGTTCAAAGGAGCTACGAAGATGAAAAAACTGATACTTCCCCTATTGATTGCCGCTTTGGCCATGCCTGTTGCCGCCTTGGCCTGTCCGGGTGGAAAAGGAGTGGGACAGGGCGATGGTAAACGCGGGAGTCATTTTCAGCAGTTGGACAGTGATGGTGATGGTGCCATCAGTGCTGAAGAGCATGCGGCGGGTTCTGCCAAGCGCTTTGCAGCGATGGATGCCAATGGAGATGGCAAGGTGACAGCAGATGAGATGAAGAGTCGTTGGAAAGAGCGGCATAAAAACTGCCCTTTGAAAGAGGATTGTCCTGCTGGCAAGGATTGCCTGATGAATAAAGGCGCATAAACAGATCGTTTGTAAGAGGTTAGGGGCTGCCTTGGCAGCCCCTTTTATTGCAGTTCTCTGGCTATCTTTCGGAAGAAAGAATGCCTTCTTTGATGGCGAGGCGTTTGACTAATAACATCCAGAGAGGGCTGAGCAGGAGTGTTAGGGCGATTACAAGCACCAGTAGTTTGTAGAGCTGATGGTCAACAAGACCTCCATGTAACCCAACGGCAGCCAGCAGGAATGAAAACTCTCCGATCTGACTTAGCAGCCCGGCGGTCAGAATGGCCTGTTGCCAGGGCTCTCCCAGTGCCCGCATGACAAAGACATTGCTTCCGGAGTTAAAGGCAAAGACGAGTAGTGTTGCACCCAGTACAAGCCATAGATGCTCCAACATATAGTTGATATCGACCAGTAGACCGATAGAGAGAAAGAAAATGGCTACAAAGAGAATATGCACCGATTCCAGATGTTCTTGTATCCATTTCGACTGATCCGAAGACGCAAGAAGCAGTCCGGACAGAAAAGCCCCCAAGCCGGGAGAGAGGCCCAGCCACGAGGTAAGCGATGCAGCGCCAAAGCAGAGGACGAGGCCGCTCAAGATGCGCTTCTCAAGCGTGCCGGTAAGGAAAGCCGGAGCCTTGTACTTTCCGGTTCGCATCAGCCATATGACAATCAAAAGAATAGCGATTCCACCGACTACCTGCTTTGAGATTTCAAGCGGGCTCATTTCCGAATTGCCGAGAGCGGCAAGTACAATCATCATTGGAACAATGGAGATATCCTGAACAAGAAGGACTCCAAGCGCATTTTGTCCGAACGGCAACTTCAGCTCGCCTGAATCCTGAAGGATTTTAAGAACGACAGCCGTACTCGACAGGCTGATAGCGAAACCGAAGAGAATGCCCAGACTGGTCGGCAGTTCTAAGCTCCAAACAAGAACCACGCATACGCTCACACTGACCAGAATCTGTGCAGCTGTTCCAATAACGGCGATACGCCATCGTTTTACCAGATTGGGAATGGAGACCTCCATGCCGACAAAAAAGAGCAGCATGACGACACCAAGTTCACCAATTCTCAAAATGGTATCTGCATCGCTAATCAATTCGAGTACAGAAGGCCCGGCAATGATGCCGGTAATGATATAGGCGATCACAATTGGCAGCCCTGAACGTACAGCCAGAAAGCCCAGAGCTAACGCCAGAAACAGAACAATAGTGATGCTTAGCATCATGGGGTCTAGATGCACCCTTCCTCCTTTGCGAAACGTCTCATGTTAAAAATAAGCAACAAAAACGGTCCGAGTTTGGTTATGTTCAACGTTGTTAAGATGGCAGTTTAGCAGATTGTTCAGGTCTGGTCGAAAGTGGAAAATAATTCATTTAATTGTTTGGCTGCTCTGGGTCATCGCATCCATTCTGATGGGTGGAGCAACCTTGTGGACATTGCCAGTTATGCATGCCGAAGGCTCGGCGGTGTCCTGCCTCGCCGCATCCATGTGCACAGGATGGTAAGGAGGTTTCGCATGCTAGAACCTTTTCGATGGTCTCAACCAGTGTTTCGAAACGAAAGGGTTTTTGAAGAAAAAAGCAAGCCTTGCTCTTGTGTTCGGATTTAATGTGAGGTTCTCCTGAAATCACAATAAAACGAAAATCAGGCATGATTTCAGAGACTTTTCCGATCAGTGTATAGCCATCCACTTCGGGCATGTTGATGTCGGAAATCAGGGCAAACGGCTTGGTGAATTGCGGGCTCCGGATAAAATTTAAATATTCAATGGCGCTGGAGAAAATCAGTGTTTCGTGGCCGCATTGATCCAAAGTGGCTTGAATGACATTCCGGATAGGTAATTGATCTTCGACGATGTGAAACATGAGTAAAATGCCTCTCTCCCCAGAGATGGTCTGGCGAGAGTGTAACATGAAAATCCGATAATGGGAGATCGGGGTGTTTCTGATGCGTCCGGTATAGGAGCGCCATGATGGCAGAGTTCAGATGTTTAATCCGCATCCTGTTTGGAGAGTCTCTTTTCGAGACCGTGGACAAAATCGACTACGGAGACGCCGCAGGCCTGGCAATATTCGCGCAGTTCCAGCACATCCAGACGCTTTTCCCCCGACTCCACCTTGGAGACGTAGGAGTTGGGCCGGTTAAGGCGGCGTTGAATTTCAGGTCCCGAAAGGCCTGCGTTTTTACGCATTTCTCTAAGGTGTTTCAGTAGCACGGCTTCAGGTCCGCTCCATTTATACCTACCCATAATGTGGACGTTAATACCAACCCTTATTTATCCCGTTTTCGGATAGGCCGATATTTATCCTATACCTGTTTATAGGACATAATTAGATGGAGTGCCAAACAACAAGACGGGGGGGCTAAATGCCGATTTGTGCGAGATTTAATCGGCCGCTCTTCATCGGCGGACACCAGAAGAAGCTGCCGGTAACCGGTGTGGTGAATGAGAAGAGGGCATCAACCTGTCCGTCATCATTGCCGATCATGCGCTTGAGAATGGCGGTGTAGGCATCGAAACTCTTACCGAAAGCGACAAATACCAATCCCTCATGGGATGCATCGGCCCAGGGCATGGAGCGGCGGAGGATAAAAGCTTCCGGATCGAACTCCTCCTGAGCTGTCCGCTTCACGTGAGCGGTTTCGGGAGCATCTTCCATCTCCTCATTATCCGATTTCCGGCGCCCGATGGTTTCGTCCTGTTCCTCCTGCGGTCGCGTGAGAAAGTCATCGAGATCGTGTACCCATTGTTGTACGGCGACAAAACTTGAGCCATTCATGCTATCACTGCTGGAGGCGACAATGGCGGCGGCAACCGCATCAGCATCTTTCGGGTTTTCTGTGCCATCTTCGTAACCGGTCAGATCACGGCCGATATCGTAGCGAAAACCGTCAATGATCGATTCGCAGATCAGCGCATCTTCAAGCAGCTGGATCACCTTGCGGCTCAAGTGCAGCAGTTCGCCGCGGTCTTCCCCTCGCAGCCAGCACCAGAGTGCGGCGTCGGTAGCGGGAACTTCAACCTGGGCCTCGTTGTAATGGGGAAAAGTGACCAGACCCGGGACGGATGCGTGTAGGGCATCGACGACCTGTTTGCCGATGCCGATGACGACCTGTTTACCATCGGCAAAATCGGCAAGGTTTTTTAAAACCTGCTTGAGGTCGCCACCTCCGGCCAATGAAAAGGTCAGGTATCTCGAATGGAGCGGGACATCTTCAAGGATGCCGGATTGAGCTTGGTTCATCGGATTGACCTCTCTGATCTTTTTTCCTCAGTTCAGCCTTAAAGTTCGGCGCCACTGATGTGATTGGCAAGTTAAAAGATGCAGTGTTTGGCGTAGTCTTTCACTTCCGTAGCAGTCCAGTCACCTTTCGGCTTCTCTTTCATCTGCTGGCACCACTCCTTGCTGCCTACTTCCGGCGAGCATCCGGAAGCGAGGATGGCAAAGGCTGAAACGGCGATGGCTACAATCAGTCTGTTCATGGGCGTCTCCTGTTGTTCAGATTGCGATCGGGGCACGAATGCCCGGGTGGCACTCATAGTTGACCAGCTCGAAATCCTCAAAGGTGAAGTCGAAAATATTTTTGATGTCCGGGTTGATCTTCATGGTTGGCAGGGCAAACGGTTCGCGTGCCAGTTGCGTGTTCACCTGCTCCATGTGGTTGGAGTAGAGGTGGGCATCACCGAAGGTGTGTACGAAATCGCCCGGTTCAAGGTCGCACACCTGTGCGATCATCATGGTCAGCAGGGCGTAGGAGGCGATATTGAACGGCACGCCGAGGAAGATATCGGCACTGCGCTGGTAAAGCTGGCAGGAGAGCTTGCCGTCGGCGACATAGAACTGAAAAAAGGCGTGGCATGGTGCCAGGGCCATCTTGCCGTTCTCGACATTGGCCTGCGGCGAGATCGACTCGTCCGGCAGATCGGCCACATTCCATGCCGAGACAATCAGGCGCCGGGAGTTGGGTTTGGATTTGATCTGTTCGATCAGTTCGGATATCTGATCAACATGACGGCCGTCCGGGGTCGGCCAGTTGCGCCACTGATAGCCATAGACCGGGCCGAGATCTCCGTCCTCCCGTGCCCACTCGTTCCAGATTGATACGCCGTTTTCGGTTAGGTAAGCGGTATTGGTATCACCTTTGAGAAACCAGAGAAGCTCAAGAATGATCGATTTCAGATGGCATTTCTTGGTGGTTACCAGCGGGAACCCTGCCGAGAGATCGAATCGCATCTGATAGCCGAAAACGGACTTCGTCCCGGTACCGGTTCGGTCACCTTTTTGAGTGCCGTTATCGAGCACATGTTGCATCAAATCCAGATAAGCGCGCATCAAACACCCCTCGCCACTGCAAAGTTGGTCGGTTATGCTGCCGTCTGTTGACGACGATTAAAAGCGATTGGGGGATTCCATGACCATCTTCAAGCTGATTCCTGTGTTTTTGGCACTTCTGATTTCCTTGCCTGTGATGGCTGAAGAGCCGCTGCAGCCCGATTTCGAGGCAGTTTCCGAGATGCCTGACGAGCAGAGCGGGGATTCGTTTGTCACCGGTTTCGAGAAGCCGGAACGGGAGGGACCGGCGACGGCCACGGACAAAATCGTCGATCGATTCATGGAGCTTAACATCAATCCGGAAGAGTCGGCCGGCGTTGATTTCGAGGAGTATTTTACCATGGTTCAGCAGCGTGCCATGGATCGTTTTGAAGCGATGGATGCCAACAAGGATGATGAGGTTACGGCTGATGAGTATCGTGAATTCTGGAAGGCGCAGAAGGCACACTATTATCGATTGAAACGGTAGCCTGTACCCTGCACTACGGTTTATCAATGACCTGAGCCGCAGTGTTAAACGGACGACTATTGATTGTGCTATACCTAGAGTATGGAGATCACATCAAAACTGAGTGTGCGTGCCATTAAGAATGGCATTTTTATTGCCAAGCATACAACTCCGGCTCGCCTGATCAGGCGCATTCAACAAGCCGAGGGTCACACTCCCTGTTTTCAAACAGATCTCCGGGATTCATGTCCGAAGACAGCGAAAGAGTGTGAGTGGGCGGAAGATTGTAGAAATTGTCTGATTGCCGAATGGCGACGGTGAATTCGAATTTAAGAACCTGAAAGAGTGTTAGCGCTGGCTTACCCTTAAGCGAATAGCGAAACTTTTTTTGCCGATGGCGGATCCGCTGGAGAGAAGGGCATCGCCGAGCAGTTCCGCCTCTTCGCGATTGGCAGCGATGGTGACGGTCTCACCGACCGGAATGGTGATCTCGGTGGCAGCTCCCGCCATTTCAATCAGCTCTCCCTGATTCATCACGGGACTGGCATTCAAACGGACCGGTGCCGTACCGTGTGGAGCCTGTTTCGGCGCATTGGTCGCTCCGAGATCAACAAGCACTTCGGTGCTGCCCTGCAGGACTCCATGACTGCGTTGATTGCGCATCCACGGAACAATGCGGACGGTGACCATACCTTTGCCCGACGGACGAACCGTGGCATGAAAACCGGAGCTGACCTGGATCAGTTCAACACCGTGCGCGTTAATTACACCGTAGCCTGCCAGCCACTGTTTGGTCTTCTGGAGATAGGGCTGGATAGTGCCGCTTTCGATGCCTCCCTTAAGGCCGGCGGTAAGGTGGAGGCTAAACTGTTTACGGTTTGAGGCGACTATTCGAGAGTCATTCATTGAAACTCTGACCCAGCCACCGGGCAATTGGGCTGAGGTTCGGATTGAACGACTCTGCCCATCATTGAGGGTCATCAGTTCCAGGTTGGCACTGTACTGTGCGGCCTGTACATCCAGTTTGTCGAGAAGCGCTTTTGCCTGCTCAATATTCGTAGTGCGGTCATTTACTACGAGGATTCGCCGAGAAGGCATGGTGGCGACGGTGCCTGTAGGCGTCAGCTGGCTTTTGACAATACTCTCGGCCTCATTCAGAGGCAGGTAACGAATCTCCAGTACTGCCGTTTCGGCCATGGCGACCATCGGCAGTAGCATCAAGAAAGGAAGGAGTTTAGTCAGCAGCCTTATCAACGTTAATCTCCTCGCCGTTGGCATTGAGCACCTCGGCAAATTCCGGAATTTTCTCTTTCAGGCTGTGTGGATCCTGATGAATAATAATCTCAGAATTGGGGAAGGCCTCGCTGAGCGATGCTTCAACCTGATCGGCGATCTTGTGCGCCTCTTTGAGCATCAGGTGGTCATCAAGTTCGAGGTGCAACTGAATGAAATAGGTGACTCCCGATTTGCGGGTGCGCAGGTCGTGCATGCCACGTGCTTTGGGATGAGCCACGACAATGTCGACAATCTGCTGCCGCTCCTCATTGGATAGCTCCTTATCCATCAGGTCACCAATAGCATGTTGAACAATTTCCCAAGCGCTGTAGAGAACAAAGATACCGATGCCGATACCGAATATGGCATCGAATCCGGGCCAGCCGTATACGGCCAGAAGTAGGGCGACGATGACGCTGGCATTCATGTAAAGATCCGTCTTGTAGTGCAATGAATCGGCTTTAATGGCGGTGGAGTTTGTCTTATTAATTACATGAGTCTGAAAGGCGAGCAGACCGAGCGTGGCAATTAGCGAAAAGATCATGACACCGATACCGACAGCCATGCCTTCGATGGGTTGCGGGTGAAAGAAACGGCCGACGGCTTCAAGCATCAGGAAGCCAGCAGAGCCGGCAATAAACATGGCTTGTCCGAGTCCTGCCAATGCTTCGGCTTTGCCGTGGCCGAAACGGTGGTCCTTGTCGGCAGGCGTCAGCGCATGACGAACGGCAATCATGTTGATGATGGCAGCCAGCGCATCGAGTGTGGAGTCAATCAGGGTGGCAAGCATGCTGACCGAGTCAGTCCAGAACCATGCGACCAGCTTGGCCAGAATCAGTGAAATCGCAACGGATACCGAGGCATAGGTTGCCAGTTTCATCAGGCGCCCGGCTTCCGCCGGAGCAAGGGTGTTGGGTGCGTTGGTCACTTCGCTCATGCCGCTATCATGATCTCCTGAGAGTCGTTAATAAAGTGCGCCATGGAATAAAAGCAGAAACCCGGCTTCGATAGCCGGCGTATTGTGGATGGACGCTCAACATGCGCCGTTCCTCAAGCCATGAACCGAAAACAAAGTAGCAGCTGATGATGAGCGCAAAATTAAAACTGTTTACGCTCTGCGTCGGGCTAGACAAAAGGGCAAGCATCACCCCGCTGTACATGGGGTGGCGAACATAACGGTAGAGGCCGTGTTCATGAAAAGGTTCCGGGTTATCGATGGTGGTGGAGAGGCCGAGAAACAGGCGCACATCAAATGAGCGCAGGCTAAGTAGTGCAATCGCTACTCCGCCCAACTGCATCAGGGTGAGAGGCAAGTAAAGCCAGCTGTCGATTCTGTACAGCGGGGTGTCGGGGAGCTGATAGATGTAGAAAATCCAGAGTCCGGTCAGGCATGTGGCGAAGAGCGAGTAGAGCAGGCGATAACGTTGGCTGCTTATGCCGAGGCGGTAGAAAATGGCCTTGCAGAACTGCGCGGCAAAGAGCGAATGCACCAGTGCGAAGAGCACGCCTGAAATCCATACGGGCCATGAGATCATAATGGGAGTCTACAGGGCTTGCCTTGTCTTGTCTGTTTGCCGCATGATCACGGCATGCGATTTTTGCCTTCTCCTTACTACGGCGAACGCCCGGATGATTCGGTTATCGACCTGATCGTTCTGCATGCTATCAGCCTGCCTCCCGGCCAGTTTGAAACCGAGCCTGTGGAGGCACTCTTCATGGGCAGGCTTGATACGGATCAAAACCCGGATCTGATTGAGCTGAAGGATGTACAGGTTTCAGCCCATTTTCTTGTTGATCGTAAAGGCCGTATTACCCAGTTCGTCCCCCTGTCCAAGCGGGCATGGCATGCCGGTCAATCAAGCTGGCAGGGACGTAGTGATTGCAATGATTACTCGATCGGTATCGAAATGATCGGTGATGAAGAGCAGCCGTTTACGTCGGTGCAATATCGGGAGACGGCACGCCTGTGCAGGGTGCTGATGCAGCACTTTCCGTTGATCAGTCGGGAGCGCATCGTCGGGCATCAGGATGTGGCGCCCGGTCGAAAGTGGGATCCGGGCAGCCAGTGGCAATGGCAACGCTTTGGACGAAGTTTGTCTGGAATCCGCAAATTGAATGTAGAGGTAGAGGTATAATGATGGGCGAACATCTTGGCTGGCTAAAGGCTTTTCCTGAACTTCGGCATATTCCGGAGTCGAGCTGGCAGCAGACAGTTGAACAGGCGCAGGTGATGACTGTCCCCAAGGGAACGGTGCTTTTCCGGGATGGTGATGTCTGTCAAGGCTATGTCTTTGTCAGTGACGGTGCCGTACGGGTGCAGAAGATGGATCCCCAAGGTCGCGAAATCGTTCTCTACCGTGTTGAGGATGGCCAGACCTGTATGCTGACCACCTCCTGTTTGATTGGCGGAGAGGCGTATCCGGCTGAAGGGGTGGCCGAGACTGATGTGACGCTTGCCATGCTGCCGGCTTCTGTTTTTGAAAAGGCAATGGCCGAATCGGCTGGATTCAGGCGCTTTGTCCTAGCCTCGATCGGAAGGCGTATCGGTGATCTGATGATGCTGGTGGAGGATGTGGCTTTCGGCCGCATGGATGTGCGACTGGCGCGCCTCCTGCTTAAGCGAACGCGGGAATCGAACGGGGTTCTTTCCTGTACCCATCAGGAACTGTCGACGGAACTGGGAACGGCACGTGAGGTGGTCAGTCGACTGTTGAAGGATTTTGAACGAAAGGGGTGGGTTGAGTTAAGTCGTGGCCAGGTGAAGGTCAAAGCGGCCCAGGCTCTGAGTGAATTACACGAAGAGTGAATCTACGTTTGGGTGACAATGTCACTGACAGATGAATATATGCTAATATAGTACGCATATTGGCGCTTTAAGGAGGATATTATGAAAGCAAATGTAGGTGGTATTGATAGAATTATTCGTCTGGTTGTAGGTGCAGCAGCGATCGCTTTTGGATTTATGGGCGGACTGGAAGCTCCTCTGAACTATGTAGCGATGGGTGTAGGTGCAGTTCTGGTTGGAACCGGGGCCTTGGGCTGGTGTCCGCCATATGCTCTGCTGGGAATTAATACCTGCAGCAAATCAGATAGCTAAGACAATCAGTCGTGATGTTATGGGGGCAGTCCTTTGGGGCTGCCTTTTTTTATGGCCGATTGTCCCTTAGGCTCAAGCCATGAACGATGAAGTCTGGATTCGACTATCGGTATTTGTGGGGGTGCTGACAGTGATGGCAGCATGGGAATGGCGCGCTCCCCGCAGGCGGTTGATTCAGGGGTATCGGCGCTGGCCCGCCAATCTCGGTATTGTTGTCCTTAACGGCATGATGGTGCGTCTGCTGATTCCGGCGGGCGCTGTCGGCACAGCCTTTTGGGCCTCTGAGCGGGGCTGGGGTCTGCTCACCCTTGTCGAACTTCCGTATTGGGCTTCGCTTTTGCTTGCCGTCGTGCTTCTTGATCTGATCATCTATCTTCAGCATCTCATGGTTCATGCCGTACCATGGTTGTGGCGCCTGCATATGGTGCACCATGCCGACCGTGATATTGATGTCACCACGGCACTTCGCTTTCATCCGATTGAAATTCTTCTCTCCATGCTGGTTAAGGTGGTTGCGGTCATCCTGATCGGAGCACCGGCTTTGGCCGTGGTGGTTTTCGAAACAGTTCTTAACGGCATGGCGATGTTCAACCACAGCAATGTAAGGCTTCCCGCCGCTATTGATTCGATCATACGCATACTTTTCGTTACGCCGGATATGCACCGGGTTCACCACTCAGTGATCAAACGCGAAACCAACAGCAATTACGGCTTCAACCTCTCCATCTGGGATCGACTTTTCGGCACTTACAGGGACCGGCCTGAAAAGGGGCAGATTGGTATGACTATCGGCTTGCAACAATTTCAAACGGCGCCGACAGAGCGGCTTGTCTGGATGCTTCGCTTGCCGTTTGTCGGTGAAATAGGCCAGTATCCGATGATGAAGGGTCGTAAGCGTTCTGAACATGGAGATGGGAATGAGTGATATTGAAGAAGAGGCACTGGTAAATCGATGTGAATGTATCGGTAAAACATTTGAGCAGCTGCTGGTGTTCGGCTCCTTCGAAGAGGCGCAGAAAAAGAGTGGGGCAGGTATTGAGTGCGGAGGGTGCGTGCCCTATCTGAAACTCGCCTTCGCTACCGGTGAAACAGCTTTTGAGATCGAAGATGCCCGTCTCAAGGATTACGAATGATGGGGAGCGCATCCGGTAGTGAAAAGGTGTTGATCTCCGGTGCTGCTCTGGTTGTTCTGATTGCAGGGATGCAGGCTGCAGCCCCTCTTCTTGTTCCTTTCCTGATGTCGGCCTTTATTGCATGTATCTGCTTGCCGCCTATGCAGTGGTTACTGGATCGTAGAGTTCCCTCCACCGCTGCTGTCTTTATCGTTATTTCCGGCCTGGTATCAATAGGGTTGCTGATTACCGCTTTTGCCGGCGCCTCGGTGTCCGACTTTTCTCATAACCTTCCACAATATCAGGAGCGACTGGAAGAGCAGATGTCCCAGTTCATTCTCTGGTTGCTCGGTCACGGCATCACGGTACCTGATACCACAGTACACGATCTGTTTAATCTCTCCGCTGCCATGGGCATGGCAGGGGCTTTTCTTTCCGGTGTCGGCAATGCCCTGGCCAACACCTTCTTCATCGTGTTAACGGTTATTTTTATTATGTTTGAGGCGGTTGCGTTGCCGCATAAGTGGGCTTATCTCGGTGAACATGCACCATCCACCGATGCGCTGAATCGTTTTATGGAGAGTGTAAACAGATACCTGATTATCAAGACGGGCGTCAGTATGGCGACAGGTGCAGCGGTCACCATCTGGCTGACGATTCTTGGTGTCGACTACCCCATTCTCTGGGGTATTGTTGCGATGCTGTTCAATTTTGTACCCAACATCGGTTCGATCATCGCTGCCGTACCGGCCCTGCTTCTCGCCCTCGTTCAGATCGGACCGGATGCGGTGCTCTATACCGGTGCGGGTTATATCGTGATTAATTTGGTCATGGGTAATGTGGTGGAGCCCCGCTTCATGGGCCGCGGTGTCGGCCTCTCCACACTGGTGGTATTTATCTCTCTGGTCTTCTGGGGCTGGGTGCTGGGGCTGGTCGGAATGCTGCTCTCCGTGCCATTGACGATGATCGTTAAGATTGCACTGGAATCGAAAGATGAGACCCGCTGGATTGCGGTTCTGCTTGGTCCGGATATCGAACCGGCTGGGTCTAAGGTTGAGCGTCAAGCGTCCTAAGGCAGGTTGGCAATATTAAGAAGCGAGCCCCTGAATTAAAAATACGATTCCGGTAACTATACCAATACAAATAACGCAAACGAGCAGGATTTTTAAAACAGTTTGCACTTTTTCCTCATCGAGATGCGTCTATTCGACATTACCCCAGAACTTCTCGGGGACTCGATCGAATATCTCTTTAATAATGAGTGTGCGCAGCTCTTTCATGCCGCGGTTGTCCAAAGATGATGTTGGCAGCGGCTTGAGCATGCCGCCCAACGCTTCACACATCTCTTTCAGTCGCACCGCCCGTTTATTTCCGGTCAACTTGTCCGCTTTAGTGGCAATGGGAACCCAGCGGATGCCGTACTCATTGAGCCACTCAATCATTTGCAGGTCCGAATCCTTCGGGCCGTGCCGGATATCAAGCAGTACCAGTACCAGTTGGGCCACCTTGGGGCTGGCCAGGTAGTGTTCGATCAGTCTGGCCCATTGGTTCTTCTCGTTTTTTGCGGCTCTGGCATAACCGTAGCCGGGCAGGTCGACAATAAGCATCTGTTCATCAACATCAAACAGATTCAACAGGCGTGTGCAACCGGGGCGTTTGGAGGTTTTCACTAGGCCTTTACGATCGAACAGGGCATTAAGCAGACTGGACTTGCCAACGTTGGAGTGGCCTGCCACGGCCACCTGAGGGAGATCTATTTCCGGAAAGAGCCTCGCATCGGCGACCGACTGAACAAAATGGGTTCTTGGCCAGTGAATGGTGGGAAGTGATTGTTCAGTGGATTGGTTCATGGCGCGAAGCTGTCAGTCATTACTGACATATTCAACACGAACCCCTATAGTGCCCAAAAATTAGGCACGTTATTTGATGCGAATTGCCCTCCTGTGTGCAACTCTTCATCGCAGCAAAAAAACGTGGTTTTATGTTGCTCACAAAATTGATTATTCGATTTTGGTGACCCGTTGATTGGGGGGCATAGATAACTGAGTGTATTAAACGATTTGGAAAGGAATAAGATGACGTTACCCGGATTCACATTAGGCAAACACCACATTCATCCGCCATTGGCGCTTGCGCCTATGGCTGGCATTACCGATCTTCCGTTCCGCAAGATCTGCAAACCATTTGGTGTTGGTCTGATGGTCACCGAGATGATTGCCAGCCGGGCCATTGAACAGGGGCGTGACCGCACCCAGCGCATGGCTATTGTCGATGAAGGCGAACACCCAGTTTCGATTCAGATTGCCGGCTCCGATCCGAAATACATGATCGAAGCAGCCAACTGGGCGGTGGAGCATGGTGCTGACTTTGTCGACATCAATATGGGCTGCCCGGTAAAGAAAATTGTAAAGCAGGTGGCGGGTTCCGCCATGCTACGCGATGAGAAGTTGGTTGCCTCGGTGCTTGAAGCGGTGGTGAGGGCTGTCGATATTCCGGTGACATTGAAAATCCGTACCGGCTGGGACGATAGGAGCAAGAATGTTGAGAACATTGCCCGTATTGCCGAGTCCTGCGGTGTGCAGATGCTTACCGTGCACGGTCGTACACGTGCCCAGATGTTTAACGGCCATGCCAACTGGGAAGATATCGGTTTGGCTAAGGCGGCCTGCTCCATCCCGGTGATTGGTAACGGCGATATTATTGATGCCGCAACCGCACTGGAGATGGTGCGTATTTCAGGTTGTGACGGCGTCATGGTCGGTCGTGCCGTGCAGGGAAACCCCTGGGTGCTGGGTGAGGTGAGCGCGGCGCTGACCGGCAAGCCTGTTCCTGCCAAGCCGACCGCTGCTGAGCGATGGTCGGTAGTGAAAGAGCATATGAACCTTCTGCTTGAGCACCATGGTGAGTATTCCGCCAGCCGTCTGGCACGTAAACATGTCGTCTGGTACAGCAAAGGGTTGCGTGGTTCCGCTGAGTTCCGTGGACACTTCCAGCGTATCGAGCATTGGCATGAGCAGCTTGAAGAGGCCGAGGCTTATTTCCTTGGTGTCGAGGATTCGGTACAGCTTGCCGCCTGAAACGATTCAGCAGGGAGCCTTTGATCTCCGTCAGATCACCATTGCTGATCTGCCGTTGCCCGTGCTGATTCTGGATGGCTGGGGAAAGATCACCCACGCCAATATGCTGGCCGAAGAGCAGTTCGGCACATCGGCAAGAAGGCTCGCCGGACGTCACCTTTCCGACTTCTTTGAGCCCTCCTCGGAGGTCAATGCGATGCTGGAGCGAGTTTCGCTGGGTGAGACTGTAACCGATGATGCGTTCAGCAACCGTTTTACCCATGCCCCCTACTCGCTTCATCTGGGGCCGCATGCAGGCGGCACAGCCGTATTGATGGTTCCGGAAGCCAACAGAGCCGAGGTGGAGAAGCAGGCCAAGCGTCAGGAGCTTGCTGAGGCAGTTGCACGTATTGCACTGGAGATGGCGCATGAGGTGAAAAATCCTCTGGCTTCACTGCGAGGTGCCAGCCAGTGGCTGGCCGAATCTTCAAAAGATGATGAGGTGAAGGAGATCAGCACCCATATGCTGGCCGAGGTGGATCGTATCAAGGAGCGGATCGACTCGTTCCTGCAGCTTGGGCCTCGCGCCGATGTTGAGATGGAGCCGGTAAATATCCATGCACTGCTCGATGATGTCTGCCGTCTCCCTGCCGGCGAGCACACTGATGTTCATCTGCACCGGGTTTACGACCCCAGCATTCCGGATTTGATGGTGCATGGAGCCAGGCTCAGGCAGGCGATTGAAAACCTGTGGAGTAATGCGCTGGAGGCGGGTTCAACCCATATCGAATGGCAGACGCGTATGGCACCAATGGTGTCGTTGCCGGGCCACCAGGGACCGGTCGTCGAACTTCGTATCACCAGTGATGGTGCACCCATTCCCGATTCGCTCAAAGAGCATCTTTTTCACCCTTTCGTTACCGGCAAAGAACGGGGTAGTGGTCTTGGCCTTGCCATTGTCCAGCGGGTGATGCAGGAGCATGGCGGACGGGTGAAGTTAAGCAGTGGTCGCGGTCGTACTTCATTCGTTTTGCACATGCCGCTGGTACTCTCGGAGCAGTTATCAGAAGATGGAGAGAAGAGATGAAGGCACTCATTGTGGATGATGACCAAGGAATTCGCTGGATTCTTGAGCGGGTTCTGAAGGAGGAGGGGTTTGAAGTCAGTCAGGCTGGATCCATTGCCGAGGCCGAGGCATTGTCTAGCGAGAAGTTCGATATTCTGTTTCTTGATGTCTACCTGCCCGATGGCAATGGTATGAAGCTGCTTGAATCAAAAACCTTCGATGTGCCGACTGTCATGCTGACTGCCGAGACCACCTTCGGGCATGCCGCCGAGGCTTATCGCAGTGGTGCGATGGAGTATCTTCCCAAGCCGTTTGATCTCAACGAGGTGCGTCAGCTTGCCGGACGGGTGCGTCCTGTACGTGAGGAGAAGCCTGTTACTAAGGCAGAGGATAAACCGCGCACCGACACGATTATTATCGGGCGAAGTCAGGCGATGCAGCAACTGTTCCGTACGCTGGGTCGTGTTGCCGCCTCTGATTTGACAGTGATGATTACCGGTGAGTCGGGAAGCGGAAAGGAGCTGGTTGCGCAGGAGTTGCATCAGCGCAGTCAGCGCAAAGATCAGCCCTTTGTGCCGATCAACACGGCGGCGATTCCCGGCGAACTGCTGGAAGCCGAGCTCTTCGGACATGAGAAGGGTGCCTTTACCGGAGCAGATAAAGCACGCCCCGGTCGTTTTGAGCAGGCCAGTGGCGGCACGCTCTTTCTTGATGAGATCGGTGATATGC
>JBNKZS010000017.1:0-45395 GCA_050301755.1 Mariprofundaceae bacterium
GTCGATGCTGCTGCGTAGCTCCTTCAGGCGCTCTTTTTCAAGATAGTCGGATGGAATTTCAACAAAGTCGCTGTCGCCCAGGTGGCGGTTGCGGTCACGGTAGGCGCGCTTCATCGCTTCGGTGAGCAGATGGACGCGATCCGTTTGGTCCAGTTTGCTGAACTTGTCATGTTTCAGCTGTCCGAAGATATGCGCCAGGGTCATGCCGCCGGATGAGGGGAGTGCGGCTGAAATAAAACGGTATCCCTGCCAGTTAAAGGTGACCGGTTGACGCTCTTTAATCTTGTAGGCGGCAAGGTCGGCCTCTCGTATCAGTCCGCCGGAATGTTTCATGTCCGCCACCAGACGGCCGGCAATCTGACCACGATAGAATCCTTTCCGACCCTTCAGGGCAAAACGCTCCAGTGTATAGGCCAGCGCCTCCTGACGAATGGTCTCGCCCTCTTTTTTGTCAAAAATCGCGCGGGCCGTATCGTTAAAGGCATCGCGTCTGAAGTTGATCATGCCGGCAAGTCGCGGTGATACGGTAAAGCCGTTCTTTGCCAGTTTTACTGAGGGCTCAACCACCTGTCTACGTGTCAGTTTGCCGTAGCGACTGATCAGATGATCGACACCGGCGGCAAGTCCCGGAACCCCTGCGGCAGTCGGGCCATCGATACTGGAGACGTTTTGATAGATCTTCCCCTGCCCCGCCAGTGTCGGCGACGTTTCACGCGCATCGATCATTACATAACGATCCTCTTTGGCGATGTAGAGCAGGAAGAAACCGCCGCCGCCGATGCCTGAACTGGCCGGTTCGACCACGCCGAGTGCCAGAGCTGTGGCTGCTGCCGCATCGAAGGCATTGCCACCGTTTTTCAGCATCTCAACGCCTGCCCTGGCTGCCAGAGGGTGGCCGACAACGACCATGCCGGTTGCCGGGGCAGCGGCAAGAATGGCCGGCGAGAAGAGCAGTAAAAGGATAAATATGAGGCGCTTCATGCGGTTACTTTATCGCCACATGCTTCATGCGTCACTTTTCACATGGGTGTGCCCTGCGCATTGTCTCCGATTGAACTAGACTCCTGTTGAGTGACCTGCATGCAGGTTCGCGGGGGTATGACGATGAGTGATATTGATGCAAAACTAAATGAACTTCTGGGTGCACAGGCCGATGACCTGCTGTCGCACCGATGCAAAACCATTGATAAGGGGATGCTGCACCTGCCGGGGCCGGATTATATCGACCGGGTGATGGCAGCAAGCGATCGCAAGCCTGGAGTGTTGCGCAGCCTGCAATCGATCTTCAACCATGGACGGCTGGCCGGTTCGGGGTATCTCTCTATTTTGCCGGTTGATCAGGGGGTCGAGCATTCAGGCGGTGCCTCCTTTGCACCGAATCCGATCTATTTTGATCCCGAAAGCATTGTTGAGCTTGCCATGGAGGGTGGATGTAATGCCGTGGCATCAACACTCGGGGTTTTGAGTTCGGTCAGTCGCAAATATGCGCACAAGATTCCGTTCATTGTAAAGATCAACCACAATGAAATTCTTACCTATCCCAACATCTATGATCAGACCCTGTTTGCCAGTGTCGAGCAGGCCTTTGATCTGGGGGCGGTGGCTGTCGGCGCCACGGTCTATTTCGGTGCGCCGGAATCACGTCGCCAGATTGAGGAGATCAGCGAGGCTTTTGCCCGCGCGCATGAGCTCGGTATGGTCTGTGTGCTCTGGGCCTACCTGCGTAACTCCGCATTCAAGAAGGACGGTATCGACTACCACACCGCCGCCGATCTTACCGGTCAGGCCAACCATCTGGCGGCGACCATCGGAGCGGATATCATCAAACAGAAGCAGGCGGAGGGGAATGGCGGTTACAACGCCATCAAGTTCGGCAAGACCCATCCGCTGGTCTACGACAAACTCACTTCCGAACATCCGATCGACCTGGTCCGCTATCAGGTAGCCAACTGCTACATGGGACGCATCGGCATGATCAATTCCGGTGGGGCTTCGGGTGAGAACGATCTCGGACAGGCGGTAACGACGGCAGTGATCAACAAGCGTGCCGGCGGCATGGGGCTGATTTCAGGGCGCAAGGCGTTCCAGAAGCCGATGAAGGATGGTGTCGGACTGCTCAACGCCATTCAGGATGTCTATCTCTCCGGGAAGGTCACGATCGCCTGATTTCTTGATCGTTAAGTGGCTATGCCGTGCTTGGCCAGCAGCTGGTGGATGCCTGTTGGCAGGGCGACAGTGTCGAACGAGGAGAACCATTCGCCGACACTCTCCGGAGTTGTATCACGAAGTTTGCCGTAGAGGTGAAGGCGTCGATGGGTCAGGGTATGAATATGGCATGGCGCTGACTCCGGTGCGCTGTCGAGCTCTGTGACTGGCGGGCTCCATAGACCTGCCCAGATGCCTTTTTCAGGACGTTGGGTAAGCCAGATGCCCAACTCGGGATCGGTATGGAGTTCGACCTGCCAGAAAACGTCCTTCACCCTTGGCTTTCCGGTCGGAGTGCTCTCTTTGACCTCATGGGCGGAACGACAGTATCTGGAGACCGGGCATTTGCCGCAGTCCGGCGTGCGCACAGAGCAGTGAGTGGCGCCCAGCTCCATCATCGCCTGATTCCAGTCGGCGGGGTTGCCTGACTCATCAATGGCACGCTGTGCCCATGCCCAGAGCGCTTTGTCATTGGCGTCAGGGTCATCGTGCCAGCGTTTCAGTACCCGCTTCACATTGCCGTCCAGCACAGGGGTGGATTGTTTAAACGAGAAAGATGCAATGGCTCCGGCGGTCGAACGGCCGATGCCGGGAAGGGCGATGATCTCCTCGAAATGGTGAGGGAACGAACCGTTATGCTTTCCGACAATCAGAGCGGCTGCCTGATGAATAAAACGGGCGCGACGATAGTAGCCCAACCCCTCCCAGGCTTTCAGCAGATGATCGAGAGGGGCGGCTGCCAGCGAGGAAATATCGGGAAACTGTTCAAGCCATGACAGATAACGGGGCAGCACCGTTTTGACCTGCGTCTGTTGCAGCATGATTTCGGAAATCCAGATGCGGTACGGATCAGTCGTCTCCCGCCAGGGTAGATTGCGTGCCTCTCTGTGATACCAGCTGAGCAGTGCCTCAGAGTGCCCGGAAGACAAACCTGTCCTCATACACCTCAAACATCAGTGGAATATGAACTCTGTCGAGCCCCCACGAACTCGGCAGAGGCCTGAACGGAGAGGCAGCATGGATGGCGGCAATGGCACTCTCATTGAGTGCTTCGATCGGACTTGGGCGCAGAATCTCAAGGTTGCTCAGTGAACCGTTGCTCTCGATGGTAATGCGCATCAGTAGCTTGCGGGCATCATCATCATGTTTCTTGAAATCGGACTGGCCACCCGGGCGCCACTGCTCTTCAAGCGAGCGAACCATCGCCTGCATGTACGGGGCGTACTTCGCCTCTTTGGTATTGACCGGAATATCCGCTTCCTTGTTGAGGAACTGCTTCATGCGGCGCTCACGTTCGAAATCGCGCGAAAGCTCTGCCAGCGCCATGCTGGATGGGAGCAGGTTGTTAAGCGGAATGTTCTGCAACTCTTTCCGGGTTAACTGCTTGGTCTGCTTCTTTGGCATCTCTGGCGGCTGGCTGGGGGCATTATTTTTCAAGTCGCGCTTGGCCAGAGTCCGGGTTCTCTGGTTCGGTTTGGTGGGGGTTGTTTGTGCCTGTTTGGGCGGGGTAGGCATGGCGGGCTTCGGCTTCTGCTGCTGGCCCAGAACCGGCGCCTTGGCAGAACGTGTGGTCCGGTCTTTTGCCTTGCTGTTGCCACCTTCGGCGCTGCGATTGGAGATCGCTTTAGCATCTTTGGAGGGTGATTGTTTCGGTGTCTTTTCAGGGTCAAGCAGTACCACATCCATCACTTCAGGCGGCTGTTTTTTCGGCATCGGCTTGTCGCTTTGCGCTACCACAATGAAAAGCGCCAATAGCATATGGGCCGCAATGGAGGCGGCAAAAGAGATGCTCATGCGTTTCTGTGATCTTTTGAAATTCAATCCGATTCCTCTATGCGTGAAATGATGTACGCCGCCAGTCCACCATTGATCCAGCCGGTGACAACCGAGAGCAGGAGCAGCGGCGGCAGCAAATAGTACAATGCATGTTGATGAATAAACAGTGATTCAACCGTTATGAACTGGATGCTCATATGAGCCACTGCACCGATAAGACTGATGCCTATCAGTGTAATGCCCGGAATGATGCGCCAAGCCAGAAGCATCACGGCTGCTGATGCAATACCACCGGCCAGAGAGATGACGAAGGTCGGTGTGAAGAGCGTGCCGATCAGAAAGCTGCCGACAATGACCCTCCACAGCGCCAGCATGAAGGCCGCTCTGGGACCGATCAACACTAGAGCTAGCAGTGTCATGATATTGGCTAGTCCCGGTTTGAACCATGGGCCGAGACTCGGCAGGGCCGCCTCGAAGATATGCAGGCCGACAGCCAGCAGCAGCAGTGTGAGCCACTTGGCTTTCTCCTCCAGTTCGGGAAGGGAGGGACGGGGCGTTGAGATAATATTACTCATGTTTCACTCAACAATGGCATCAAGGGCATCGGCATTGTCCCCTGCAATGACAACAAGAATCCTGTTTGGAACACAGGCGATGATGTCGCCATGCTCCCTGCGCTGGCCATGGGCAACGCAGTAGCCGCTGCTGCAAGGTGAACTGACAAAGCGGGCTCCGCCTGCATCAATGAGAATCTCCGAATCGCCCAGTTCACCTTCGGCATGGAAACGGACCGGTTTTCCCTCTTCAGGTATCGGATAACGGGCCAGAAGCTGGTCATCATGATAGATCATCACCATGGGCAGGCCGCTACTGACAAACGAATGGATCCACTGCCATGACCAGATAATCGCAACAAGTGAGATCAGCAGGATTGCCCGATCAGTCCAGCTACCTTTGAACCATTGCCAAAGGTTTTGCGGAAGATCGTTTTCTGAGGCTAGTGTTGCCATCGGCCCATTGTAGCCGCATCTCATGGAAAGAATCCAACGGAGGTCGTTATGAACGTACTTATCACCGGAGCTAATCGCGGTATCGGCGCAGGCTTTGTCCGCCATTATCTGGCCCGGGGCGCCCGGGTCTGGGCCTGTTATCGAAGCAGTGCGGGTGAACTGGCCTCCGTGAACTCCGAACAGCTTCACCTTTTGCAGTGGAATGTGGCAACCGAGAATGAGCCGCATGGCGAGCTGCCCGAAAGTATCGATCTGCTGATCAATAATGCCGGTATTTATGGGCCGGGAAAAGATGGGCAGTCTTTGGAGAAGGTGACTGCCGAAGCGATGCTTGAGGTGTTCAATGTCGATTGTGTCGGTCCTTTACGGGTGGTGAAGCATCTACATAAGCGCTTATCCAACGGTGCCGTGGTTGCCAATGTCAGTTCCAAGATGGGTTCGAGTGCTGATAACAGCAGCGGTGGTACCTATGCCTATCGGGCGGCTAAGGCCGGTCTGGTGATTGTATCAAAATCGATGGCCGTCGATCTTGCACCTGCCGGAGTGAGTGTCGTGACTCTGCATCCGGGCTGGGTGCAGACGGATATGACACATCAAACCGGCCTGATTGATGTGGCCACCTCTGTGGCCGGTATGAGTGATGTGATTGCGCATGCGCGCGATTATGAGCCGGGTCAGTTTGTCGCTTTCGACGGAAAAATCGTTCCCTTCTGACCGGTTTTTTTTCGAAGCCCGGTTAGCCGCGTCTTGAGCCCAGTTCTGCCGGCACCTCGACATGACCATCTTGGGGATTGCGATTGGGAAGTATATCTAGGCCATGAGGGCACGGACCTGAAAGACAGTCGCCGGTCGCCGGATTGAAACGCGCATCGTGCGTATGGCATACCAGCTGGCTGCCATCTTCTGAGAAAAACTGTCCGGGCAGCCAGTCCATGGGTGAACCGGCGTGCGGACAGCTGTTACGATAAGCCATGAGCCTGCCCTGATAGCAGATGATAAACCCCTCATAGCTATGGGCTGCTATCTGGCTTTCTGCCGGAAAGTGTTGCAGGAAGTTGAAGGTGACAGCTTTACCCTCCTCTGGAAGTGGCACCTGTTGCCACTGAATAACACGATTCGTCATGGGATGGTCGAAAGGGGCGAAACGGGTTATTGCTCACACAACTGACGGTAATAGCCAGCCGCCTGTTGCCATTCACCCGCTTCACTGTGCCAGTTGGCACGTGTGCGAAGGATTTCAGGTGATGGGCTGCTTTCAAGCAGTTGATCCATGATTTCCGTGGCCAGTCCGGATAGGCCGGCCGCATGCGCTAGAGAGCCCTGTAGCCAGCGCATGGCAGGTTGATAAGTTGTGGAGGCATCCTTTTTGTCGAGTTTGCGGAAGGCCTGCAGAGCGTCCTTTTTGAGCAGCTTGAACAGCGCTTTGGCAATGTTGAAATCATTATGCTGTTCCAGATAGGAGAGCCATAGCTTTTCGGCTTCGGCACCGTTTTTTGCTTTGCTGTGGGCGGTGCCAAGCGCAAGGATAACCTCGGAGTTGTCGGGAGCGAGACGATGCGCCTTGCGCAGGTGGCTCTGTCTGTTTTCCCGATCCTCCGCGGCAAGCTGGATGTAGGCCTGTGCAAGTCTCGGCTTGATGCTGGCAGCAGAGCGCTGGCCCTGTTTCCATGACCGCTCAAGCAGTTCGATAGCCTTGGCCCATTCACCCTCCTCTTCAGCCAGAGCTGCCAGTCTTGAGATGGCCAGGGGCGCTTCAGGGTTCGCATGCAACCACGCTTCAAGATGCATCTTTCGGGTTGCTGCATCAGGCTTGGATGGTGCGTTCGGGTCGGTAGCAATACGGGCTGCCAGAGCGACATTGAGAGGATTCCCGCCATTTTCCGGGGCCGCTTGTTCATTGGCAGGAATGGTCAGTGTTTTCAGTAGAGAGGCCGCCCATTCGGGAATGACGCCACGTGATTTTCCGAATGCACGCCTGCCCTGGTCTCCACGCATGTCCAGTAGGTCGGCAACCCCTTCGCGAAGGCGTTGCTCGCGGCGTTTTTTGCTGCCCATGCGAAGTGTACGCCAAAGCTGGCCCGGACCGGCAAAGATGGCCGAGACAACCCTTTGCAGCAGCCAGAGGAGGAGTAGCAGCAGAAGCAGGGCGGTGATAAAGGCTCCCTGGCGTGTTTCAAAGACCCAGCCGAAAGCCTCCAGGCGAACCTGCTGGCTTACCAGTTCAGGAAAGAGGGTGAACATGACAACGATGGCGACGGCCAGAAGGAGAAGGGAAAAGATTCTCATTGTAGTTGTCCCATCCAGTTTGCAGCGGTTTGACGGAGCTGGTCAATATCGGCACGAATAGCATCGAATGATTCAGGAAGTTCCAGTTTGGGTGCAGGTGAAGCCGCTTTTTCATCGGCAACCATTCTCAGCTGAAGTGTTGCGCGAAGCTGCAGCCACTCTTTGGCATCGGGCCATTGCTCAATCTCGATGTTACGGCTGGTGTTGAGAAGGGCGTCGCGGAGTTTTGTGTCTGCTGCCTCCTGTTCGCTCAGCGATGGGCGGACTGAAAACTGTTCGGTGACCCAGTTCAGCCAGCGGTTTTCAAATGCCGGAATGATGTTGTCGTGTTCCTTGATGGTCAGGGTGTCAGCCTGTGCCTGTAGGGTTTTCTGCCAGCTTTGCAGGGCGTGCAGGTTTTTCTCGGCCAGAGCCAGCATCGCTTCGGCTTGCTTGCGTTCGTCGGCTGAGAGCATCGGCATCAGGGATATCTCTTCCCATGCTAGCTGAATCTGGGACAGGTGATTGACCGGATTGGAGATCCAGCGCAGACGTGCTCGCAGTTGCATGCGTTGAACAGCGTGTTGCTGGGCTTCAAGCTTCTGCTGTTCCTGGCGTAGCGATGATAGTTCGCGTTGAAGTTGTCCCATCGCCTCAAGCATGCGGTTCACCTCATCGCTGCTGGCGCTGATCACTTCAGGTTCAGTGGGTGTTTCGATCTCGGCAACGGTCACGGGTGTGACGGGTTCAGGCTTGGTTTCCTGTTCGGCGAGTTCAGGGGTGGTAACCGTTGTTGTTTGGGGTTGGGTGCTCTGTTTCGGCTGCGTCAGAGTTTCAATCAGAACAATGGCCTCATCTTTCAGCTGTTGCGGGGCAAAGATGTAGCCTGCCACGAGCAGCGCGATAAAGAGCAGAAACAGAAACGGTTTGTTCGAATTTTTCCTGGGCGTGGCGCTCACTTCAGTCTTCGAAGACTCCTCTGCCTTTGAATCAGATGCGGGCGCTTCCTCCATATCCGCGAGATTGTCTTCAATCCCCTTCTCTTCTTTATGATTTTTTTCGCTCATGGCTTAAGCATCGTTCAGCCAGCGGGCTACGTCCAGTGCGTGATAGGTCAGAATCAGGTCAGCTCCGGCACGTTTAAAGCTGAGCATGGTCTCAAGAACAACCCGCTTCTCATCAATCCAGCCCTTTTCTGCAGCAGCTTTTACCATCGCATACTCACCGGAGACATTGTATACAGCCATCGGCAGGTCAGTGGCATCCTTGACCGAGCGGATGATGTCCATGTAGGCGAGAGCCGGTTTCACCATCAGGAAGTCAGCCCCCTCCTCAACATCCAGCATCGCTTCGCGCAGGGCCTCGCGACTGTTGGCAGGATCCATCTGGTAGCTGGATCGATCTCCGAACGAGGGTGCGGAGTCGGCGGCATCCCTGAATGGGCCGAAGTAGGCTGAGGCGTATTTCACGGCGTAGGACATGATCGGAAGATCCTTGAATCCGGCATCATCCAGGCCTGCCCGAATGGCACCGATCATGCCGTCCATCATGCCGGATGGGGCGATGATATCGACACCCGCTTCGGCATAAGAGACAGCCTCCTTCTGCAGGTTGGCCAGCGTGGCATCGTTGTCGACTTCATCACCGTGCAGGACGCCGCAGTGACCATGATCGGTATATTCGCAGAAGCAGGTGTCTGCGATAACGCAGGTCTCGGGAGATGCCTTCTTGGCAGCTCGAATGGCCTGTTGCACAATGCCTTCGCTATCCCAGCCACCGGAACCGATGGCATCTTTCTCTTTCGGGATACCGAAAAAGATGACGCCGGGAATGCCCAGTGAGGCCACCTCAATCACAGTGTCTCCAACGGCGGAAAGCGGGATGCGGGAGACCCCGGGCATGCTGCCGACCGGTTGGGGTTTGGTGATCGTTTCATCTACAAAAATCGGATAGATCAGATCATTCACCGACAGGGTGGTTTCACTCACCATGCGTCGGATGGCAGGGGTTTTACGAAGTCGCCGTGGGCGGTGGATCAGCTCAGGAAGAGACATGGTTTTCGGCTCCGGAGTCATTAAAATAATCAGCTAGGGCATCCAGCATGGCGTCAAAACTAGCTGTTTTTGCCACGACCTGCACGCTTAATCCGGCCTCTGCAGCTGCTTTGGCAACCTGTTGGCTGATAACGGCAATGGCGGGAATGTTTGCGGCCTCGAGTGAGCCGATGCGCTGGAGGTAGTTTCTGACGGTCTTGGTACTACCGAGGAGCACGCCATCCACTTCACCCTGTTCGATTTTTCGAATGATCGCTGATGCATCCGAGTCAGGGCATTGCATGCGATAGGCGTGAATGGTGGTGACGTTGCAGCCGGATGCAGTGAGGGCTCCGGCCAGGAGATCGCTCCCCTCTTCAGCCCGATAGAAAAGGATCTGTTCGGGAGCACCCCGTCTCCTGTAAGCCTCGATAAGGCCGATCTGGGATGCCGATTCCGGTTGCATGGCTGCGTGTACGCCAAGCTGTGCCAGAGTAGCGGCTGTTTTTTCTCCCACGGCCGTCACCCGGTGTGGTGATAGAAGCCGTGTGAACATATCGCCCAGTTCTGCGGCGACACAGGCAACGCCATTGCGGCTGGTAAAGAGAACCTCGCGACCTACCTCTTCCAGCATGGGGATGCTGGCCATGATGTTTTTTTTCAGGCAGACCATCTCCAGGCAGGGAAGAAGAAGCGGGTTGCCGCCCCGGTTGCTGATTTCCACAGCGGTTGATTCAGCCTGATCCGAGGTTCGGGTGACGAGAATGTTTCTGCCGACAAGGCTCCGGTTTGCTACGGCCATCTGCCAATAATGCACGAGCGCGGAGTAGGTGCCAATTTCCTTGAAGTCATCAATTGGTCACAAAAGACTTGCCAGAAATTGCGATCCGTGATGCAATAGTAAATAGAGCCGCTTCACGCAGTCCCCTTTGATTGAAAATCGGGCCTGAAAAGGACATGGATGGCAAGTGAAACGGTCCCCCACAATAAGTAGAAGAAAACACTTTTTCGCAGGCAGGTTTTTTAACCAATGAAGCCTGTGAGTGGTGGATTGTCTTCGAGGTTTAAAAAAACATGGCGACAAAAAAAGTAAAAGAGCAGGCCAGAAAGGTTCTCAAGGATGTCTTTGGTTATGATGCCTTTCGCTCCACTCAGGAAGAGGTGATCTGCACGCTGCTGGATGGTAAGGATGCTTTTGTATTGATGCCTACCGGTGGCGGAAAGTCCCTCTGCTATCAGATTCCGGCGATCATGAGAGAGGGGACAGGCATTATTGTCTCGCCACTGATCTCGCTGATGAAGGACCAGGTTGATGCGCTGACACGCTGCGGAGTCAAGGCTGCTTACTACAACTCATCTCTCAAAGCTGCCGATGCCAAGGATGTTCTGGATCGTTTTGAAGCTGGTGACCTGGATCTTCTCTATGTCGCGCCTGAACGGCTGCTGACCAAGGCGTTTCTGAAACGTCTTGAGAGTGTCAAAGTCGGCCTGTTTGCTGTCGATGAGGCCCACTGTGTTTCCCAGTGGGGCCATGATTTCCGTCCCGAGTATGTAAGGCTGGGCGAGCTGCGCGAGATTATGCCGGATATTCCGATGATCGCACTGACAGCGACAGCTGACGAGCACACCCGTGAAGATATCGCTGATCGCCTCGGGCTTAAAAAAGCCAAGCGCTTCATATCGAGCTTTGACCGTCCCAACATTCGTTATCTGGTGGCTGAGAAGCGCCAGCCGCTGACTCAGGTGCTGACCTTTCTGGAAGACTGGAAGGGGGCATCTGGCATTATCTACTGCCTCTCGCGCAAGCGTGTGGAGGATATGGCCGTGAATCTTCAGCGGCATGGCATTCGTGCTGCCGCCTATCATGCAGGCATGCCGGGGCGTTCGCGTGAAAAGGTGCAGGACGATTTCCTGCGCGATCGCGTTAAAGTGATCGTGGCGACGATCGCTTTCGGCATGGGTGTGGATAAACCCAATGTTCGATTCGTCATTCATCATGACCTGCCCAAGAGTATCGAGTCCTACTATCAGGAGACCGGTCGTGCAGGGCGTGACGGCATGGAGTCCGAAGCACTGATGCTTTATGGCTCCGGTGACGTGAACCTGGTTCGTCGCCTGATTGAGAATGTGGAAAATCCTGATCAGCGCCGCGTTGAGGTACACAAGCTTAACAGCATGGTGGCGTTATCCGAGGCGTTGACCTGTCGTCGTCGCGTGCTGCTTGGCTACTTCAGCGAGGAGATGGAGGGAACCGCCTGTGGCAACTGCGACATCTGTCTTGATCCGCCTGAAACCTATGATGCCAGCGAACTGGCAAGGTTGGTGGTTGAGTGTGTCAAAGAGCTCAATGGCGATTACGGTATCGGTTATGTGGTTGATGTACTGCGCGGTTCAAAGAATGCGCGTATTCTCGAAAAGGGGCATGAGAATGCCAAGACACATGGTAAAGGTGTCGATATCAATGGTGACGAGTGGATGTCGATCCTGCGTCAGATGGTACATCACGGTTTCTTCGTGCAGGACATTTCCCGCCGGGCGGCGCTTGTGCCGACCCAGAAAGCAGAGATGCTGCTTGAGGGTGGATCGGTAACGCTGGCCAAGTATCAGCCGGGAATTAAGAGAAAACTCAGGCGCTTTACCCAGAGCAAGGATGAGAAGCTTTTCAACAAGCTTGCCGAAATTCGTGAGCGTCTGGCAGAGGAGGAGGATGTTGCTCCGCACGCTCTTCTCTCCGATGTGGCTCTTACCGAGATGAGTCAGCTGGGCGATGTCGATGAGGATGCCCTGCACAATATCAGTGGTATGGGTCAGCATAAGTTTGAAGCTTACGGCGAAGTGTTTTATTCGGCGCTCAAGGAGCATGCCCAGACTCGTGCTGTTGATAACAAGCGAGATGCATCGGGTGCGCCCAAGCTGATGGCCAAGGGTCCTGCAGCCAACGATGCGCAGATGCATACGTGGAACCTTTACAAAAAAGGGGCTACGGCTGAAGAGATCGCCGCGAAGCAGGGGGTCTCGGAGAAAACAGTCTATAATCACTATATCGCGCTGGTTCGAGCCGGATATCACGTTGATGTACCTGCCGTTATCGGCGAGGATTTTGAAACAGTGATGCTTGAGCTCGATGATGCCGATCCGTACGCATCGCTAAGCGAAGTGAAGCGGGAGCTTTCAGTCGAACTAAGCAATGAGTATTTCCGTATGGTTCTGGCATGGCGAGAGGCGATCGGCGTCGCCTGATATTGACTCGTTGATGGATGAAAAGAGCCGGGCGACAGCATAACTGTCGCCCGGCTCTTTTTTTTGTTTTGGGATGCGGGGCTTTAAGAGTTTTTTAGAAAAGTCCGTGCTGGGCAGCGGAACGAATGCCGGCAAGCGTGATGGCAAGTAGCATCAGCAGTGCGCTTGAACCCATGGCGTAGCGACTGGCCTTCAGCTGCTGTTCATTGCCCTGCCTTGCAATGAAGGCAAGCTCCCTTTCGCGCTTGCTATCAGCGCCAGTCAGGGCGATGTTGCGCAGGATGTTTGAAGCCCACAGCTGTTTTGATCCGGTTGCACCCTCTTCAATCGCCTCATGCAGGGTTTCCGCACACTCTGTAGCAGTCACAACCTCTTTGCTATCGACATGAAGATTTCCCGCAGTAAATGCCGAAATGGCCCTGACCTCAAGTTTGTTACCCAGGGCAGACCGAATGGTGTTTTTGATGAGCTCATGATTGAGGATCGGATTGGCGAAACGGTGGCTTCCCTGCGATGTCTCCTGTGTCCAGGTTGAGGCCCTGACCGAGCCCATGATCTCGCCCGAATAACCGAGGGTTGAGACGCAGATCACCTGCTTGTTGGTGACAATCAGATGGTCGAGGTGCACAACATCACCCTGTTTGGTGGTAAGCTGGATATGATTCATCACGGTCGCACCCTTTTTCGACAGTTCGCCGAGCTGCTTCTGGATGCGACTGCTGCCGATCAGGCCGGCAAGCCACGGCTTGGCGAAATAGATTGTGGCGAACAGTAAAAGTATGGAGATGGCTGCCATAATGACAGGTGTATCCGGGTGAATGTATTGCATACTATCCATGTCTTTCTCCGTGCCCGTTCCGTGGGCTTGTTTGTCTGGGCGCAAAATTACCTTCTCCTTTCTCGGAGGCATGTGATTCCTGTCACCGCTTTGAATGGAAGGAAGAAAGAAGACCATTAAAATTGTCCGGTTATTGATGGGAGAGGGATTCTTTGCCATAATCTCCGGAGAGTGTTCTGTATTGATGAACGTCCACCAGGGAGTTCCGGTTGGAAATTTTCGGTAGTTACAGTCCGTTTCTTGTTGTCGTGTCGGTTGCTACCGCCATGCTCTCATCTTTTGTGGCGCTTGCCACAGTTCCCAGAATATTTTCGACCTCTCTGCGTTCACTGAATCTTTTGTGGTCTCTGGCATTCGGTATGAGTATGGGAGCAGGGGTCTGGACCATGCATTTTATTGCCATGCTTGCGTTCCATTTGCCCGTTCCGGTCCATTACGATGCAACATTGACAGGCCTCTCTCTGCTATTGGCTATGTCGGTAAGTTCGCTGGCCATTTTGCCGCTTCGCTCCGGGGGTGAGATTACGGTTCCAAAGTCAATAGTGATTGGAGTCGTGATGGGGGCCGGCATTGCCGGCATGCACTACACGGGTATGGCTGCCATGCGCATGAATGCCACGATGCAGTATGATTCTGCTATTGTGGGGCTTTCGATAGTAATCGCCATGGTTGCATCGGCCGCAGCACTTCTGATTGCCAACCATCTTCGCGATACAAAAGTGTTCAGCCAGGTGGCCGTGAAGAGTTTTGCTGCAGTGATTATGGGGCTGGCCGTCTCCTCCATGCACTACACGGCCATGGTCGGTATGAAATATCATCTTCTTTCACCTCCCAGGGATCTGTCCGGATTTGTGGATCCGCATTTTCTCACGGCTGTTGTTGTTGTGATGGCTTTCCTAATTCAGGGAGGGGTTTTGATTACAGCTCTTCTGGACGAGGCGTACGCCAGTGCCAAGCTGGCCGAGCAGTCGATGCGCCGCCGGGCAGACATGAACCGTGCCCTGAGCGAGATTCTCTCCTCTGCCCTTGAGGGGCACTCGCTTCAGGCGACTCTTGAAAAGGTTCTGGGAATCGTTCTGGATGTTGAGTGGCTTTCCCTGCTGAAGAAGGGTTCGGTTTTCATTGCCGATCCAAAGAGGTCATCCCTGAATATGATCGCCGAAGTAAACCTGGGAGAGGAGCTTCTCGAACGCTGTAACAAGCTGGCTTTCGGAGAATGCCTGTGCGGAATGGCAGCGGCAAACAGAGAGGTTGTGTTCAGAAATTGCGTGGATGATTCACACACGATTCGGCCGGAAAAGATGCAGCCCCACGGACATTACTGTTTTCCTTTTCCTTCGCATGGCGAACCTCTGGGCGTGATCAACCTCTATGTTGAGCACGGCCACCAGCAGCGCGAAAATGAGACAGAGTTTCTTGCGGCTGTAGCGGACGCAGTGGCTTCCATTGTCCGTCAGAGTCAGTTGGAGAGTCAGGCGGATAAAATCTTCAAGGCAATTGATCAGGCCGGCGAGGCGGTGCTGATATCGGATAAAAACGGGGTTATCGAGTATGTGAACCAGGCGTTCACGAAAATCACCGGCTATCCCGAGGATGAAGCACTGGGACAGAAACCCTCCATCTTGAAAAGCGGTAATCAGAGCAGGGAGTTTTACGAGAAGATGTGGGCAACGATTACCTCGGGACAGGTCTGGCAGGGTGAGGTGATCGAAAAGAGGAAGGACGGGAGCTTCTATCCGGCGATGCTGACCATCTCTCCCATTCGCAATGGTGATGGTGAGATCACCCATTATGTCGGAATCCACGAAGACCTGAGTGAGCACAAGAGTCTGGAACAGCAGTTCCGGCAAGCGCAGAAAATGGAGGCTTTAGGGACGCTGGTGGGAGGGATCGCCCATGACTTCAACAACATGCTTGCCGGCATGATTGGAAATCTCTTTCTGGTTAAAAAGAAGATGCAGGCAATGCCCGATGTGCTGGAGAAAATAAATCGTGTCGAGAAGGTCGGATTTCAGGCTGCTGACATGATCAAGCAGATGATGGTTTTTGCCAGAAATGACGATGTGAGACTTGAAGAGATGCCGTTGACTTCGTTTGTGAAAGAGACATTCAAACTGCATCAGGCCGGTGTGCCGGAGAGTATTGATGTCGTAGAACATCTGACTTCAAAAGAGCTGATGATCAAAGGCAACCCGACGCAGCTTCAACAGGTTCTTCTGAACCTGTTCGGGAATGCCGTGCATGCTCTGGAGGGTATTGAGGCCCCCAGAATTGATGTCACTCTCGATGAGGTCGAAATGGACGGCCTGTTTTACCTGCGTCATCCCAAGGCTGTCCGGGGCACTTACGCTCACATTACAATCGCAGATAATGGACACGGGATTTCGGCTGAAGCGATCGAGAATGTTTTTGACCCGTTTTTCACGACCAAAGAGGTTGGTAAGGGAACCGGCCTCGGATTGGCGATGTCTTCTACAATCATTAAGAGCCACGGCGGCCATATAGAGGCCGAAAGCGAGCCCGGCCGGGGAGCAGAGTTCCATATCTACATTCCGTTGGTAAAGGCAGTCGGTCGGTATGACGAACTGTCCAGTGTGGAGGAGGTCTCAGGCGGTACAGAGTCGATCATGGTTGTCGATGATGATGAGGGTGTTCGCAGTGCAGTCAGTGAAGCGTTGGAGAGCCTTGGGTACAGTGTTGTTTTTGCCTGCAACGGACGCGAGGCAGTGGATATGTTCAAGTGCGGATCGATTGATCTGGTGGTGCTTGATATCGTCATGCCCACATTGGGAGGTGTGGCTGCCGCCAGAGAGATTCTCTCAATTGATCCGGAAGCGAAAATCATATTCGCCACAGGTTATGACCGAGGCGCGGTGGCAGGCCTGGATAAGGATCTTGAGTTGATTCCCCTGCTTGATAAGCCATTCCAGGTGAGCGAACTTAACCAGACCATCCGACTGCTTCTGGATTGAGGGTGAATGGAGCCGATGAGCGGATTCGAACCGCTGGCCTGCTCATTACGAATGAGCTGCTCTACCAGCTGAGCTACATCGGCACTTAACTGGAGGTGCCGATATTGTATGCGCGATGGTCAGTCCAGAATAGCCTGAATGGCTGCAACCAGTGCCGGCGCGGCGGTCTCTGTTCGCATGACTCTGCTACCGAAGGTCAGGTTGCTGAAGCCAAGCCCGTTCAGGGTGTCGATATCGCGCCGGCTCCATCCTCCTTCGGGGCCGACAGCCAGTGTTATATCTGTGGCCGATGCCATATCCTGCCGGCGCTCTTTCCAGTTGACGACTGTCTCCGGATGTAGCGTGTAGGCAGAGCCGACTGTTTCGATCTTCTGTAGTGAGGGGCACCAGTTTACAGACGGGACGACGGTGCGCTCGCTTTGCTCGGCCGCTTCAATGATGATTCTCTGCCATCGCTCCAGGCGGCCGGCCAGCTTCTGTTCGGGCAATCTGAGTTGAGACCGCTCACTGTGGGCGATTTGAAAGCTGGCAGCGCCGAGCTCCGTACATTTCTGCAGAACCGTTTCGATTTTCTCGCTTTTGTTGGCGCACTGGATGATATGGATGCGGACAGGAAGTTCCCGGTCAACATCGACAAAGCGATCAAGGCGGCAGCTTCCACCTTTTTTACCCAGGCCGATGATCGTCGTCTCATATTCGCCGCCGAGGCCGTTGAAGACGGTAATCGGATCGCCTGCTGTCAAACGCATAACATGGCGCAGGTAGTGCGCCTGGTCAGCCGGTATCTCTGCCTGATGGTCGACATGCAGGGGTTGATCAAGGTGGATGCGGCATTTCGTTCGATGACTGAGCATGGGCGGATTCGGCCCGAAAACGGGCTTGCCTGCAACCATTCGTGTTGACCGCTCTTGACCCGTGCATTGCATGCCCCAAGATGCGCTCATGTTTTTCGGTTCTTTGGAAGCTCAGGAGTGGGTGCCTGTTCGCCAGTGGCGGGCAGAAGAGGCTGGCGTATCGAAGGATGCGGCGGCTGTACTGACAACAGTCGGCTCGCTTACCCGTTTTCTCGAGCGGCACTACGGCATGCGCCTGACGGTGCGTCTGCATGATCAGTTCGTCGATCGCGCCAGCAGTGATGAGGCATCTCTGCTCGGTTGTGCTGCCGGTGCGCCCTGCCTGCGCCGGCAGGTTTCGCTGCTGCATCGTGATTCGGTGATGTTTGATGCCGAGTCGGTGCTGCCGCTGGAAGATCTTCCAGCCGATCTGATGAATGATCTGCAGGAGGGCAAGCGCCCGCTTGGTAACCTGTTGCTCGACCGCGGCCTCTCTCTCTCCCGTTCCGATTTGAGTATTGTCGAGATGGCAGGCGAGGGTGTTCATGCCGGGCGCAAGGGGCGTCGTTCGGTGCTGCGTTCTCCGTCAGGTACACGTGCGCTGGTGGTTGAAATCTTCCATCCGGAAATCTGGAAGCGTCTGCAGCTGGCCTCACGCAGGCACTAGGATGACCTTCTCTCCTGTCGGGTCGCTGAAGGATTGGATTGCGCTGCTGCGTATCGACCGACCGGTGGGCTATTGGCTGCTGCTGTGGCCGACGATGTGGGGTTTGTTGGCCGCATCTCACGGTGCTCCGTCACTTGAACATCTTGCCATCTTTGTTGCCGGCGTATTCCTGATGCGCTCTGCCGGTTGCGTCATTAACGATTTTGCCGATCGCAGGCTCGACCCGAATGTCGAGCGGACCAGAAACCGCCCTCTTGCGGCCGGACGTATCGCTGCCGGTGCGGCTATGGCCGGGTTTGTCATCATGATGCTGATGGCGCTGATGCTGGTTATGCAGCTGGACTGGTTCGTCGTTCAGCTCTCTGTTGTCGCAGCCCTGTTGGCAACGGCTTACCCCTTCATGAAGCGATTCATCCATATGCCGCAGGCGTGGCTCGGCGTGTCGTTCGGCTGGGGTGCTGTCATGGCGTGGGCGGCAGTTCACGGTACGATTACAGACAGTCCGGTGCCGTGGCTTATCTTTGCCGCCAATATCCTCTGGTCGATTTCCTACGATACCGCCTATGCGCTCGGCGATCGTGATGACGATCGCAAGATGGGGATGAAGTCGGCGGCACTCTGGTTTGGAGACTATGCCGTGCCGGCCATCATCCTGTTTGCACTAGGGATGCTGACCCTTCTCGCCTTTGTAGCGTCCTCATTCGGTATTGCTGTCTGGCTGGGCTGGCTCTTCGCAGTCACCTGGCAGGGGCTGCTCTGCATGCGTCTGCTAAGTCAGGGGGAGGGTTGGGGCTTCAACTTCTTCCTGGCCTCACACTGGGCGGGCGCTTTCTTCGCACTCGGTTTTGTGATCGACGGATTCCTTCATTGAGCCATTCACTGAATCGGAGCGCAATCTTTCGGTCGTGGTAAATCGATAGCGCTCTATCGGTGTCACCGATCAGTTCTGATGTTCAGCTCCGGGACGGTATGCGCCATCCTCATCGTGAACCTCTTTGCCGGTCACGGCCGGATTGAAGACGCAGACCATGCGCATGGTGGTTCTGGCACGCAGCCAGTGGCGCTCATTGCCATTGAGCAGGTAGACGGTGCCAGCCTTGATCGGATAGACCTTGTCGTTCTCGGTGGTTTCGACTTCTCCCTCGCCCTCAATGCAGTAGACCGCCTCAATGTGATGCTTGTACCAGAGCAGTGTCTCTGTTCCTGCATGGATGATGGTGTCATGCAGTGAGAAGCCAACTGCATCATCGTTGAGAATCAGGCGCCGGCTCTCCCAGTTGCCGTTCTTCGCACGCACATCTCTATCCGTGTTCTGAATCTCTTCGAGTGAACGAACGATCATGCCAGTACCCCCTCGCGCAGATTGCTGCGTGTTTCCAGTACTGCAGTGATGGCGTCGTCGATGATCTTCAGTCCCTCTTCGATCAGTGTCTCATCAATGGTCAGGGCGGCCAGGAACTTCAGGACCTGGCCATTGGCTCCGGCCGTCTCAATAATTAACCCGCGAGCGAAGGCCGCTTCCGATATCGAAGAAGCAAAATCGCTATCGCTGAATTCAATGCCCCAGACCATGCCAACGCCACGCAACTGGGCATTGATACCATCATGTTTGTCGATAATGGCCTGAATCCCTTTTCTGAACAGTTCGCCTTTGTGGATGATGCCCTCGGCAAACTCCGGTGTCTCCCAGTATTCGAGAGCCTTGGTAGCGGCGACAAATGCGAGGTTGTTGCCTCTAAATGTTCCTGTGTGTTCACCCGGCTTCCACTGATCCAGCTCCGGGCGCATCAGTAGAAGCGACATCGGTAGGCCCGTGCCAATCGATTTGGAAACGGTGACCATGTCCGGCTTGATGCCGGCACGCTCGAAACTGAAAAAGGTGCCGGTACGGCCATTGCCCATCTGGATGTCGTCAATGATCAATAGGATATCGAATTCGCGACAAATGCTCTCAAGCTCCTGAAGCCACTCGTCGCGGGCTACATGGATGCCGCCCTCGCCCTGAACGGTCTCAACAATGATGGCTGCAGGAAGATCAACACCACTACTCTGGTCGGTGAGGAGTTTGCGCAGATAGGCCATGGAGTCGAAGCTGCTTCCCATATAGCCATCGAACGGAATAAAGGCGGAGTTGGCGCGAACGCCGTAGGATTCATCGCGGTAGAAAGAGTTGCCTGTCACCGCCAGCGAGCCCATGGAGAGACCGTGGTAGGCATTGGTGAAGGCGATGATGTTGGAGCGACCCTTCACCATGCGGGCCAGTTTAAGAGCTGTCTCAACGGCATTGGTGCCGGTAGGCCCCGTGAACTGGACTTTGTACTCCATATTGCGTGGCGAGAAGATGGTGTCGCTGAGCTTTTGAAGAAAGTGCTTCTTAGCGATTGTCGCCTTATCCAGCCCGTGCACGATGCCATCGTTCTGCAGGTATTCGATCAGTGCCGCTGATACAGCCGGATTGTTGTGGCCGTAGTTTAGTGATCCGGCTCCGGCAAAGAAGTCGATATAGCGGTTGTCGTGCTCGTCGAAGATCTCAGATCCTTTGGCTCGGTTGAACACGGCCGGGAAGGATCGGATATATCCCCGAACCTCGGATTCCATCTCTTCAAAAATTCTCATGATTTTTCTTCCTCTGTTTCAGTTTTATTTTGTAATTTGATTGGACCCACGGAGAACAGGACTTCGGCCTCATGGCTCTCTTCGCCAAGGGCGGGGCCAAACAGCTCTGCATTAAACAGCATTGATTCGTTCATCTCGCTGCCATGTTTACGGGCTAGTGAGGCGAATAGCTTCTTTGATGCGTTGTTGGATGGGTTGATGGTTGCTTCGACATAGCGGATGCCGTTTAGGTGAGGCCGTGTAAGCAGTTCATCGATCAGCCAGCCAGCTACACCTTGTCCGCGTAGTGTTGCATCCACGGCAACCTGCCAGACAAACAGCCGGTCGGGCTGGTCTGGGAGTACGTAAGCGCTGATGAAGGCTTGTACAGAGCCGTCGGATTCCGCCACGGCACACGTGTTCGCAAAGTGGCTGCACTGCAGCAGGTAGAGATAGCGCGAGTTGACATCCAGTGGTTTACATCTGTTCACTAGATCGTAAATGGATGGGCCGTCTTCTACCGTCGGTTCGCGAAACGCTATGGACGGAACCTGCTTCGTTTGATCCGAAAGCATTGCCGACGACCCTAACGCCCTTCTTTGAGATATCAAATCTTCCCGGATGACAGAGATTCATTGCGGCTTAATGTTCGTCCGACCATAATGCGCCGACCTGTATGGGGGCGACTGGTATCGACGAAGATGCTGAACCCTTTGGGGCATGTCGGGTTGTTGGTCCCGTAAAAAGCTGACATTTGCAATAATTGCAAACGACGACGTAGAACTAGCTTACGCTGCGTAAGTTACCCCGCTCTTGAGTTGCTCATCGCTTGAGAATCCGGGGTCAAACAGATGAGATCGCTACTTGAGACTGGAGATTCGTGGTCTTGGGAGTTAAAAAGTTACGAAACGACCTTTTAGGCACTTTGTCTGTTCGGTTTCTAGAGGGTGCTGTTTGAATAGACTAAACATGTAGAACCACTGGCTGATGGTTTTCGGACGCGGGTTCGAATCCCGCCGCCTCCACCAAAAAGAAGAACCGCCCCGCAAGGGCGGTTTTTTTTGTGCGTTGAATTTCTATTCCGATCTGATCAAAGTGGATGAATTACCTTGAAGCCAAGGAGAGCCCTTGAACCCTGAAAATCTAAGTGCCGATGCATTAACGCTGTTCAACTCCCTTCCGTCTCATGGGCAGCAGCAGGCGTGCGAACTGGTCGATGAGATGCCGGAGGAGCAGGCGGTCTATATCGCGGCGTTGCGCTCCATACCGAAGGAGAAGCGTCGGCAGTTCATCTTCTCACTGAGTAAAAAGCGCTGGGAGCTTTAGCGGTCACGGCCCAGGTTGATGCCGATTGATTCGGCGCACTGGATCAGCTGGGAGTCGATCGGAATCTGGCGGACAACGCCGGCCAGTTCTTTCAGCGGTACGAGACTGATGTCCGGTGTGTTCAGGCATACCATGTTACCGAATCTTCCCTCTGCGGCTGCCTGTACGGCATGGCTGCCTAACCGGGTGCCGAGAATGCGGTCAAAGGCGGTGGGGGAGCCGCCGCGTTGGATGTGTCCCAGCACCGTGCAGCGCACTTCAAGATCGATCCTCTTTTTGATCTCGTCGGCCAGGTGGAATCCCACCCCTCCCAGTTGAGGCACGCCCTGCAGTCTTGTGGAGGCCGACTCCTGAATGACGACATCGCCATCGATCGCCATGGCTCCTTCAGCCACCACGATGATGCTGAAAGGGCTGCCGCTGTCGGCCCGTTGCCGGATTTTACGTACAACACTTTCGATATCGTAAGGAATCTCAGGGATAAGTATGATATGGGCCCCGCCGGAGATGCCTGCCTCCATAGCGATCCAGCCTGCATTTCTGCCCATGACTTCAAGAATCATAATGCGCTGGTGGCTCTCTCCGGTGGTGTAAAGACGGTCGAGGGCATCGCAGGCTACCTGAACGGCGGTCTGAAAACCGAAGGTGTAGTCGGTCTTGTCGAGGTCGTTGTCGATGGTTTTTGGAATGCCGATGACCGGAACGCCGAGTTCATGGAGTCTGTGGCCGATCCCCAGTGTGCCGTCGCCGCCAATGATGAAAAGGCAGTCCAGGTCGAGGTTTTTTACAGTCTCCAATGCCCGGTTGGAATAGTCATGAATAGTGATGGAGTGATCCGCATTCATTTCGCGCCACTCGAAGGGGTTGCCTTTGTTGGTGGTGCCCAGAATGGTGCCGCCGAGTGTGAGTATGTCGCGTGTGCTGTTTACAGTCAGTTCGGTCGAGCGATTAAAAACCAGCCCTTCAAAGCCCCGCTCAATACCGATCACTGTCGCATCATGGCCAAAAATTGCGGCGCGGGTAACAGCACGAATGACCGCATTGAGACCGGAGCAGTCGCCTCCTCCGGTTAAAATACCCACTCTCTTCAGGCTCATCGGTTACTCCCGAAGCTGCAGTACGGTGTTATATCCAGGGTGATTAAGCATGCACTTTCCAGACCGTCACTCCTGATGATTTGTTATGTGTAGATCCATCTGCGGGAACGGGATAGAGATGCCGTTATCATCAAAGGCGAGCTTGACCTTCTCGGTGACGTCAAACAGGACGGGCCAGTAGTCCCCGCTATTGACCCAAGGGCGAACATTGAAGTTCACACTGCTGTCTGCCAGCTCGCCTACGGCTACCAGCGGCGCCGGTTCATCAAGGATGCGTTCGTCGGCATCGAGAATTCCCTGGATAATCTCTTTGGCTTTGCGGATGTCATCGTTGTAACCAATGCCGAACACCATATCGACACGGCGGGTTTCGCGGGCCGAGAAGTTGGTGATGGTGCCGCCGTAGATGGCGCCGTTGGGGACAATCACTTCCCGGTTGTCGCCGGTGCGCATGACGGTGTTGAAGATGTTAATCTTCTCGACCACGCCGGATACGCCGCCGGCCTCAATGAAGTCGCCGGCCTTGAAAGGTCGGAAGATGATCAGCAGGACGCCGGAGGCGAAGTTCTTCAGCGAGTCCTGCAGAGAGAGGCCGATGGCGAGCCCCGCAGCACCGATCAATGCGACCAGTGAAGTGGTGTCGACGCCCAGTTGATCGAGGGCGGCGATGGCGATAAAGAGCATCAGAACCGCATTGGCAATGGCGCAGATAAAGTTGACCAGGATCACGTCGGTTCCGGCCTTGTCCATGATGGTGCGGACAATTTTTATGATCGTTTTGACGACCATACGACCGATAATGAAGATCGCCAGGGCAAAGGCGATATTGATGCCCCACGGTATGATGTAGGTGTTGATCAGTTCGGCGATATCGATGTTTTCCAGCATGTTTTCCCTCTCTTCAGAATGGCAGATTCAACTCTGATGACTGCCTGAAATTTACTTCAGGAGTCGACTCTATATTCGAGAGCTTCAAATGTAATGTAACATAGTTTACTTCCCTCTGAGGCGCCACGGATGAATGTGAAATTTTTTTAATCTTGGTTCATTCGGCGATCCGAATTAAAATATATTAATATTAAAAAACTCAATTATAACAAATGGTTATGTGTGTTTGCCGGTGTCCCGGCCGGTGTCGTTTGGCAGGTGTCGCGGCTTGACATCAAGCGAGTGTCGGTGGTAGCAATCCGTCCTCACAGATTCTGCCGTACCGGCATGTGATACAAATAATCGCAAAAGGAGGGGGCCAATGGGCGCCAGCTATTTGGCTAACGAATATGCACCAATATTCGTTTTTATCCTGATTGCTCTGGGTATGGGGGCGGCACCGCTGGTGTTGACGATGTTCGTCGCCGAACAGCGGCCGGATGAAGAGAAGCTCTCCGCTTACGAGTGTGGTTTCGAGGCATTTGAAGATGCCCGTATGCACTTCGATGTCCGTTTCTATCTGGTGGCAATTCTGTTCGTTGTATTCGATCTGGAAACTGCGTTTCTTTTCCCCTGGGCGGTCGTGCTCGATCAGATCGGTATTTTTGGTTTTATTGAGATGATGCTCTTCCTTGTGATCCTGCTGGTTGGCTACATCTATGCATGGAAGAAGGGGGCTCTGCAATGGGAATAGAAGGCCTTCTTGATAAAGGGTTCGTTACAACAACCGTAGACAAGGCGATCAACTGGGCTCGTGCCGGTTCGGTCTGGCCGATGACATTCGGTCTGGCCTGTTGTGCGGTTGAGTTTATGCATGCCGGCGCATCGCGTTATGACATGGACCGTTTCGGCATTGTGCCGCGACCATCTCCGCGCCAGTCAGATTTGATGATCGTTGCCGGAACTCTCTGTAATAAAATGGCACCTGCGCTGCGCAAGGTGTATGATCAGATGGCCGAACCGCGCTGGGTGATCTCGATGGGGTCATGTGCCAATGGCGGCGGCTATTACCACTACTCCTACCCTGTAGTGCGTGGCTGTGACCGGATTGTTCCGATTGATGTTTATGTGCCGGGTTGTCCTCCGACTGCCGAGGCGCTTCTTTACGGTTTTATTCAGTTGCAAGAAAAGATCAAACGTACCAACACCATTGCCCGGTGATGGTGCGGAAGTGGCATGGTAACAGACATGAGTGAAGCAATGATTCGCGAAGATGTGACGGCGCTGAAAGAGCGCTTTGGGGACCAGATGCTGGCGGCGGTTGCCGGGATCGACTGTCCTGAAGTGACTGTGGCCCGCGAGGCGATTGTCGATGTCTGTCACTATCTTAAGGGTGAGCAGGGTTTTGATCAGTTGATCGATCTTTGTGGCGTGGATATGTCCGAGCATCCGTCTCATGGTGATGGCGATGCCCGTTTGCTCGTGGTTTACAATCTCCTTTCGATTGAGCGTAACAAGCGCATTCGCCTGAAGGTGGCGGCGGCAGAGCGCGATCTGGTGGATTCCGTCGTCGAGGTCTGGCCAACAGCCAACTGGTTTGAGCGTGAAGCATTCGATATGTGCGGCATCATCTTCAACAACCATCCTGACTTGCGCCGCATTCTGACCGATTACGGTTTTGAGGGTTATCCGCTGCGTAAGGACTTCCCGCTTACAGGGCGTGTAGAGGTGTTCTTTGATGAGACGCAGTGGCGCTGTGTTTACCGACCTAACAAGGTGGAGAACCGGGTTCTGATTCCAAAGGTATGGCCGGGGGTAGATCGTGGCTGAGATTAAGAATTACACCCTGAACTTCGGCCCACAGCATCCGTCAGCACATGGTGTGTTGCGGCTGGTTCTTGAGCTGGATGGCGAGGTGGTCGAGAGGGCCGACCCGCATATCGGATTGCTGCATCGCGGTACCGAGAAGCTGTTTGAGTACAAAACCTACCAGCAGAACATTCCCTATTTCGACCGTTTCGATTATGTCTCGATGATGGCCAATGAGCATGCCTATGCTCTGGCTGTCGAAAAACTGCTGGGTATCGAAGCACCGGAGCGAGCACAGTATATCCGTGTCATGTTCGCCGAGCTGACCCGTGTTCTGAACCATTGTCTCTGGCTTGGGGCGTGCGCACTTGATATCGGTGCTATGACGGTCTTCCTCTACTGCTTCCGTGAGCGTGAGGATATTTTTGACTATTACGAGGCGGTCAGCGGCGCCCGCATGCATGCGGCCTATTTCCGTCCGGGCGGCGTGGCCAAAGAGTTGCCTGACGGCCTGCTTGATCGCATCAAGGGATTTACCGAGCGGTTCCCGGGTTACATCGATGAGTACGAAACGCTGCTGACCGAAAACCGTATCTGGAAACAGCGTAATGTTGATATCGGTGTCGTTGATAAAGAGGCTGCACTGGCCTGGGGTTTCTCCGGTCCGATGATTCGTGGTTCCGGCATTGCCTGGGATCTGCGCAAGACGCAGCCGTATGACGTCTACGACAAGATGGAGTTTGATATCCCTGTGGGCACCACGGGCGACTGTTATGATCGCTACCTTGTCCGTGTTGAGGAGATGCGCCAGTCCAACGAGATTATCCGCCAGTGCATTGAGTGGCTTGCCGTGAATCCGGGGCCGATCAAGATCGATGATTACAAGCTGACCAATCCGCCGCGTGAGTCGATGAAGGGTGATATGGAGTCTCTGATTCACCACTTTAAATTCTTCTCTGAGGGTTATCCGGTGCCGGAGGGAGAGGTCTATGCAGCGGTGGAGCATCCGAAGGGTGAGTTTGGCGTCTATGTGATGTCCGACGGCTCCAACAAGCCGTATCGCATGAAGGTCAGGGCTTCCGGTTTTGCCCATCTGGAGTCGATTGACTATATGTGCCGCGGTCACATGCTGGCCGATGTCGTAACGATTCTCGGTACGCAGGATATTGTATTTGGGGAGGTGGACCGATGAGTGCAGTAGAGAGCACTTCTCCTCAGTTTTCTGCTGAGCGCCTGGATGAGATCAAGGCACTGGTGGCCCGTTATCCTCATGCGCGCTCGGCGCTGCTTCCTGTCCTGCATATGGCGCAGGAGGATTTCGGCTATCTCTCCATGGATGTCCAGAAGATGGTGGCTGAAACGCTCGGTCTTCATCTGATGGCTGTTCGCGAAGTGGTGACCTTCTACACCATGTTCCGTGAAAAGCCATGTGGTACTTACCTGCTTGAGGTCTGTACCAACGCCGGCTGTATGCTTAACGGTGCCGATGATCTGGTTCGCCACCTGTGTGAGAAGCTCGATATCAAGGTGGGCCAGACCACACCGGACGGCCTGTTCACAGTGACCGAAGTAGAGTGTGCGGGCGCCTGTGCCGGAGCACCGGTGGTGCAGGTGAATAATGTTTATCATGAGAAGGCGACGCCTGAGTCCATGGACAGGCTGATTACCCAGGTTCGTGCAGGAGGGGAAGCGTAATGGCCATTTCTTCCGATCCTTCAAAAGTAACAAGAATCTGTTTCGATCGTATTGAGATTCCGGATCAGCACAAGCTTGCAGTGGCACGTGAAAATGGTGCTTACAAGTTTCTGCCGACCGTACTGAAAGAGTTTGATGCCGATAAAATTATCGACGAGATGAAGACCTCCGGTCTGCGTGGCCGTGGCGGTGCGGGCTTCCCGACCGGGCTTAAGTGGTCATTCGTTCCTCGCAATACCGGCAAGCCGACCTATCTGCTCTGCAATGCGGATGAGGGTGAGCCGGGCACATTCAAGGATCGCGACATCATGCGCTTCGATCCGCATCTCCTTATTGAAGGGATGATCATGGCCGGTTTCGCACTCGGCGTGAAAGATGCCTATATCTATATTCGCGGAGAGTTCGTGGCTGAAGCCGAAGTGCTTAATGCGGCGATTGACGAGGCCTATGCGGCGAATCTTCTCGGTGACAATATTCTCGGAACCGATTACAGCATGAACCTGACGGTCCATCGCGGTGCCGGCGCCTATGTGTGCGGTGAAGAGACGGCGTTGATCGAGTCGCTTGAAGGCCGGCCGGGTCGTCCGCGCTTTAAGCCTCCGTTCCCGGCTGTTGAAGGTTTCTATGGTTGTCCGACGGTGGTCAACAATGTGGAGACGTTGTCGACCGTGCCTGCGATTCTGGAATTCGGTGGCGCTTGGCATGCTGCTATCGGCAAGCCGAACAACGCCGGCTGCAAGATCTTTTCGGTCTCCGGCCATGTGAACAAACCCGGTAACTATGAAGTGCCGATGGGAACCTCTCTGAAGACATTGATCGAGGAGTATTGCGGTGGCCTTCAGCACGGCACCGTTCCGAAGGCGATTATCCCCGGTGGATCTTCGACTCCCTGGATTCTACCTGAGCACTATGATGTGCCATTGACCTACGATGACATTATGAAGGCAGGCTCATTCCTTGGGTCTGGTGCCATTATTGTGATGGATGAGACCGCCGATGTGGTTGCGCTCACGCGTCGCCTTTCCCACTTCTATGCCCATGAGTCATGTGGTCAGTGTACACCGTGTCGAGAGGGTACGGGCTGGATCGAGCGGGTAATGAACCGTATTGATGGCGGCCAGGGCTGTGAGGGTGATTTGAAGGTTCTGAAAGAGGCTTCCGAGCACATGGCCGGTCGTACCATTTGCGCGCTGGCCGAAGGTGGCGCAGCTCCGATCCTGTCGATGCTCGAGCATTTTCCGGATGAGGTGCGCAGTCGCTTGAAGGAGAAATCGGCATGACAGTGCTGTTTATCAACGATGAAGAAGTCACAGTAACGCCCGGTACCAGTATCCTTGAGGCTTGCCGCAAGCATGGTGCTGAGGTTCCCTATTTCTGTTATCACCCTGAGCTTTCAGTGGCGGCAAACTGCCGCATGTGCCTAGTTGAGGTTGAGGGCTGGAACAAGCCTGCTGCCTCCTGCTGTACGCCTGTAGCCGAGGGTATGAAGGTGCGTACAGAGTCAGAGGGTCTGGAAAAAGACCGCCAGATGATGATGGAGTACCTGCTGATTCACCATCCACTGGATTGTCCTGTTTGTGATCAGGGCGGCGCCTGCAAGCTGCAGGATTATACTGTTGAGCATGGCGCCTCGCAGGGTCGCTACACCGAGATGAAGCGTGCTGTTGTGGATCACGACCTTGGTCCGTTCATCAGCACCTGCATGACCCGTTGTATTCACTGTACCCGTTGTGTGCGTTTTGCCGATGAGATTGCCGGCACCGGTGACATGGGTGTTCTTGATCGTGGCGACCATATGCGTATCGATGGCATTGTTGACGATTGCCTGAGTTCCGAGCTGTCAGGAAACCTAGCCGACATCTGTCCTGTCGGGGCGCTGCTGGATAAGCCTTCGCATGATGTCTCCCGTCCGTGGGAGGTAACCCGCCATAACAGTACCTGTACCCAGTGTCCTCAGGGTTGTGATATCACCATTGAGTCCCGCGGCGATGATGTGATCCGTATTCGCCCCGAGCGCGGTGGTGTGGAGCCGTGGATTTGCGACCGGGGCCGTTATGTCTATGACGCATTCCGCTCCGATGAACGTATTCTTGAACCGAAAGTCCGTACTGAGGGTTCCCTGACCGGTGTGAGCTGGGATGATGCTGTAGGTCGTACTGTCGAGCTGCTTAAAGGCAAGCGCGTCGGTATCCTCTTCTCTCCATACTGGAGTGTGGAAGGGCTGACTGCGATCCGCCTGCTGCACGATGCGGCATTTGAAAATGCCAGTGTTGCCTATGATCTTCATCGCCGCGACATGCGTCCTTTTGCCTTCGAAGAGGGACTGGCCATGACGGTTCAGCAGATTGAGGAGACGGATCAGGTCGTTATTCTCGGGTCTGACCTGCGTCAGCGCCTTCCTGTTCTGATGCAGCGTCTGCGTAAACGTATTAATTCCGGCAAGCCGGTCAGCCGTATTGGTGCTATGAACTATCGCACCAACTCCGAGCCGACTGATAACGCTTTGATCCGGCCGCGCGACTGGGCCGGTGTGATCGCCTTTGCCATGCAGCAGGTGACAGGTCTGGGCAAGACAGCCGCCGGCATGAGCGATTGGATGGCACATGTCGAAGAGCGCCATGAAGCCGGCAAGCTGCTGGCCGATGCGTTGATGGCTGACTCCTGCGCACTTCTGGTGGGCGAAGAGATCCGTTCGCATCCTGATGCGGCGGCATTGATTCATGGGCTTGACCTCCTGATGCGTGCCTGTGGGCATGCTGAAGAGGGTAGTGATGGCCGCAACCTCATTCCTGAGGGGATGAATGCCCAGCTTCTCTCTTCTGTTTTTGGAGATATCCGCACCGGTACCGGCGAGCTGCTCAATGCTGCTGCAAGCGGTGAGATCGATGCGCTGCTGCTGATCGGAAGTGATCCGCAGGGCGATGGCCTCTTCTCGGCTCAGGCGAAGGCCGTGCTGGGCAAGTTGCCTCTGGTTCAGGTCGGAGCGATCTCCGGCGAGGTCAGTGAGTTTGCCGATGTGCAGCTGCCTGCGGCTGCTTATTCGGAAGTTGAAGGCAGTTTTGTGAATATGGAAGGCCGCGTCCGCGTGGCTGACCATCCTCTCTCTTCATTGGGATCGGAGCGCCCGCTGTGGAAGGTGATGATGCGCCTGGTTCAGGATATGGGAGCGGAAGTTCCTGCTGTTAACCTGGATGAGTTGCGCGATCATGTGATCCGTTTCTCTCCGGAGATGAAAGATGTCTGGACGGTTTCGGCTGACAAGTTGATTACTCCGGCCCGCAATCGGAAAGCCGAATATGCACCTTCGACGAAACGCCCCGTGGGTGCGTTTGATGTCGTGAGTCGCTATTCAATGTACCGCGAGGGTGCATGGGCTCGTGCATCCAGACTGTTGACTGAAGCGGGTTGTCTGCATGCTCTGGATGATGTGATTACCCATTCCGATTCGGTAGCAGCCGGTGAGCACACGGTGAAGGCGGCATCCGGAGAGCAGCGCGTAAGTGTTGGCAATCGGGGTGATGTGGCACCGGGTGTGATGTTTGTGGCCAAGCGCGGCATTGCCGGCGATCTCTCCAGTGAGACATCCGTTGATATCGATGGGGGTGCAGCATGAGCATAGCCGATATGGGCCTTCAAGTTTTAATCTGGGCCCTCGAAATTCTGGCCATTGCAGTGCCGATTGCTCTCGGTGTTGCCTACACGACCTATGCGGAACGCCGAGTGATTGGCTGGATTCAGGTTCGTAAAGGGTGTAACCGTGTGGGTCCGTTCGGTCTTCTGCAGCCTATTGCTGATGGCCTGAAACTCTTCCTTAAAGAGACCATTATCCCGACCAAGGCCAACAAGTACCTCTTTGTGGCGGCTCCGGTAATGGCCATGGTTCCGGCCTTTGTTGCATTCGCCGTGGTTCCTTTTGGTGAAACCACGCTGTTCGGTTTCTGGGAAGAGGCCCATGTGATGGCGATTGCCAACCTGAATGTCGGCATTCTCTACGTGATGGCGATATCAAGTCTTGCCATCTACGGTATTCTGATGGCCGGCTGGGCATCCAACTCCAAATATGCACTGATCGGTGCGGTGCGTTCGACCTGTCAGATGGTCTCCTACGAGATTGCCATGGGCTTCTCGATTGTCTGTGTGCTGATCATGGCGGGAACAATGAATCTCTCCGGTATTGTGCATGCACAGGCCGGGGGTATCTGGCACTGGTACATGCTGCCGCTCTTCCCGATGTTTATTGTCTTCTTCATCTCCGGCTGTGCCGAGACCAACCGTTCGCCGTTCGATCTTCCGGAAGGCGAGGCTGAGCTGGTTGCAGGGTTCTTCGTTGAGTATTCGGGCATGTGGTTTGCCACATTCTCGCTGGCTGAGTATGCGGCGATGATCCTGATCAGCCTGATGACCTCGATCATGTTCCTTGGTGGCTGGTATGCACCGCTGCCGGCAGATTTCCCGGTTGTCGGCGAATTCCTCAATGCTATTCCGGGAACGGTCTGGCTGTTGGCCAAGACCTCATTCCTGATTTTTGTCTTTATCTGGTTCCGTGCAACGTTCCCGCGTTTCCGTTACGACCAGTTGATGCGTCTGGGCTGGAAAGTCTTCCTGCCATGGACGCTGGCTTGGATTGCAGTTATCGGTTGCGCCACTTATGCAGGTGACATTTCGTCTTCACTTACATGGGTGAGTGACTTTATCGGCTACTGGCAGCCTTGGAGGTGATGCAATGAACTTGATTAAACGTCATCTCAAAACCTGGCTTCTGTGGGAGTTGCTGATCGGTCTGTCTCTAACCGGCCGCTACCTTTTCAGGAAAAAGATTACTGTGGAGTATCCGGAGGAGCGCACACCGCTATCTCCTCGCTTCCGTGGCCTGCACGCACTGCGCCGCTATGAGAACGGCGAGGAGCGTTGCATCGCCTGTAAGCTTTGCGAGGTGGTTTGCCCGGCACTGGCGATTCAGATCGAATCGGAAGAGCGTTCAGACGGAACCCGCCGTACCACCCGTTACGATATCGATATGACCAAGTGCATCTTCTGCGGCTTCTGCCAGGAAGCGTGCCCTGTTGATGCGATTGTCGAGACTCAGGAGTTTGAGTACGGCTCCGAGAATCGTAGCGACCTTTATTATACCAAGGACATGTTGCTGAAAGTGGGTGATCGATATGAATCCCAGATCGCCGCCAACCTTGCAGCTGACCGTCCCAGTGCAGTGTCAAAGGATTAAGGAGAGAAGATGTTAGAAACCGCTTTCTTTTATCTGTTCGGAGGCCTCGCCGTTTCAGCGGGTCTGGGCGTTGTGCTGGCTCGAAATACCATGCACTCGGTCATGTTCCTCATTTTCTGCTTCTTCAATGCATCAGGTCTCTTCTTCCTGCTTGATGCGGAGTTTCTCGGTATCATCCTGATCTTGATCTATGTCGGTGCTGTCATGGTGCTGTTCATGTTTGTGATCATGATGCTGGAAGTGAATCGTGCCAGGTTGCGTGAAGGATTCCTTCAGTATCTTCCGATGGGAGGCATGATTGCCGTCATTCTGCTGGTTGAACTGATTGCTTCGGTCAGCAGCGGTGTGTTTGGCTCTTCCGGCATGCAGCAGGCGGCTCATTTCGGCCAGGATGTGAACAACACGGTTGAGATCGGTAAAGAGCTCTATACCAAGTATCTCCTCGGTTTCGAAGTGGCGGCCATCATTCTTCTGGTGGCGCTGGTGGGGGCAATCGTGTTGACGCTTCGCGCCCGTAAGGATGCCAAATACCAGAATATTTCAGCGCAGGTTCAGACTCGTAAAGAGGATCGTCTGCGCAAGGTGAGGATGTAATGGTACCACTGTCAGGTTATCTCGTAGTTGCCGCATGCCTCTTTTCCATCGGTGTGATCGGCCTGTTTCTGAATCGGAAGAATGTGATCACGATTCTGATGTGCATTGAGTTGATTCTGTTGGCAGTCAATATCAACTTTGTTGCCTTCTCTCACTTCCTCAATGATCTGGCCGGTCAGATATTTGTCTTCTTCGTATTGACCGTTGCAGCCAGTGAGGTGGCGGTAGGCCTGGCTATTCTGGTGGCCTTCTATCGACAGCGTCGTTCGATTGAGATCGAAGACATCAATACGTTGCAGGGTTAAGGGGGAGAGCAGGTGACAACACTTAATACAATCGAACTACTCGCCATTCCTGCACTGCCTCTTATCGGTGCGATGGCTGCAGGCCTGTTTGGCTGGGCACTGAAAGAGAAGCTCTCTCACTGGATCACATGCGTGATGGTGATTGCCTCTGCCGTGCTTTCAGTGCACGTCTTCATCCAGGTCATGGGTGGTGCCTCGTTCCACGGCAATTTCTGGACCTGGATTGTCTCCGGAGATCTTGTCGTGCCTGTCGGCATGATGATCGACCGTCTGACGACGGTCATGATGATGACAGTGACCATTGTTTCCGCCTGTGTTCATGTCTACACCATCGGCTACATGCATGGCGATCCGGGTTACTCCCGATTCTTCTCCTATATCTCTGCCTTTACCTTCTCCATGCTGGTACTGGTTATGGGTAACAGCTTTTTCACCCTCTTCTTCGGCTGGGAAGCGGTTGGCCTCTTCTCTTACCTGTTGATTGGCTTCTGGTTCAAGCGTGAAAGTGCCACCGTGGCAGCGATGAAGGCGTTCATCGTCAACCGAGTCGGCGATTTCGGTTTTGCCGTCGGTATTCTGGCTGTCTGGTACTACTTCGGAACCGTTGAGTATTCAAAGGTGTTCGAAGCCGTTCCCGCTCTTGTTAACAGCGGCGCCCATCTCTCGTTCCTGAGCTGGGATGTTTCAGCCATCACCTTTATCTGTCTGGCACTGTTTGTCGGCGCCATGGGTAAGTCAGGCCAGGTTCCGCTGCATGTCTGGCTCCCTGATTCCATGGAAGGCCCGACACCGATCTCGGCACTGATCCATGCAGCTACCATGGTAACCGCCGGTGTATTCATGGTGGCACGCCTGTCACCGATGTTCGAGTACTCGGATGTGGCACTGGCTGCAGTGACGCTGGTTGGTGCGATTACCGCTTGGATGTGTGCGACCATCGGCCTGGTTCAGAACGACATCAAGCGCGTCATTGCCTACTCCACCTGTTCGCAGCTTGGTTACATGTTTGTCGCCTGTGGCGTATCTGCCTATTCGGCCGGCATCTTCCATCTGATGACTCACGCCTACTTCAAGGCGTTGCTCTTCCTGGCAGCAGGTTCCGTAATTCATGCCGTCATGGCAGAACAGGATATCCGTAAGATGGGCCGTCTGCGCAAATATATGCCAATCACCTACATTACGATGTTTTTGGCAGCACTGGCGCTGGCTGGTGTTCCGCCTTTCGCAGGCTTCTTCTCAAAGGACCTGATTATCGAAGCCACCATGATTCGCGACTTTGGTGAACTTGGCTGGGTCGGCTCATTCGCCTCCTTTGCCGTACTTTCCGGTGTCTTCATGACGGCTTTCTATACCTTCCGCATGTTCTTCCTCACCTTCCATAATTCGGATCGTGTTGATGCTCACACGAAGAGTCATCTGCATGAGTCCCCGAAGGTGATCACGGTTCCGTTGATGATTCTGGCCGCTGGTGCTGTTCTTTCCGGCTGGTGGGGTTTCTCGGTTCTGGATATCGCCAACCCGGAGATTGCCAAAGGCTTCTTCGGAGATGCCCTGTTTGTTCTGGATGAACACAATCCGCTGATGGCAATGGCTGAAGAGGGCGGAGTGCACAGTGCGATGGGTCTGATTCTTCATGCGCCATTTACGCTGCCATTCTGGCTGGCAATTGGCGGTATCGGTCTGGCATATGCGATGTATTTCAAAGAGACAGCTATGCCTGCGAAGATCGCCAAGGCTGCGGGCCCGATCTATACCTTCCTGCTTAACAAGTGGTACTGGGATGAGCTCTATGAGCGCATCTTTATCCAGCCTGCCCGCCGACTCGGCGATGCGCTGTGGCAGAAGGCTGATCTCGGCATCATCGACAAGGGCATCATTCATGCCGGTATTGTTGATTCGATCAAATCAGGTGCTGCGCGTTTGCGTACCGCACAGACAGGCATGGTCTATCACTACGCCTACGCAATGGTCATCGGTGTGTTCGGATTCCTGACATACCTGATGTTGAACGGTTAAGGGGAGGAAGCGGCTATTATGGAAATGCATAACGCCATGGAACTGCATAATGTTTTAGGCTTCCCGATTCTTTCACTGAGTATCTTCCTGCCACTGGCAGGAGCGATGTTCATCTGGCTGTTTATCAAGAATGCCAATGCGGTACGCTGGTCAACGCTGTTGATCTCTGTCGCCACATTCATTGTTACCCTGCCTCTGGCGACAAGGTTTGATACGACCACCGCTCATATGCAGTTCGAGGAGTTCCATCCCTGGATTGAGTCGTTCAACATTAACTATCAGCTGGGTGTTGATGGCATCTCCATGCCGTTCATTATCCTGACCAGCATGCTGACCATTATCTGTGTGATCTCCGCATGGGAGTGTATCCAGAGTCGCGTTAAAGAGTACATGATCGCATTTCTGGTTCTTGAGACCACACTGATCGGTGTCTTCTCAGCCCTTGATTCGATTCTCTTCTACTTTTTCTGGGAAGCGATGCTGATTCCGATGTACCTGATTATCGGTATCTGGGGTGGTAAGAACCGTGTCTATGCGACACTGAAGTTTTTCCTCTATACGCTGGCCGGTTCCGTCCTGATGCTGATCGCGTTGCTGGCAATGTATTTCAAGTCCGGGGGTACATTCAGCATCCTGGCATTGATGGACTACCCGTTCGACTTCGAATGGCAGATCTGGATCTGGATCGCCTTCTTTGTCGCCTTCGCGGTGAAAGTGCCAATGTGGCCGGTTCACACCTGGCTGCCTGATGCGCATACCGAAGCACCAACGGCAGGTTCGGTGATTCTGGCCGGTATTCTGCTGAAGATGGGTGCTTACGGCTTCCTCCGTTTCTCCCTTCCGATTACACCGGATGCATCCCAGTACTTCGTTCCGTTCATGGTGGTTCTGTCGCTGGTGGCCATTGTCTATATCTCCCTGGTCGCCATGATGCAGACGGATATGAAGCGCCTGATCGCCTACTCATCGATCGCCCATATGGGCTTCGTGACCTTGGGTACGTTCATGTTTACACAGGCGGCTGTAGAGGGTGCGATCATCAATATGATCTCTCACGGTTTTGTTGCCGCCGCACTCTTCCTCTGTGTCGGTGTGATGTATGATCGTCTGCATACGCGTGAAATTGCCGACTACGGGGGCGTGGTCAACGTCATGCCTGTCTTTGCAGCGGTGATGATGGTCTTTGCTATGGCCAACGTGGCACTTCCCGGCGCCAGCTCCTTCGTTGGCGAGATTATGGTACTGATCGGCACCTTTGAGGCGGATCCTTCCCAGATGGATATCTCGGCCAAGTGGATTGCCATTGCCGCGACGCTCAGTGTCGTTCTCTCTGCCTGCTACACCCTGTGGATGTACAAGCGTGTGATTATGGGTGACATCACCAAAGATTCTGTAAAGACGATGAAAGATATGAGCGTTCGCGAATTCTCATACTTTGTCCCATTGATTCTTCTGGTACTGTGGATGGGTTTCTACCCGCTACCTGTACTTGATGTGATGCATGAGTCGGTTTCCCACCTGATCGAGCAGGCAACCACAAGCAAGTTGGATGCGGCGGCGGCTCTGGCCGGTGCAGCACATGAAATGGCGCACCACTGAGGTATATGAAACATGGCTAACGTAACCTTCCCGTTCCCGTTTCCTTCTAATCTGGAACTGATGCTTCCGGAGATCATCATTGCTGTGATGGCAATGGCGCTTCTGTTGCTGGATCTGTTCCTGTCGAAAGAGAAGAAGGGCATTACAGCCTGGCTTGCCATTGCGACCTGTGCTGCTGCAGCTGTAGCTACAGTAAATGTAACCTCGCCTGAGGCGATGACGACCTTCTACGGTTTCTTCGTCCTTGATCCGTTCGCATCCTTTGCCAAGCTGCTGATGCTTGCGGCAACGGTTTTCGGCATCGTACTCTCTCTCGACTACATGAAAGAGGAAGCCAATGTTGGTGAATACTACTGTCTGATACTGTTTGCCCTGCTCGGTATGATGTTGATGGTTTCGGCCACCAATTTTGTCACGATGTACCTGGGTCTCGAGCTGATGGCACTATCTATATATGTACTGGTTGGCTACCAGCGGGATGTGTTGCGCTCTTCAGAGGCGGCTCTGAAGTACTTCATTCTCGGTTCGCTCTCATCGGGTATGCTGCTCTACGGTATCACCTTCCTGTATGGTGTAAGCGGAAGTTTCGACTTCAGTCTGATTGGAACAGCGCTTGCGGAGAATGATGGTTCAGCGCGTACAGCCACGCTGGTGGGCATGTTGTTCGTGCTGGCTGGCATGGCCTTCAAGGTTTCAGTCGCACCTTTCCATATGTGGACTCCCGATGCCTACGAGGGTGCACCGACACCGATCACGGCATTCATGTCTGTCGCACCGAAGGTGGCTGGTTTTGTGATTCTGATGCGAGTTCTGGTGGATGCGATGCCTGCAGTACAGCATGAGTACACAGTGATGTTCACCGGCATGGCTGTTCTTACGCTTGCCGTTGGTAATATCGCGGCCATTGCCCAGCGTAATATCAAACGCATGCTGGCTTACTCGACGGTCGGTCATGTCGGCTTTGTACTGCTTGGCCTGATTGCTGCCAATGCCGACGGTTATGCAGGCGTACTGATCTATATGACCATTTATCTGTTTATGACTATGGGCGCCTTTGCCATCATTATCCTGATGCGTCGTGACGGTATCCAGGGTGAGCTGCTGGATGATTTCGCCGGTATGTCCAAGGTTCGGCCAGGTTATGCGCTGGCGATGGGCCTGATGATGTTCTCACTGGCAGGTATCCCGTTCCTCGGTGGTTTCTGGGCCAAGTTTGCGGTCATTGCCGCAGTTATCGATGCCGGTCACCTGACGCTGGGTCTGATCGCGATTCTGTTTTCGGCAATTGGTGCCTTCTATTACATCCGTGTCGTCAAATATATCTACTTTGACGAGGAGCGTGTTGCATTCAATTTCAGTGATAACGTGCTGATGAAGGCAACCGTTGCTCTGACATCGGTTATTATCGTTGCCATCGGTGTCTACCCAGATCCGGTTATGGAGATGTGCAGATCGGCACTTGCCGGACTTATTTAACCAGCATTATTAAGTATTAAAGGCGGGTGTTCTGGTCTTCAGGATACCCGCTCTGTTATTAGTACTTGAATTAAAAGTCGTGCGAATGTATAAATCGCGCCCTTTGAAAATACAGGAGTAGGAAAAGTGAAAGCTGAGATTCATCCTGAATACATCGCTTCAACAGTGACATGTTCATGCGGTAATACATTCGAGACTCGTTCAACACGAGGCAACATCAGTGTGGAAGTTTGTTCTGCATGCCATCCGTTTTATACCGGCAAGCAGAAGATTATGGATACTGAAGGCCGCGTAGAGCGCTTCTACAAGAAATACGGCAAGCCTGGTAAGGCTGCGTAAGCAACACTGGAGAGTACGGACATGTATGCAGTAATTAAGACTGGCGGCAAGCAGTACCGTGTGCAGGAAGGTGACCTTCTGCGCATTGAGAAGCTGGATGCTGAAGTTGGCAAGAAAGTAACCTTTGACGACGTTCTGATGTTCGGCGAAGGCGCAGAGATCAAAGCAGGTGCTGACGCTTCAAAAGCGAAAGTATCAGCGGTTGTTACTGACGCCGGTCGTGGCCAGAAGATTGTTATCTTCAAGAAGCGCCGTCGTAAGAACTATCGTTTGACCAAGGGTCATCGTCAGGACTATACACAGGTACGCATTACCGAGGTTGCTGCTACAGGCGGAGCAGCCAAGAAGGCTGCAGCTCCTAAGGCAGAAGCGAAGCCAGAAGCCAAGAAGGCTGCGCCAAAGGCTAAAGCCGAAGCTAAACCTGCAGCCAAGAAGGCTGCGCCAAAGGCTAAAGCTGAAGCTAAACCAGCGGCTAAAAAGACGGCTGCCAAAGCAACCAAGGCAGACAAGGAGTAAACCATGGCACATAAGAAAGCAGGCGGTTCGTCCAAGAACGGACGCGATTCCAACTCCAAGCGCCTTGGCGTAAAGAAATACGGCGGCGAAGCTGTCATTGCCGGCAACATTATTGTACGTCAGCGCGGCACCAAGATTCGTCCGGGTGAGAATGTAGGCTGCGGTAAAGACCATACCCTGTTCGCACTCACAGAAGGTAAGGTTGAGTATTTCCAGAAAGCAGGCCGTACCACGGTTCGTATTGCTGACTGATTCAGCCTGAGTTGATGTTTAAAAGAGGGTGCTTAACGGCACCCTCTTTTTGTTTGTGATATACCCTTTTGTGTAATGAAAAATAACGGCTAGGTTGTAACCCCATGCGATTTATTGATGAAGTGAAAATTGAAGTCCGGGCCGGTAACGGTGGCCCCGGTTGCTCATCCATGAGGCGTGAGAAATACATTCCCAGGGGCGGCCCCGATGGCGGCGATGGCGGCCGTGGCGGGCATGTTATTCTCGTGGCCAGCCGCGACAAAAATACCCTGCAGGAACTCTACCTGCGTAAACGGATCTTTGCCGAAAATGGTCGTGCCGGACAGGGCAAGAATAAGCATGGTCGGAAGGGAGCGGATGTCCGCATTCAGGTTCCCCTAGGTACGGTGGTCAAGGATGAGTATGGCGAGGTTCTGTTTGATCTGACCCGTAACGGTCAGGAGGCCTTTCTGGCTAAAGGTGGACAGGGAGGTCTGGGAAACACGCACTTTGCCACCAGCACCAACCGCGCTCCTCGCTACTCCCAGCCCGGCGAGGAAGGAGAGTCGGGTATTCGCTTTCTGGAACTCAAATCGATGGCGGATGTCGGCCTGGTCGGGCTTCCCAATGCCGGCAAATCGACACTGATTTCACGTGTCTCCAACGCACGGCCGAAAATTGCCGACTACCCATTTACCACAATTGCGCCATCACTTGGCCAGGTCTTTATGGATGATGGCGACGGATTCGTCATGGCGGATATCCCCGGTTTGATCGAAGGAGCTCATGAAGGTAAGGGGCTGGGTCATAGGTTCCTCAAGCATATCGAGAGAACCAGAGTGTTGCTGCATCTGGTAGATGTGGCGCACCCGGAAGGGATCTCCATTACCGACCAGTTCACAGAGATCGAAGCTGAATTGAAAGGGTACGGCGAAACGGTTTTTAATAAGCCCCGACTGCTGGTGTTGAATAAGATGGATGCGATTACAGATGAAGAGCGTCCGGCACTGCTGGAAGAGGCAGAAAAGCTTGGGCTGACTTATTACACTGTCTCTTCGGTAACAGGTGAAGGTATTCAGCAGTTGCTTAGAGATCTGTATGATCAGGTGCGGGCAGTGCATGCCACGGAACTGGCTGAAGAAAATGCGAAAGAGGTTGTTGAACCGGAAGTGATGGAGGGTAACGATTGATTCGATCACGTGCTGATTTGGGACGGGCCAAAAGGGTTGTTGTCAAGATTGGCAGCTCGCTTCTGACAGATTCGGAGGCGGGTATTCGTATGTCCGTCGTGGAGCGTATTGCAGCCGAGGTTGTAGCCCTTCAGGCGAAGGGTGTCGAGGTCTGTATCGTCTCTTCCGGGGCTGTTGCGCTGGGTCGTGTCCAGATGGGATGGCTTGGGCGGAAGCTTTCGGTTCATGAAAAACAGGCCTGTGCTGCGATGGGACAGCCCTCGTTGATGCATGCCTACAAACAGGCATTTTCAGCACATGGCTTGAACGTGGCGCAGCTGTTACTGACCAAGGATGATCTGCGTCACCGTCGCCGCTATCTCAATGCAAGCAATACAAGTGAGACACTGTTTTCAGCCGGTGTGATACCTGTCGTAAATGAGAATGACACGGTTGTGGTTGAAGAGATTAAGTTCGGCGACAATGACACTCTGGGGGCTCTGGTCAGCCTGGTGATTGAGGCAGACCTGATGCTGATGTTGACCGATGTTGACGGGCTGTTTGATCAGAACCCTGCTACGCACACCGATGCCTCCCGGCTGACCGTGGTTGAGTCAATCACTGCTGACGTGATGCATATGGCCGGAGATGTCGGCAGCAGCTTCGGAACCGGGGGCATGGTCAGTAAGCTCAAGGCGGCCAAGATATCGACGCGTGGAGGTATTGCTGCAGCCATTGTGAATGGGCATCGGGAACATGTTCTGGCCGATTTTCTTGGCGGAGAGGATGTCGGCACACTTTTTCTTTGTGGCGAAGACAGGCAGTCACGCCGACAACACTGGATTGTCGATGTGCTTCATCCCGCCGGAACGATATATGTTGATGCAGGCGCAGCCAAAGCCGTTGTGGCCAGTGGTAGCAGTCTTCTGCCCGTTGGCGTGATCAAGGTTGAAGGGATGTTTGATAAGGGCGAGTGTGTTGAGATCAAGGGCCCAGACGGCGTCTTTGCCAAGGGTTTGTGTAACTACAATGCTGACGAGATGCGGAAGCTGGTCGGCGTGAGTAGCGAGAAGATCGAAGAGACACTGGGTTATGTCGATTTCACTTCGGTTGTTCATCGAGATAATTTGGTGCTACTCGAAAGGGATGAAGAACGTCATTAATGGTGGAGAGAAGAGATGAGCAGTGATGTTATAAAGGTGATGGAGACGCTTGGTAAGCAGGCCAAGGATGCGGCCAAGGTGATGCGCATGGTTGATACCAAGGCGAAGAACAAGGCTCTACTGCTTTCAGCGGCAATCCTGCGTCGTGAAACAGCAGAGATTCTCGCTGCCAGTGCAATGGATATGAAGGCTGCCGATGAAAATGGGCTGGATGCCGCATCAAAAGACCGTCTGGCGCTCAATGCCGATCGCGTCGATGCGATGGCTGAAGGGTTGGAGCAGATTGCGGCACTTCCTGATCCGGTTGGTGCCATTTCCGACCTTGTCTACCGCCCGTCCGGAATCCAGGTGGGTCACATGCGTGTGCCACTGGGTGTGATCGGCATTATCTATGAATCACGTCCGAATGTGACGGCAGATGCGGCAGCCCTCTGCCTGAAGTCGGGTAATGCGGCGATTCTTCGCGGCGGATCCGAAGCTATTCACTCCAACCGTGCCATCGCAGGCTGTCTGCGCCGGGCGCTGGTGGATGCCGGCTTGCCACAGAACGGCGTGCAGTTGATTGATTCAACGGACCGGGCACTGGTTGGCGCGCTGTTACAGTCAGAGAGTTATGTCGATGTGATTATTCCCCGGGGCGGAAAATCACTGATTGAGCGCGTATCGGCAGAGTCGAGAGTGCCTGTGATTAAGCATCTGGATGGAATCTGCCATGTCTATATTGATGCCATGGCGGATCGTGAGATGGCTCTGAACATTGCAATCAATGCAAAGACGCATCGCTATGGTGTCTGTAATGCCATGGAGACACTGCTTGTTCATCAGGATGCGGCTGATTGTGTGGCTCCCATTGTCAAAGCGATGCTGGATAAGGGTGTGGAGATTCGCGGTTGCGAAAAGACCATTTCTGCGGCGTCCGGCCTGGATGTGAAATCGGCGACGGATGAGGATTGGGCGACCGAGTACCTCTCTCCGGTTCTCTCCGTTCGCATTGTAGACTCTCTGGATCAGGCGATTGATCACATTAGTCGTTACGGTTCGGCGCATACCGAAACTATTGTCACCAAGGATTATGATGCTGGCCAGCGATTCCTGCGCGAGGTGGATTCATCTTCAGTGATGTGGAATGCCAGCACCCGCTTTGCCGACGGGTTTGAGTACGGTCTGGGTGCGGAGATCGGTATTTCGACTGATCGACTGCATGTGCGCGGGCCTGTCGGGCTTGAAGGATTGACCACTCAAAAATGGATCGTACTCGGCAGCGGTCAGGTAAGGGGTTGATCGCCTTTTGTTCCAGAAAATGATCAACAGATAGGCAAGTCGGGTTCAACGGCCGTTTGAGTCACTTATCTGAACCAAGTATCGGGCTATTCGGTGGTAGTTTCGATCCACCGCACCTAGGTCATGAGGCCCTGGTGAAGAGTGCGTTGACGCAGCTTCTTCTTGATGAGGTGTGGGTGATCCCCGCAGGCATTCCTGTGCATCGCGATGCATCCAGGCACGCCAGCGGTGAAATGCGCATGGCATGGGTAAAGGAGATGTTTGAAGGGCTTCCAAATGTTCACATCAAGGATTGGGAGGTCAGACACGACGGGCCGGTGGCAGCGATTCATACGCTGAAACGGTTCAGGGACAGTTGTCCGGAAGTGATTCCGCTATGGCTGTGCGGGGCCGACTCTTTTGCCACGATGCCGCAATGGATTGATTATCCCGAGCATCGGCGTTGCTGCAATGTTGCTGTGTTTTCCCGTAAGGGGGAGCCGCCTATAGCTGAGCTGCCGGGCTGGAAGGCTGTGAGTGTTGAACAGTGGCGTGCGAACCGGGAAAGCGGCCGGAGTCTGGCCGCAGGGCACATGATTCAACTGGATGGCACGCTGCCAGATGTGTCAGCAACCCTCATCCGGGACAGGGCTTCGGATGGCGAGAGTTTGAGCGGGCTGGTGAACAGCTGTATATGTGAAGAAGTTGAGGCCCGGTACGGGCCGGAATCAGGAGAAAGAGTTTGAGCGATGTAACTAATAAAGACGAGAAGCTGGAAGCGCTAACGCAACTGGTTGTCGATGCCATTGAGGACAAGAAGGCACAGGATATTCTGGTGCTGGATGTGCGTGGTCAGTGCGCGTTTACAGACCGATTTATCGTGGCTACAGGGCGAACCGACAGGCAGCTCAAGGCGATTGCCCAGTCCGTTGCCGAAGCCGGTCACAAGCTGGGCCTTACAGCTGGAATCGAAGGGTTGGAGGCAATGGAGTGGCTGTTGGTTGATCTCGGCGACGTTGTCGTACATCTCTTCCTTCCCGATGTGCGCAGTGAGTTCCAGTTTGAACGTCTCTGGGCCAGACCTGATAGCGAGCCGCATCAGGGGTGAAGTTGCGGCTGATAACCGTTGGCAGGGGGGCTCCCGAGTTGGATGCGTTCGAGAGTCAGTTTTTCAAGCGCTTAAAAGGGCAGTGTACGTTTGATATTGTTGAACTTCCTGAGGGTAAGGGGAAGCAGCTTTCCCAGCGCAAGCAGGAAGAGGAGCGATTGATCCTGAAGGCGGTGGAGCGTGACTTCATTCTTTTTGACGAGCGTGGCAAAAGCCTGACGAGCATGAAGTGGGCTGAGTATCTTCAGGGCCTGCATGGCGGCGCAACTCTCGATTTTGTCATCGGCGGAGCCGCCGGCGTCTCCGACACTGTTCGCCAGAAAGCCAGAGCGTGCTGGAGCCTTTCAGCACTGACACTTCCGCATAAGCTGGCTCGGGTGCTAGTCATAGAGCAGCTCTATCGCGCTTTTACCATTATGCAGGGTCACCCCTATCACAAAGAATGAAGATGTTGCGCCCTCTATTCATACTTCTGATGTTGCTTGCCGTTACGGCTCCTTCCGGGCTGTTTGCTGAACCCGACAGGGCGGCTGAACTTGCTCAGGTTCAACAGGAGAAGCAGAAACTGGCGAAAATCCGTAAACAACTTGAGTTCAAGCTCGGAGCGCTGGGCGAGGAGCTGCGCAAGCTGGATACGGCACTTGTTTCAGCTCGGTCAGCCAGACGGGAAGTGGATGTCAAAATAAGTGATACGGACAAAAGAGTGTCGCAGCTTCGACAGGCCAGAAAACAACTCAACAGCGATATTATTCAGATGGAAGAGCAGATGATTCAGCAGGCCTCTGCGGCGTATCAGCGGGCCAGCCGTGAGCCGGGATGGCTTGATGTGTTTGCCGGCGTCTCGGTCTCTGAAATTCCGCATCGGAAGAAGATGCTTCAGTTTGCCATGCTTTCACAGGAGAGGGATCGCCTAGTCTGGCAGAAGAAGGTTGGCGAGCTGGCAGAGATTGAGAAAGAGGAAGAGATCAAGCGCCGTGAATTGACCCTGCTTCAGAAAGAGCGGGCACAGCATGAGCGGGAAGTTGCAGTTCGGGTTGATGAAAAACGTTCGTTGGCCAAGCGGGTACGCAGGGATGTGGGGCTTAACAGGGAGAGGGAGAAACAGTTGGTCGCGCAGGAGAAGGCGCTGAAACGACTTATCGAAGGATTGAGTGCCGGGCTTCTTGG